>JAGCDF010000009.1 GCA_017651225.1 Bacteroidales bacterium
CAGCCTTGGCGGCACCCGTGGAGGACGGGATGATGTTCTCGAGGATACCGCGGCCACCGCGCCAATCCTTCTTGGAAGGACCGTCAACGGTCTTCTGGGTAGCGGTAGCAGCGTGGACCGTGGTCATGAGGCCGCGGACGACACCGAACTTGTCGTTCAGAACCTTGGTCATCGGAGCAAGGCAGTTGGTGGTGCAGGAAGCGTTGGAGATGATGTCCTGGCCAGCGTAGGTCTTGTGGTTCACACCATAGACGAACATCGGGGTGCTGTCCTTGGAAGGAGCGGACATGATCACCTTCTTGGCACCGGCCTGGATGTGCTTGCGAGCGGTCTCGTCGGTCAGGAAGAAACCGGTGGACTCGACGACGACCTCAGCGCCGACCTCGTTCCACTTCAGGTTAGCGGGATCCATCTCGGCGGTGACGCGGATCTTCTTGCCGTTCACCACGAGGGCGCCGTCCTCAACCTTCACATCACCCTTGAACGCACCGTGAACGGAGTCGTACTTGAGCATGTAGGCGAGATAGTCAGGATCGAGGAGGTCGTTGATACCGACAACCTGGATGTCATTGGAGAAATTCTCAACCGCAGCGCGGAAGACCATACGGCCGATACGGCCGAAGCCGTTAATACCAAGTTTAACCATTTGATTTTAAAACTATAAGTTGTTAATAAATTGATGTTATTTTACTTCTAACCAAAAAGCGACGCAAATTTAGCGCTTTTTTTCGTGAAAATCAACCCCTTTGCGAATTTCTTCCATCATCGCGCGGGCAACGGCGCGGGAGGCCCCTGCGCCGCCGAGCGACGCGCGGATTTCGGCGTAATCCGCGAGCATTTTCTCCCGATACGGAGTATCTTCGACGAGGCGGATGACCTCCGCCGAAGCGGACTCCGGCGTAAAGAACCACTGCAACAGCTCGCGGAACGCTTCCCGCCCCAGGCACAGGTTGCCCAGCGAAATGAAACGGATGCGGTCGAGGAAATGGACCTTGTCCAGGACCCAGGCCACCAGGAAGGCCGTGCTCCAGACGACCACCTGCGGCGTGCCGATCAGCGCCGCCTCCAGCGAGGCCGTGCCGGAGTTGACGACGGCCGCGTCCGCGAAGCGGAGAATGTCGTAAGTGCGGCCGAAGAGCAGGTCCACGTTCTTCCGGCCGGCGATGTAGGGGGCGTAGTCCGCTTCGCTGCGGGCCGGCGCGCCGGCCACGACGAAGCGCACGTCCTCCCAGCCCGGCCGGGCGGCGAGCAGGTCCGCGGTCTGCATCATCCGCGGCATCATGCGCCGGATTTCATCCTTGCGCGAGCCCGCGAGCAGGGCGATGTAGCGCCCTTCCACGGGGCGCACGTAATCATGGCCGTCCACGGCGTCCAGCAGCGGATTGCCTTTGTACGTGAACGGAATCCCCTGCTCCGTGAAATACGGCACCTCGAAGGGGAACACGATGAAGAGCCGGTCCACCCAGGCCTTCAGCTTGCGGTTGCGGCCCGCGCGCGAAGCCCAGGTCTTGGGGGCGATATAATAGAAGACGCGGATGCCGCGCTGGTGACACCATTTCGCGATCTTCATGTTGAAACCAGGATAGTCGATCAGGATCACCACATCGGGCTGCCAGGCGGCGATGTCGCGCTTGCAGTCGCGCAGGTTCCGCAGGATCTTGCCCGCCTTGAAGAGCACGTCCAGCAGCATCACGGCGCCGTCGCGGTAGTGCTGCACGAGCGTCGCGCCGGCCGCCTCCATCAGCTCCCCGCCCCGGCAGCGGCACTCCGCCTCCGGGTCCTCGGCGAGCAGCCCTTTGATGAGGTTGCTGCCGTGCAGGTCGCCGGACGCCTCGCCGGCTATCAGATAATAGCGCATATACGGTCGAATTCGCCCGGGTCGGTATTGTCGATATTGTGGCACGTGATCACCACGTAGCCCTGCTGGAGCAGGAGGTGATCGGCGTCCTCGGGGTTATCCCCGTTGTCCGTGAAATCCCCCGCCATCACATAGAGTTGCTCGTCCGGCTCCAGGTGGGCCAGATAGCGGCAGTCCTCCTCCGAGGGGACGTGGCCGCGCTCGTCGAGGAAACGGCCGTAGTCCTGGTATTCGTGCTCCCAGTGGGCACGGCCCATACGGGCCACGCGCACACCGTGGATGCGCTCGGCGGGACGGTGCGGGAAATTGATATTGTAGAAGCGGCCGTAGCAGAGCTCCAGCTTCGGGAGCAGCTTGTCCAGGATGCGCGGCATCAGGGTCTCCACACCGGAGAAATCAGGATCCGGATTGAAGGTGTCCAGGCTCACGCCGATGGACGGGATACCGTTCACGGCACCCTCCATCGCGGCGCCGATGGTGCCGGAGTAAATGACGGCGGTGGCCGCATTGCTGCCGTGGTTGATGCCGCTGACGACGAGGTCCGGCCGCTCCGGAGGGAGCACGTTGTCGAGGCCGAACTTCACGCAGCTCGCGGGCGTACCGTCCACGTACCACCAGTCCTCGCCCGGCTTCTGCTCCAGGTGCTTCACGGCAATGGGCTTGTAGCCCATCGTGACCGCCATCGACATCCCGCTCTGCGGATGCTTCGGCGCCACGATCGTCAGCTCTCCGTACGGACGCAGGATCTTCACCAGGGAATGCAGTCCCTTGGCATCGTATCCGTCGTCATTGGTTATCAGTATTCTCATAAGCCTAGTATTGTCTTTCTCCGAAAATGGCCGTGCCGATACGGACGATGGTGGCGCCGTAGTCGAGCGCGATCTTCCAGTCGCCGGACATGCCGATGGAGAGCTCCTTGAAGTCGGCGAGCTCCGGGAAGAGGTCGTCCAGGTAGGCCTTGAAGTCGGCGATGCGCGCGAAGTCCGCGCGGATGTCGTCCTCGTTGTCCGTATGCGAGGCCATGCCCATCAGGCCGCAGAAGCGGATGTTCTTGTATTTCTCGGCCCGGAAGAGGATGTCCAGGACCTCCTCCTCCTTGAAGCCGCTCTTGGTCTCCTCCGCCCCGATGTGCAGCTCCAGCAGCACGCGGATGACCTTGTCGTTCGCCTTGCCCCAGTCCTGGATGGCGTCCAGCAGGTGCTGGCTGTCCACGGACTGTACGAGGTCGGCGTACGGCAGGACGAGCTTCAGTTTGTTAGTCTGTAAATGCCCGATGAAGTGCCACTCCAGGTCAAGGTCCTTGAGCTCCTCCACCTTGGCGGCGAACTCCTGCGGGCGGTTCTCGCCGAAGCGGCGCTGTCCGGCGGCATACGCCTCCCGGATGGCCTCGGCGGGGTGAAATTTGGAAACTGCCACCAGTTTGACCTCTGATGGCAGTTGTCCTTGTATCGCTATGATATTTTCACCTATCATTATTTGCGCTTCTGTTGACGCATCTGCTGCTCCTGCATCTTCTGCGCTTCCTCGAGGCGCTGCTGCCACTTGCTCTTCGGCAGCGGCTTGCCCATAGAGGAACGCACCTTTGCCAGGATGGCGTCCTTGTCGATGGAGCTGCGGATCAGCCAGGTCTGCACGATAGCGATCAGCTGCGAAAGCAGATAATAGTAGCTCAACGCGGCAGAGAGGCTGTTACAGATGAAGAACATCATGATCGGCATCATCCACACGCTCATGAAGCGCATCGACGCGGCGTTGGGATCGTTGCCGCCCGGCTGGCTGGACATCGTCATCTTGGAGTAGCCCCACATCGTGACGGCCATCAGCAGGGCAAACAGCGAGATGTGGTCGCCGATCAGCGGCACGCGGGTGCCGAAATCGATGAAGGCGTCATAGGCCGACAGGTCGTCGCACCACAGGAACGGCTGCTGGCGCAGCTCGATGGACGCCGGGAAGAAGCGGAACATGGCCCACAGGATCGGGAACGTCAACAGCGTCGGCAGGCAGCCGCCCATCGGGCTCACGCCCGCCCGCTTGTACAGCTCCATCGTGGCCTGCTGCTTCTTCATCATCTCCTGCTGGTTGTCGGCGTGCGGGAACTTCTCGTTGATTTTGTCCAGCTCGGGCTTCAGCGCGCTCATCTTGGCGGAAGAAGCGTAGGACTTGTAGGTCAGCGGGAAGACCACGGTCTTGATGACCAGCGTCATCAGGAGGATGATCAGGCCGAAGCTGGAAATGAAGCGGTGGAAGAAGTCGAACATCGGGATGATCGCGTAGCGGGTGAACCAGCCCACGAGCCAGCCGCCCAGCGGAATGATCTTCTCGAACTTATGCCCGATGGCTTTCAGGGTCTTGAAATGGTTCGGACCGAAGTAGAACTCGAAAGCGATGCTCCCGTTGCCGCCGGTCGGCAGGTCGGCGCGCATCTTCGCGCTGCAGGCCATCAGGTTGCGGTCCGGGTCCTCCTGCGGGTAGAAGCTCACCGCGAGCTCGCCCGAGGCGAACTCCTGCGGCGCGCGCACGATCGCGGAGAAGAACTGCTGCTGGAAAGCGAACCAGCTCAGCTTCGAGTCCACGCGGCGGCTCGCGTTGCGGCCGCGGCCGATCTCCGTGGGCTTCTTGTCGCCCTCGAAATAGTAGTCCAGCTTGGAGTACTGGGATTCGTTCTTATAGCCCTTCTCCATGCGCGGGAGCGTCATGTCGAAGTCGATGTCGAACATGTTGACGTTGCGCGGGATGACGTTCTGCATCCCCACGAAGGAAAGCAGGTTGTCCATCTGGTAGCTGTCCGCGTGCAGGGTGTACTTCTGCTCGATGTAGCCGCCTCCGGCGAACGGCAGGCGCATCACCACGGTGCTGTCCGTCCGCTCCGCCACCTGGAAGTTGAAATCCTTGGTATTGATGGCCTCGCCGGCGTACAGGCTGAGCGAATACTCCGCCTTGCCGGGCTTGAAGATATAGAGGTCCGTGCTGTCGTAGTTCTTGTAGTCCTTGACCTGCACGGAATACGGCTGGGCGCCGCGGGTGGTGAATTCCACCTTGATCTTGCCGTTCTCGAGGGTGACGATCTCCTCCTGAGTGCGGGAAGCCGCCTCCAGCAGGGAGTCCTTGTAGATGGCCACGGGGGCCGTCTCACCCAGCGCGGTGGACGCGCTGTCCGGGTGCGCGGCGGACCACTCTACCTCGGCGAGCTGGCGCTCCAGCGACTCGACGCGGGAGATGGAATCCAGCTGCGCCTGCAGCTCCGCCCGCTTGCGGGCCTGGCCGGTCTGGAAAACGGTGAAACCGATGAAGATGACGGCAATCAGGATGAAGCCGATGACTGAATTCTTGTCCATTATGCCTCGCCCTCCTCAGCCTTGCGGATCTGCGCCTCCAATTCCTTCAACTCGGCCTTGGCTTGCTCGATTCTCTCCTCCATCTGGCGGATCAGCGGCTCGCTGTTCTTCGAAGCGGAGAAGAATCCGATGTTATTCTCGTAGGTGGTGATGTTCTGCTGGAGCTTGTTGTACTTCTCGATCAGGGCGTCCTTGGGGCTGCGCGGGGCGCGGCCGGCGTGGTTGGATGCACCGCGCGGGGCGCCGAACTCGGGGAACTTCTCCTGCATCGCGTCGCGGTAGGCGCGGCCGATGGCGTCCTTCTCCTTGAAGGGCACGTGACCGATGGCCGACCAGCGCTCCTGGAAGGCGCGCATCGCGGCCTCGTTGGCGGCGGCGTCCGCGGGCTCGTAGGCCTGGATGTCCTCGACCACCTTGCGCTTCGCGCGGAGGTTGCCGTAGAAGTCGTTCTCGCCGCCGGCGTTGGCGTCACGCGCGGCGAAGTACTCGTCGCAGGCAGCGCGGAAGCGCTTCCAGAGCGCCTCGGACTTCTTACGCGGCACGGCGCCGATCTCCTTCCACTGCTTCTGCAGGGCGATGAACTGGTCCGTGGCCTTCTTCCACTCCGTGCTGGTCTTGAGGGCCTCGGCCTGCTCGATCAGGGAGAGCTTCTTCTCCAGGTTCTCGGACATATTGTCCTTGATGCCGGAGTAGAACTCGCGCTTGCGGGTGAAGAACGCGTCGCAGGCGGCGCGGAAACGGTCGTAAATCTTCTGGTTGTCCTTCTTGGTGGCGTAGCCGATGCGGCGCCAGGCGGCCTGGATCTCCTCGATCTCCTTGGAGGCGGCGTTCCAGCCGGCGGTGTTCGTAATCTCGCGGGCGGCGATCTCCTCGGTCTTCTCGCAGAGCTCCGTCTTCTTGGTCAGGTTGTCCGCCTGCTGCTCCTTCAGGCCCTCGAAGTGGGCCTGGTAGCGCTTGTTGATCACGGCCGTGGCGGCCTTGAAGCGGTTCCAGATGTCCTCGCGCTTCTCCTTGGCCACGGGGCCGTACTCCTTCCACTGCTCGTGCAGCTTCTGCAGCTCGTGGAAGGCGCTCACCACGTTCTCGTTCTCGGCCAGCTTCTCCGCGGCTTCGCAGAAAGCTTCCTTGGCCTCGAGGTTCTTGCGGAAGTCCAGGTCGCGCAGGTCGCGGTTGATCTTGACCATGTCGTAGAACTTCTCCACATAGAACTGGTAGGTATCGTTGATGTCCCGGAAAGCGGTGGCGGGCACGGGGCCAGCCTCCCTCCAGCGGTTCTGGAGTTCGCGGAATGCCGGGAACTGGGAGCTCACATCATCCTGACCTTCGACGAGGGCCTTGAGCTCCTCGATGATGGCCTGCTTCTTGGCCAGGTTCTCTTCGCGGCGGGCGTCCTGCTCCTTGTTGAACTCGGCGCGCTCCTTCTTGTAGTCGGCATACAGCGCCTTGAAATTCTGCTCCACGGCCTCGAAAGGATTGTCCTGGCTGGACGCCGTCTCGTCCGACACGCCGCTCTCACCCTTGAGGCGGCCCAGCAGCTTGTAGAAAGCGGATTTGATCGACTCCGCCTCCTTGGAACGGGACATCCGCTCCGCGCTGTCTTTCAGTTCAACAAACATGTCGGAGAGCTCCGAGAGGGACTTGTCGGCCAAGTTTTCGACTTTGTCCGCTACGTCACTTACTTTTTCAGCAACGGCCTCGGCGGCTTGTCCGGCGGCTTCCGCCACCTGGTTTTCTACATCTGCGGCGACCTTGCGGATCTCCTCAGGAATGATGTTCTCGCTCATAATATCAGAGTTTAAAAAATGTTATAGCCAACAAATATACTAAAATATAAAATAAAAAGGGTAATTTTGCGGGACAAATACCTTGCAATATGCGAATCGATATACTCACCGTCGTGCCCGAGCTGCTGGAGAGTCCCCTCTCCCACTCCATCGTGGGCCGCGCCATCAAGAAAGGCCTCGTGGACATCCGGGTCCACAACCTCCGCAAATACGGCATCGGCCCCCGCAAGAACGTGGACGACTACAGCTACGGCGGCGACGCCGGCATGGTCATGCGCATCGAGCCGGTCTATGACATGATCGAGGAGCTGCGCGCCGAGCGCGACTACGACGAGGTCATCTACCTCTCCCCCGACGGCGAGCGCCTCGACCAGGGCATCTCCAACGAGCTCTCGCTCAAGGAGAACCTCATCCTGCTCTGCGGCCACTACAAGGGTATCGACCACCGCATCCGGGAGCATCTGGTCACGCGCGAGATCTCCGTGGGCGACTACGTCGTCAGCGGCGGCGAGATTCCGGCCGCCCTGCTCACCGACTCGATCGTCCGGCTCATCCCCGGCGCCCTGACCGACGAGACTTCTGCCCTGTCCGACAGTTTTCAGGACAATCTGCTCTCTCCGCCCGTCTATACCCGGCCCGTCGAGTTCCACGGATGGCGCGTTCCGGACGTACTGCTCAGCGGAAACCCGAAACTCATTGATGCATGGCAAGATGAGCAAGCTTTGGAGCGCACGAAACGCCTCCGTCCGGAGCTACTTAATAAATATTTTTAAAAACTAAAAAGATTTTTTTCATATTTTTTTGAAAAAAAGTTTGAAAAAGTTTGCACAATTAAAAAATGTGCGTAACTTTGCTGTCGGAAATGAAAACAACTCGACTCCGGTTCTGTGCCGGAGGCTTCTAACCAACAATAATTGAACCTTCTATAAGGTAATACACTACTAACTAACCGTAAAGAGCCGCTGTGAAGCGGCTCTTTGTCGTTTTCAGGAAAGCGCCAAACTGGTCAGATAACCCTCAGTTCGTGCCCGGAGGCGGGCAAATACTTTTCGAGCAAGTCCGCCGTGCGGATCTTCACGAAACAGGTGGCCGTGCCGTCCGTGCAGGCGAACCACTCCCCTTCCGCCACGCTGCGGTCCATCACCAAATGCACCCCAGCTGCCTGCGGCAGGATGGCGCTCAGGATGGTCGTCGCGCCCACCATCACGCCGGTCAGCTCCCAAAGCTTCTCCGCCGAGGCGAAGGACACCCGGGGAATTCCCAGCGCACCGCAGAACTCCCGCGTCACGAACGGCTTGCCGTCCGTCGTCACGTACAGGTAGAACTCCGTCTGCTGGCGGTTGCACACAAAGATGGTCTTCACGATCCGCACGCCGATCTTCGCATCGATGTGCTGGCAATCTTCCATGGTGAGGCCCGGATCCGTATCCACGCGCTCGAAAGGAATCCCCAGCGACGCAAAGGTCGCATAAACCGTCCGCTGGAGCTCTGAACTGAACTCTTGTGGTGCGGTGGAAATGATGTCACTTACTTTGAACATAACTAAAACGGATAACAGGATGCGAAATTACGAAAAACTCTTCGATATACGACCGAGCCTTCTCCGCCGGGATCGGCAGGGCTCCCGCACACCCCCCGACAGCACAGGCAAACGGGCGCAGGCCCCCCGCACATCCTCCCCCACCGGCTGACGCAAAACGGCAACAGAAGTGCTGTGCGGCTAGGATATCCATTTCTACGTTGCGAAAAATTGATTTTGCGGGAGCAATTCCGCAGATTTTTACGAAAACTGCGGGAACTTTCCCGCAATTTTCTTATATTTGTGCCGGATTAATACCGCAATTCGTCATGCAAGCACTTTATGACCAATTCAAACAGCTCCTGGAACTCACCCCGATGGACTTCTTCCGGGAGCAGCACGACACCATCAACTGGGACGTCCGCATGCTGGGCATCCTGGGCCAGAAAGGTGTGGGTAAATCCACGCTCATTCTGCAGCACATCAAAAGGGCCGGTAATATAGATGAGTCCCTCTATGTGGTTGCCGACGATATCTACTTCAGCGCACACACCCTGTTGGACACTGCCAAAGGGTTCTTTGCCAGGGGCGGCAAATATCTCTACATCGACGAAATCCATAAATACGAGCACTGGAGCCGCGAGATCAAGAACATCTACGACAGCCTGCCGCTTCTTCACGTCGTATATTCCGGTAGTTCTATGCTAGATTTGAAGGAAGGCGGAGCCGACCTCAGCCGTCGCGTCATCGAGTATCACCTGCCGGTCTGGTCCTTCCGTGAACACCTCAACCTGCGCAACGGCTGGTCTTTGAAACCGGCCACCCTGGAAGAAATCCTGCAGGGCAAAGTGGACTTCCCTTACGGAGAGGAGCGGCCGCTCAAATTCTTCGACGAATACATAAAGAAAGGCTGCTATCCTTTCTCCCAGGAGCCCGAGTTTGAGACCCGCCTGCGCCAGATCATCAATACAACCGTTGAGGTTGATATTCCTAAATACGCCAAGATGACCATTGCGGCCACCCAGAAGCTCAAGAAATTCATGTACTATATCTCCAGGAGCGTCCCGGTCAAGATCAACTTCTCAGACATGGCCCGGGACCTGGAGCTGGACCGCGACGAATTGCCCAAGTATCTTGAATACCTGGAGAAGGCCGAACTGGTCTCCGCCTTACGGATGAAAGCCAACGGGGATGCCATCCTGCGTAAAATGGACAAACTCTACCTCCACAATCCCAATATGGCCTATGTCCTTTCCGGAGAAAAGCCGGAGACCGGGAACGCCCGCGAGACCGTCTTCTTCTGCTGGACCAAGCAGAAGTATGAGACTCTGGAGTCGCCCGTCTCGGATTTCGAGATAGACGGCAAAACCTTTGAGGTGGGCGGACGCAAAAAAGGCAAGAAGCAGATTGAAGACGTCAAGGACGGATACGTAGTCAAAGACAACATTGAATACGCCTTCGACAATCAGATTCCGCTCTGGATGTTTGGGTTCTTATACTGACCGTCTTCTGATTTCCTTCTACCGAAGGATGCTAGAATCTATACTGCAGCTTCACGTGGGCAGCATGCCAGGCGGAGAACATGTCGTGCCAGTCGACGCCCAGGTTCCAGTTCTTTCCGAAGAGTTTGTTCACGGACAGGCAGCCGTAGACGGGCGTGCCATAGGCCGCGCGGATGGGCGAATTCGCGGTATAATAGACGACCTGCGCTCCAATCTGCCAGTTGTGAGGAAGATAGGCTGTCGGGGCGAACCTCACGGAAGCATAGGTCCCACTCCCCGCTATATAAAGATTGGTGCCGCCGGAAAGCATCCAGCCCTTCGTTTTCCAATAGGCCGACGCGCCCAGCTCGCCAAAATGCTCCTGGCCCTCGACGGCGTAATAGCTGGCCTCCGTCTGCACGGTCAGCTTCCGCCGGCTGAAGGCGTAGGACAGCTTCACCTGGTTGATGGTCCGCTCCACCAACTGCCCCTTCGTGATCGCCCATTCCTCCTCGGAAAGCGCGTTGGCGCTCATGAACAATGAGGTGAAGGACGGATTGTAGTATTTGCGATAGTAGCCCAGCCGGATCTGGCTGCACTCGTCCGGCACGAAGATGACGCAGGCGTTTGCATTGTTCCGGGTGTCGGCATGCTTTTGCGCGACGCCGGCATCCATCAGCTTGTAGTTGTAGAACATCACGCGGGCGCCGGCCGAGAACCGCCACCGAGGCAGGGCATAGGTGAGTTGCAGATAGATGTCCTGGTTGAAGGCGTTCCAGCTCCTGTCCGCCTGCTTGACCCGGGTCATCTGGTAATCGCCCTCAACGCCCAGCGTCATGGACAACCGCTCGGTCAGCAAAGGCGTATTCAGCTCCACGATACACATGGGCAGCGTGCTGGAGAGCTCCGGATCGGCGGCATACTGATATCCGCCCACGACGAGCAGTTCCGTCCCCTGCTCGTTGAAGGTGTGGAAGTATCTCGCCCGGCCCATGATTTTGTTCGAAGCGCCGGAAGGCTGGTCCAGATACAGCTGGGTGAAATAGGTCAGCAGCCGGTCCCGGGCGCCGAAACGGTTGGTCATGTGCAACGTCAGATACTCCTCATTCCCTCCCTGATAACGATAGGAAACATTGGCGTAGAGATCCGTATTCCGGCTGCCGTACAACGCGTTCGCAGTGGCGATCCCGGCCAGTTCCTTTCCAAAGCCGCCCTGTCCTTCCACGAAACCGGACAGCGCGTCCGGCGTCTTCATGTTGATGTCCAGCACCCGGCCCATGCCGATGGTTCCCTTCGCGACGCCCGTGTTGTCACAGACCTGGATCTTAGCGATATCCTTAGCCTTCATCTGCCTCAGGATCAGCCGGTTGTCCCCGTTCACCGGGCAGTTGTCGATGCGGAGGTTATAACTGGCGATGACATCCTCGTAGCCCGCCACCATCAGGTCCGGCACCATGAGGAGGATATCCATCAGCGACTCCTCCCCCGTCAGCTCCATCCGCTGGGGATAGATGTAGGTCCGGTCCGCCTTGATCTCGATGACGGGCTCATCGCCTTCCGCGAAAGCGGTGAGATGGAAGAGCAACAGGCAGATGGCTGTGAGGACACCGTGGCGCATGGACTAAATGAGATTCAGGAAGAGGGTGATGAGTCCGGTATTGAACAGGTCAGTGAACACAGCCCCGACGATGGGGATGATGAGGAAAGGCTTGACCGTATAGTGGTATTTGAAGCAGACGGCGCTCATGTTGGCCATGGCATTGGGCGTGGCGCCCAGCCCGAAACCGCACAGGCCGGCACACAGGACGGCGGCGTCGTAATCGCGTCCCAGCATGGGGAAAGCCACGAAGTAGGCGAACAGGGCGATCATCAGCACCTGGGACAGGAGAATAACGATCAGGGGGAGGGCCAGGCTCTGCAACTGCCACAGCTTCAGGGAGATCAGAGCCATGCCGAGGAACATGGACAGGCAGATGTTGCCGACACTGACGATACGGTCCATGTCCAGCGACTTCTCTTTTTTGAAAAGACTCAGGGTGTTGCGGATGACAGCCGCCAGGATCAAAGCACCAAAATAGGTCGGGAACGTGATCCCGGTCCGGGCAAGCAGGCGGCTGAGCAAGGTGCCGCCTCCCATGACCAGGAGAATGAAATAAGTCGCCTTCGCATACTGCTGGAACTCCTGCTCGTTTGTGCTGACACGCTTCGTCCGGCTGACCGGCGAGGCCTCATCGATCTCGATGCCGGACATGGCGGGATCGATCTCTTCGGGCGGCGCCTGAATCTGCTCATGCTTCAGTTTCGTACGGATCAGCTTCTCCGCCAGGGGGCCGCCCAGCATGGAGCCGGCCACCAGGCCGAATGTGGCGGCGGCCATGCCGATGGTTTCCGCCCCCTGCAGACCCATGCCCTCGAGCACGCTTTTGAATCCGCCCACCGTGCCGTGTCCGCCGGTCATGGAGACGCTGCCAGCAGCCATGCCGACCAGGGGATCGACCCCCATCAGCCGGGTAAGCCCCAAGGGCATCAAATTCTGCAGCGTGATGCTGGCCACCAACAGGATCAGCATGAAGGCCAGCAGTTTGCCTCCCTGCTTGATGACCTTGAGGTCACACTGGAAGCCTACGCTGGTGAAGAATGCCAGCATGAAAACATCCTGCAAGGTGTTCACGAACGACACCTCCACATCAAACCAGACATAGAGGGCCAGCGTGATCAGGGAGAAGATAATGCCGCCGCTCACCGGCGAGGGCACGCAGAATTTCTGAAGAAAGGGAATCTTCCTTGTCAGGATCATACCGACGAAGAGGGCCAGGGCCCCCAGGCCGGCAGACTGAATCATGTCCAGTTCTAAACTTATCATAGGTTCATTTGTCCTACTAAGGTACAATTATTCACGCAAACACCCAATATTTCGTATCTTTGCCGCGCGAAACGCAGTCATAAAAATGCTTCTGAAGCGGCTGGTAGGATATGAATTATTCAGTTCCCAATAAAAAGGGAACGGAAGAAGGACACCGCCAGCCGGACCACCTCGTCCCGTCGGCGATTGATCATATGGTTCTCGCCAGCGACGACCGTCAAGATGGAGCGGCCTCCATAAGTCTCCTGATACTTCTCGCTGCACCACAGGGGAACGATGGAGTCTTTGTCTCCGTGGAGGATACACACGGGGCCCTGATAAGCAGCAGCGGTCCCAAAGATATCCAGTTGCTGTGTGCTCAGCAAGTACTCTCGGCCCAGTTTCTTGAAGCCCCAGCACCGGATGACTTCCGGCGGGTTCTTGGGATCGAACCGGGCGTTGAAGAACCTGCCGCCCTGGCAGGCTTCTTTGATGACAGAGCCCGGGGCAATGAGGACCAGACCCTGCGGCACGGCCCTTCCCCTTTCGGCCAGTCGGCCGGCCGCCATCGAAGCAATGACGCCGCCCTGGGAATGCCCCAGAAATCCAATCCCGCTCACGTACGGGAGTGATTTCGCGTATTCCCAGATGGCCAGGGCGTCGGCAATCTCCAGTTCAACCGTCATATCCTGCGCACGGCCTTCGCTTTTCCCATGCCCGTTGAAATCGAAGCGGATGGAGGCGATTCCGTTCGCAGCCAGACCCTTGGCAATGGCGGGCATCGGGTTGTAGTCCTTGCTGGAAAAGATGCCGTGCATCAAGATGACCATCGGGCATTTACGGGTTCGCGGATCGAACCCATCAGGAAGGGTTTCCGTCATCGCTAACCCTCCTTGCGGGCCGCGAACGGTATACTCCCGGGCATCGGCGAGGAGCGTCCCCGCCAGCAGAAGAAATGTGGATATGATGATTTGAATGCGCATCTTCATCGTTATTCTTTTCGTATGTTGTCGAACCAGCGACAAGCTTTCAAAGTTAGTAATTTTTTCGTTAACCGCTCTTTCGTGTTTTGAAGGAGCCGTCGCGAATTCCGGTGTCCTCAAAACGGACCATTTTTGAGGACGGGTGGGGCGGGCTTTCTTTTTTGGTTAAAAAGGTGTATATTTGAGCGTTTAACCTAGTTAGTTACGTAGTCTTGAAACGCATTGTAGTCAAAATCGGCACGAATGTGCTGACGCGGGCGGACGGCACGCTGGATGTCACGCGCGTGTCCGCGCTCGTGGATCAGGTGGTCGGCCTGCGCAAGGCGGGTTGGGCGGTGGTGCTCGTGAGCTCCGGCGCCGTGGCCTGCGGCCGCACGGAGCTGCGGCTGGACGACGACCTGGACAGCGTAGAGCAGCGCCAGCTGTACTCCGCCGTCGGGCAGGTCCGCCTGATGGACCTGTATTATCGTCTTTTCCGGGATTACGGCCTGCCCATCGGCCAGATCCTGACCACCAAGCAGAATTTCGAGACGGAGCGCGAGCGCGAGAACCAGCGGGCCTGTATGGAGGTGATGCTGGCGCACGGCGTCGTGCCCATCGTCAACGAGAACGATACCGTCAGCGTCACCGAGCTGATGTTCACCGACAACGACGAGCTCTCCGGGCTGATCGCCGAGATGGTCGGCGCGGAGGCGCTCATCCTACTGAGCAACATCCCGGGCCTGTACGACCGCCATCCCGACGACCCGGCGGCGAAGGTAATCCGCACCGTGCACTGCGCGGACGACCTGTCCGCCTGCATCCGCGAGGAGAAGAGCGCCTTCGGACGCGGCGGAATGTTCTCCAAGTACAACACGGCCCGGCGCGTGGCCGCCGGCGGCATCCGCGTGCTGATTGCCGACGGCAAGCGCGAGCGTATCCTGCCGGACCTGCTGGAGCGCCCGGAGCAGACCGTTTTCACCGAATTCCTCCCCTAATCCTGTATTCTGATAATCCTGTCATTCTGAACGAAGTGAAGAATCTATTCGAAGCAGCCAAGCGGGGTGCGGCGCAGGTGGCGCTGATCCCGGATGCGGAGCGCGCCGCGGCGCTGGAAGCCGTGGCCGACGCCATACTCGCGCACAGCGCGGAACTCCTGTCCGCCAACGCGGAGGACCTCTCGCGGATGGATCCGCAGAATCCGCTCTACGACCGGCTCAAGCTGACGCCGGAGCGCCTGGAGGGCATCGCCTCCGATATGCGCCACGTGGCGGCACTCCCCTCGCCCCTGGGCCGCACGCTGGAAGACCGCACGTTGCCCAACGGGCTGCGCCTGCGCAAGGTCAGCGTGCCGTTCGGCGTGATCGGCGTAATCTACGAGGCGCGGCCGAACGTGACCTTCGACGTGTTCTCGCTCTGCTTCAAGAGCGGCAACGCCAGTGTGCTCAAGGGCGGCAAGGACGCCGACGCGTCCAACCGCGCGGCCGTGGCGCTGATCCGCCGCGTGCTCGCGGAGCGCGGCCTGCCCGAGGCGGCCGTGACGCTGCTCCCGCC
>JAGCDF010000073.1 GCA_017651225.1 Bacteroidales bacterium
CGAGGGCGGAGGAGCAGTAGCAGAAGACGCCGAGCGTCCAGAATAACAGGAAGAAAACGGGCGTGCGCGGCCCCCGGCCGCAGGCGAGCGCCAGCAGGCCCGTCGCCGCGAGGCAGCTCCCCGCGGCGGTCAGGAACAGCGCATCTCCCCAGGGCGACACGCATGCCGCCATGGCCACTCCTGCTGAAAAAGGGATTGAAACCGCCACCATGTCTCTCCGCACGACCATTTCAATCGAATTTTTGCCAAAATACGCAATATTTCGTAATTTTGCGATTCAAAGAAAAGAAACTTTCAATATGATTATTCTGGTTATCAATTGCGGCAGCTCTTCGGTCAAGTACCAGTTGCTGGACATGAAGAACGACGAAGTCTATGATCTGCTGGCCAAAGGCCTGGTCGAGAAGATCGGTCTGCCCGACGGCTGCCTCACCCATAAGCCCACCAGCAAGGAGCCTTACACCGTGACCCAGTCCATCCCGGACCACAAGGTCGGCATGAAGCTCGTGCTCGACGCCCTCGTGGATCCCGAGCACGGCGTGCTCTCCAGCTTCGACGACATCGAGGCCGTCGGCCACCGCATCGTGCAAGGCGCGGATTTCTTCTCCGGCAGTACCCTCGTCAGCGAGGACGTGCTCAAGAAGATCGAGATCTGCTGCGACTTCGCCCCGCTCCACAACCCGGCCCACCTGCTCGGCATCGAGGCCGTCTCGCACGTGCTGCCCGACGTGCCGCAGGTCGTGACCTTCGACACCGCATTCCACCAGACGATGGAGCCGTACGCCTACATGTACGCCCTTCCGTATGAGTATTACGAGAAATACCGCGTCCGCCGCTACGGCGCCCACGGCACCTCCCACCAATACGTCTCCCAGCGCGGCGCCAAGCTCGCCGGCCTTGACATCAACCATTCCAAGATCATCACCTGCCACCTCGGCAACGGCAGCTCCGTGACCGCCATCAAGGACGGCAAGGTGGTGGACACCTCCATGGGCTTCACCCCGCTCGAGGGCATGATCATGGGTACGCGCTGCGGCAACATCGACGCCAACATCGTCCCCTACATCATGAAGAAGGAGGGCCTGACGCCCGACGAGATGACGAACATCATGAACAAGAAGAGCGGCTTCCTCGGCCTGTCCGGCAAGAGCTCCGACCTGCGCGACATGGACGCCGCGGCCAAGGCCGGCGACGCCCGCGCCAAGATCGTGCTCAAGAAGCTGACCTTCGATACGATCAAGAACGTCGGCGCCTACATTGCCGAGATGAACGGCGTGGACCTCATCGTCTTCACGGCCGGCATCGGCGAGAACAACCCGCGCCTGCGCCGCCACATCTGCGAGAACCTCTCCTACATGGGCGTCAAGATCGACATCGACGCCAACGACGGCGCCCGCAGTGCCGAGACCATCATCTCCCTGCCGGATTCCACCGTCAAGGTGGCCCTCATCCCGACCAACGAGGAGCTGGTGATCGCCCGCGACACCATGCACATCGTCTCCGAACTCGAAAACTAACTGCATATGTCTCTCATTGACCAGATCATCGCGCGTGCCCAGTCCAACAAGCAGCGCATCGTGCTCCCGGAATCCTTCGAGGAGCGTACCATCACGGCGGCCGACCGCGCCATCGCCGACGGCCTCGCCGATATCATCCTCATCGGCAACCGCGAGAAAGTCCTCGCCTATGCCGCCGAGCTGGGCCTGAAGCACATCGCCCAGGCCACCATCATCGACCCTGAGACCAGCGAGAAGACCGCCGAGTATGCGAATCTGCTCTATGAGCTGCGCAAAAACAAGGGCATGACGCCCGAGGTCGCGGCCAAGACGGTGCTCGATCCGCTGTACTTCGGCTGCCTCATCATCAAGAGCGGCGACGCCGACGGCCAGATCAGCGGCGCCCTCTCCACCACCGGCGAGACCCTCCGCCCGGCCCTGCAGATCATCAAGTGCGCTCCCGGCATCACCTGCGTGAGCGGCGCCATGCTGATGATTACGCAGACCCCGCAGTACGGCGAGAACGGCGTGCTGGTGATCGGCGACGTGGCCGTGACCCCGGCCCCCGACGCCCAGCAGCTGGCGCAGATCGCCGTCTGCACGGCGCAGACCGCCAAGAGCGTGGCCGGCTTCGCCGACCCGCGCGTGGCGATGCTCTCCTTCTCCACGAAGGGCTCCGCCAAGCACGAAGTGGTGGACAAGGTCGTTGAGGCCACGGCTCTCGCGAAAGAACTCGATCCGACCCTCAAGGTCGACGGCGAGCTCCAGGCCGACGCCGCCCTGGTGCCGTCCGTGGGCAAGAAGAAGGCCCCCGGCTCCGACATCGCCGGCAACGCCAACGTCCTCGTCTTCCCGAACCTCGAGGTCGGCAACATCGCCTACAAGCTGATCCAGCGCCTGGGTAACGCCGACGCCATCGGCCCCATCCTGCAGGGCATCGCCCGGCCGGTCAACGACCTCAGCCGCGGCTGCTCGGTGGACGACGTCTACAAGATGATCGCGATTACCGCTTGCCAAGCGATGGACGCGAAATAGGTTTCGCACCCATAATACCCCTACGTCATTCGCCGGCCTTGCCCGGCGAATCTCTTTATCCATTCGGCGGAGGCGACAGGGCTGCTGACGTCCGGGCAACAAAATGCCCGTCCGCCAGCACCCTGCCGCCTTCCCGCCACCAGCCTATAGCGCCCGCCGCACTATCTATGAAGGGGGCTCCGCCCCCTGCGACCCCTTGCGCCCCTCAAGTCGCTTTCCAACTTTGCTGACGCAAAGTCCCGCGACCGGGCCGGTCGGCTGGTGCCGACTTCGCTTCGCTCAAATCCAAACGGGCGCGGGCCCTCACACATCCTCCCCGCCGGCTGCCGCAAAACCGATTCCGGACAGGTGTCCACAAAAACGCCATCCTACGCAATATTTCTGGACACCTGTCGGCATTTTTGGCCTATTTCGCCTATTTCCCAGGGGAGGTGTCCACTTTTAACGCGCCAGAGGCCGTTTTTGTGGACACCTGTCTTGTACTAACGTCTATAGCGCCAGGCAGCGAAGAATCTGGGCGGCGGGGGCGTGAAAGCGCCGGGCCAGATCGCCGGCGATGCGGCGCCGCTGCTCTATGGTTAGTTGATAGACAGAGGCCTGGCCATAGCTCCGGACATACTCCATGTCGATAATCTGACACAGGTCCATGTCCGAGCGCTGCGAGGGAGAATAGTTGTATCCTTTTTCGCTGGCGAGCATTTTCGCGATCGGCTCATATTGCGTGGCCTGCTCCATCGACTCGAGCGTGATTGGCGCATCGGAAACGCCGTCTTCCCGCTGCTCCCGCTGCCATTCCTCGCCGGACAGGCGACTCATATAATATTCGAAGCAGCGTGGTGTCCGATAGCAGTGCTCCACCCGCGCCAACTGCTCGAAAGAATTGCGGATCAGCATTCCATGTCGGTCCATCGCGAAGTGATCGGGGAACTCCGAGCGTCGCGGCAGGTGCCGGGCAATATCCCGCCGGGAGGTGATTACACCTTCCTGGGGAAGTTTTCCGAGTTCTTGGCAAAACAAATGGTTGGCCGAACAATGGGGATAGCTGAACGGCGTAGCGCTCTGCCCGTGGTGCAGTCCGTTGCGGAGCACGTAACTGACTGCGGCCAGGATATGATTGCTGCCATCCAAGCGCAAGAGGAAATGACCGTCGTCAAACAGCGGACCGGTTCCCAGGTGGCGATTCCGGTGGTACTTGGTGATGCGCATCTTCAGCATGCGGCAAAAGCGGATGATCGCATCCTCTTCGCCGAATGCAATGCCGTGGATGTGGGTGGACATAATCGCGTCCGCCCAAATTTCGACCTGACAAGCGAAGGCTTCGAGCGCCAGAATATTGGTGATGTTGCGGATGTCTTCGTCGTCCCGGAACAGGACCTCATCGTGGCAGGTGATGCAGAAGTGGTAAAGTTGTTTCATAGCATATACAATTTACCATAAAGATGGGGCCATCCTGCGGGAAGTCCAAGGGATCGTAAGATTTGTTCTGAAGAAATTGTGAAATCTTAATGCCCGGCGGGAAAAGTGCCCGAATCCCGGGACGAACAGGTGTCCACGAAATCGGCATTTGGTGCAATATAATTGGACACCTCCCCCACAAATCGGGCGAAAACAGCCCAAAACACCGACAGGTGTCCAGATAATCGCCATCCTACGCATTATTTCTGGATACCTGTCCGAATAACACACCGCGCCCGCCGGTGCGGGGGCGTGGGGACGTCAGCAGCCCTGTCGCCTCCGCCGGATAGAAAAAAGATTCGCCGACGGAGGTCGGCGAATAATGGATTACAGGAGGGATGGGCAGGGGAAGACCTACAGCAGGCCGGTTTTGCGGCCGAAGTCGATGATGATGTCTACGCAGCCCTCGAGGCCGACGAGCGAGGAGTCGAGGCAGAGGTCGTAGTTCGCGGCGACGCCCCAGTTGCCGAGCGTGAAGAAGTTGTAGTAGTCCCGGCGCGCCCGCTCTTTCTTGACGATGAACTTTTCCGCCTCTTCGGCGGTCATGCCCGTGCGCTGGCAGACGCGGGCCACACGGTCCTCCATCGGGGCGCAGATGAACACGTCCAGACACTCCATGTCGCGCAGGACGTAGTCCGACGCGCGACCCAGGAAGATGGCGTTGCCCTGCTCCGCGATGCTGCGGATGGCGTCGCTCTGATACTTGAAGAGCTCCGTCTCGTCGATGCCCGACGGGGCGTAGGAGCTGGCCCGGTTCAGGCCGAACAGGGAGCCGAAGCGGAAGAGGCGGCGCTTCTCGTCGTTCTTCTTGAAGAAGGCCGGGCTGAAGCCGCTCTCGGCGGCCGCCTTCTGCAGGAGCTCATTGTCGTAGACCGGAATGCCCAGGCGCTTGCCGAGCAGGTCGGCGACGCCCTTGCCGCCGGCGCCGAACTGGCGCCCGATGTTGATCAAGATGTGCTTCTCGTCCATATGTGGCTAGGATTGGATGTTACTGCCGAGGATATCGGGACTCTCGCCGTCCTTGAGCCGGTCAAACTTGCGGAACAGCCGGACGATCAGGATGGCGGAAATGATGACGTTCAAGGTGTCCGAGATCGGGAAACTGATCCAGACGCCCGTCTCCTGCAGCCAGAGCGGCAGGGTATAGATCAGCGGCAGCAGGAAGAGCAGCTGGCGCGACAGCGACAGGAAAATGGATTTGCGGACCATGCCGAGGCACTGGAAGAAGTTGCCCGTGACCATGCCGAAGCCGACCAGGGCGAAGGCGCAGTTCATGATGCGCAGGCCGCGGGAGGCCAGGTCGATCAGCTCCGGGTCGTTGGTGAACAGGCTCACGGCCTGGCGCGGGATCAGCTCCGACATCAGGAAGCAGAGCGTGGTAACGAGCACCGCCCACTTGGCCGTGAGGACGAAGATCTCCCGGACGCGGCGGTACTGCCGCGCGCCGTAGTTATAGCCGGCAATCGGCTGCAGACCCTGGCAGAAGCCCATGTTGACCATGACGAAGAGCATCGTCAGGCGGTTCAGGATGCCGTAGGAGCCGATGGCCATGTCGCCGCCGTACTTGCCCAGCTGCTGGTTGATGAACAGCGCTACCAGGCAGGCGGCCACGTTCATCAGGAAGGGGCCCACGCCGATGGCGAGCGACTGCTTGGCGATGCGCCAGTCCAGCTGGAAGAGCGGACGGGTGAAGTGCAGCAGGCGCCGCTTGTCGGACAGGAAGCGGAGGGTGTAGACCAGGGCCGCGAGCTGGCAGAGGATGGTTGCCAGGGCGGCGCCGCGGATGCCCATCCCCAGCGCGAAGATGAAGATCGGGTCCAGGATGGCGTTCGAGATCACGGTGAAGAGCGTCAGGCCCATGGCCACCTTCGGGTGGCCGGACGAGCGGATCAGTCCGTTGAAACCGTGATACAGGTGCGTGAATACGTTGCCCCCCAGGATGATCATCATGTAGTCCCGGGCAAAGGGCAGGGTGGTGTCGCTGGCCCCGAAGAAACGCAGGATCGGGTTCAGGAACGGCAGGGTGACCGCCGTGAAGATGACGCCGATGAAGACGTTGAGGGTCAGGACGTTGGACAGGACCTTCTGTGCCGCTTCGTAGTTGCGCTGTCCCAGCAGGACGGAGATGAGCGTCATGGCGCCCACGCCGACCAGCGTACCCATCGCGATGGACAGGTTCATCAGGGGGAAGGTCACGGCGAGGCCGCTGATGGCGGCCGAGCCCACACCGGGGATGTGCCCGATGTAGATGCTGTCCACCATATTGTACAAAGAAGCCGCCGTCTGGGCGATGATGCCCGGGACGGCGTACTGTCTCAGAAGTTTGCCGATTTTCTCGGTTCCGAGTTCGGTCGGAGCTGCACTGGTCGCCGCTGCCATGCCCTAGGATTTGGGTTTGTCAACGACCTCGAAATCGAAGCGCAGCGGAGAGTAGGTCGGGATCGCGTGGCCGGAGCCCTTGGCGGCGTATCCCCAGTCGGAGATGAAAATGGCGGAGCCTTTCTCGTGCGGGTGCATCTGGTCGAGACCGAAGGAGAAGCCGGTGATCACGCTGGAGCTGGAACTGGACCCGGCCGTACGCATCGTGATGTCCTTGTAGGTTTCGTCCGTATTGTACCAGTCGATGGCGCAGGGACCGTAGGTTCTCGAGGCGGAGTAGATGCCGTAGAACTTGGCCGTGTCGGCGATGCTGGTGTCGAACACCGAGCCGTCCAGCCGGCGGCCGATGTAGTTGATATAGATCGTCGTATCGCTCTTGAACTTCTCCGTGGAGGACGGCGCGCCGGTCTGGAAATAATAGAAACCGAGCTTGACGGAATCCTTGACGCTGCTGCCGGGGAAATTGCGCGCGACATAACGGCCGACCGAGTCGATCTGCCATTTCTGGATGTCGGGGATGACTTCCTCCAGCTTGATCTCGTAGATCAGCGGCGTGCTGCCGGCGACCTTCTTCTCGTAGTCCTCTGCGGTGCTGTAGAGGATCGGGGCGCCGCTGCTGGAGTCGTAGCCCAGCAGCCAGCCGGGGATGGCGACCGTGCGGCGGCCGCCGACGCTCATCTGTGCGACGGACTCCTCCACGCCGGCGACCTGTCCGTAGGCGCCGCGGGCCCAGACGATCGGACCGTAGTAGGGATTACTGCTCTCGTTCGTCGTATAGTAGCCGATCTGCTTGGACAGATCCTCGTCCGTAGTGCCCTGGACCGTACCGCTCAGCGAGCGGATCGTATAGCTGACGCGCACGAAGGGGTTGCTCTCCGGCGTGCCGGCGGCGGCGCCCGTGCCCGGCGTGTCGCTCAGGATGTAGGCGCCCAGGCTGGTGCGGACCGCATGGGGATGGTACACCTGCACCCAGGATTCAAAAAAACGCTTGTTGTCGTCGTTCGTGCCCGCCTTCGGGGTCTTGGCGCAGCCGGCCAGCACGAGCGCAGCCAAACTCAAATATAGGATGGTTTTCTTCATAATCGGTTCATTGATTCCGCATAAATCGTGCCGTTACGTCAGAGACGTAGCGCTCCGCCTCGGCCGGGGTGGAAATGTCCTGCGGGAAGTGCAGCTTCCCGCCCGCCGCCTGCTCGTGGCCGCCGCCGTGGAAGACATCGGTGGCCAGCCGGTTGGCGGACACGCCCGCCTTGGAGCGGATGGACACGCGGAAGTGTCCCTCGTCCTCGCGCAGCAGCACGCTGATGCGCACGCTGCCGATGGCCAGGGGCATGTTGACGAAGCCTTCGGACTCGCCCTCCCGCAGCTCGTAACGCTTCAGGAATGCCTTGTCCAGGATGATATAGGCCACCCCGTCCGGACGGACGACCATGCGCTCGGAAAGGGCGGCGCCCATGGCGCGGAGGCGGTTCTCTCGGTGGCTCTGATACAGGTGCTCCAGCAGCGCTTCCCGGTCCACGCCCGCGGACAGCAGCAGGGAGGCCATCTGCAGGGTGGTGGGGAAGACGGAGTTGGCGAAGTTGTTCGTATCCGTGGTCATGCCCGTCATCAGGGCGTTCAGCACCTGGATCGGCAGCTTGCCCGCTTCGCCGACACCCGGCAGGGCGAGCAGCACCCAGAAGAGCAGCTCGCAGGTGGAGGAAACGTCCATCTCGCTGAATGTCAGGTCGAAAGAGGCGAGGTCGGGATGCAGATGATGATCGATCAGCACCTTGCGGATCTTGGCGCCTGCCAGGACGGGTGCGAGCGCTTCCGTGCGGCTGAACGTGTTTATGTCCAGGGCGACGATCAGGTCGCTGCCGGCAATCCAGGCCCGCGCGGCGTCCGGCTCCCGGGCGGCGTTGATCCAGCCGTCTGCGGGGAGCATGAAATCGAGCGATGTCTGATGCGCGTCCGGCAGCAGCAGGCAGGCATCCACGCCCCTGCACTGTCGAAGGTAGGTCATCAGGGCGATGCCGCTCCCGAGCGCATCCCCGTCGGGATGCGTATGGACGGCGATGGAAACGCGCTTCGCGGCCGCGAAGGTGGCATCCAGCTCCAGGATATCGGTCGGTACAAGTGCTTGCATGTCTTCCAAAAAAACTGTGCAAATTTAATAAGAATATTGCATTTGATAAATCAATTTCATAACTTTGTGGGACTTTGGATATCAAATAAAATTAACCCATACAATGAACAAAGCAACTAAAATTATCATCGAGATCGCCCTGCTGGCGCTCATCTGCGGCCTTGTTTATGTGCTGTACAGCAACATCATGAAGCCGGTCAACTTCAACAAAGAGAAGGAAACCCGGCAGGCTGTCGCCGTGCAGCGTCTGAAGGACATCCGTACCCTGCAGGTCGCCTTCAAGTCCGTCACCGGCAAGTTCAATTCCTCGATTGACTCCCTCAAGCAGTTCTACGAGGGTGGCCAGATGGAGATCGTGATGCAGATCGGTTCCATGGACGACTCCCTCGCCGTGATGAACACCGAGGCCATCAAGAAGGCCAACAAGAAGCTCAAGCCCGAGCAGCTGACCGCGAAGCTCCAGGAGGCTTATGCCGCCGGCCAGAAGGTCGTGTTCTCCACCGTGACCAAGGTCCCGGTGCGCGACACCCTCTTCAACAACCGTCCCGACTTCTGCATCGACTCCCTCAAATATATCCCGTTCTCCGGTAAGGAGGCCATCCAGATGGAGTCCGCGATCAAGATGGTGTCCGGTGTGCCCGTGCCCCTCTTCGAGGCCCGCATCCCCTGGAAGTCCCTCCTCAAGGGTATGGACCGCCAGCTGATCATCAACCTGAACGCCGAGAGCCGCGACCTCAACCGCTACGAAGGTCTCCAGGTTGGTTCCGTCACCGCCCCGAACAACAACGCAGGTAACTGGGAGTAGTGTTTACGCTCGTTCCCGCCCGTTTCTTTGACCCTGCGACGGCGCGTCAGGCGCTGGCCGAAGTGGCCGACTTGAAGGAAGGGGACGTCGTCGAGCACCTCAACATTCCGCAATATGATGCTGTCCTCGTCTATACGTTAGGCGAGGACAGCGTCGTTGTGGACGGCAAGCCCGAAATCTACAAGCTGCTGATGCAGCTCCCCGACTGCCCGGAGTACAACAAGATTCTCTGCAGTCTCGCCGAAGACCATCTTTTCCTGGCCATCGCCCAGGGCGGCAACCTGAAGCTGGCCAACAGTTTTCCGGTCCAGGACTTCACCACGGCCGAATACTACATCTTCCTGTCGCTGAAGTCGCTCCAGGTAAACCCCGTGATCTCCACGATCTGCTGGCGGAGCCCGCTGGACGCCGAGGACGAGATGTCCCTGTACCGCTACTTCAAGGCCGTCATCAACCTATGAGGATCATCGGCGGCCGCCTGAAAGGCAAACCCATCCAGCCCCCCATGGGCTATGGCGCCAGGCCCACCACGGATTTCGCCCGGGAGGGCCTGTTCAATATCCTGAACAACGAATACGAATTCGAAGACCTGCAGGTGCTCGACCTCTTCGGCGGCACCGGCGCCGTGTCGTACGAATTCGCCTCGCGCGGCGCGCGGCGCGTGTATTGTGTGGAGATGAACCGCGACCACGCGGCCTTCATCCGCCGCGAAGCCGCCCGGCTCGGCCTGCCGGCCGTGACAGCCGTCCACGACAACGTCTTCGACTTCCTGCCCATCTGCCGCGAGAAGTTCGACCTCATCTTCGCCGATCCGCCCTATGCGCTGGAGGGGCTGGACACCCTCCCCGACAAGGTGCTGGGCCGGGACCTGCTCCACCCGGGCTGCTATTTCATCCTGGAGCACGGCGATGAGTATTCCTTCACCGACCACCCGAATTTCAAGAAGGAAAAGACCTATGGGCGCGTCCATTTCTCCTTTTTTGAAAAATAAACGAACCGCTTTGCAACAATCCGGTTCGTTTTGCGTTATATAGACAGAGCAAGCAAAAATGACACGACAGGAGATCACGGAATTCTACCAGGAGCACCACCGGCGGCTGTACAACATCAGCCTGCGGATCCTCCGGGATTCCGACGAGGCGGAAGAGGTGATGCAGGACACGATCCTGAAGTTCGTCTCCACGCCGGGAAGCTTCTCCTCGCCCGAGCAGGTCTCGGCCTGGCTGGCTCGCACCTGCATCCGCGCTTCCATCGACCGGCTGCGCCGCCGCGAACGCCGCGAGGCTTTCCTGGAGGAATTCGCCCGGGAGGAAGCGGACCGCGAGGAGCCTTGTCATCCTGAGCAAAGCGAAGGATCTCCCGCTCTCCCGTCCGTCAGCGAAGTCAAGGCCGCGATGGAGCGCCTGCCCGAGCCTTACGGCCTGATCCTGGACCTCGTGCTCATCGAGGGGCTGGACTACGGCGAGATCGCCGAGCTGACCGGCCGGAAAGAGACGACGCTTCGCTCCCTGTACTCCCGCGGACGGAGCAAACTGGTTGACATGCTGAATCCTAAGATATGAACAATTTGGAGAAATACATCCGCGCCCACGCGGCGGAATTCGACACGGCGGAGCCCGCCGGCGGCCACGAGGCGCGTTTCCTCGCCCGCCTGGAAGCCACTCCGCTTAGCCCGACCCCTGCAAGAGGCCGAAAGATCGGTTTCCGCATCGCCCTCCGCAATGCTTTCGCACGGTACGCCTGGATCCCCGCTGTCGCAGTGGCCTGCGCCGCCGCTCTGCTGGTGCTGCGCCCCGGCGACCCGCTCCACGGCCTGTTCAGCAGCCCGGAGGCCGTCTACGTGGCCTACATGGACGAAGTGGCCGACCTCTACCGCGAGCTTCCGATGCAGGACGAAGCCCTGCGCGAGATTACGGAGGAGGCCGAGTCCCTCTTCGAGCAGATGCCCGAAGGTCTGTCCGACCGGCAGCGCTCCCGCATCCTGCAGAATCATTACGGCGAACTGCTCGCCGCAGCCCGACAACTCAAAAAATACTGATAAAATGAAAAAGTTCATCACCCTGCTTGCGACGGCCCTGCTTGCCGTCCTGCCCCTCTCCGCCCGGACGGTCGCCGATCCTGAACTCGGCGCCAAGAGCGAAACCAAGGAGTACAAACTCAACAACTTTACCGGCCTGGACGTCTCCTGGATCTACCAGGTCGAGCTCACCCAGGCGCCGCGCCACGCCGTGCGCGTGGAGGCCCCGGACTTCCTGATGCCCTTTGTGAGCGTCGAGGTCCGCAACGGCATCCTGGTGCTCGGCGTCGGTGACCTGCCGCGCGACATCCGCCGCCGCGTGGAAAACGGCGGCCGCAACCAGGTGCGCGTCTACGTGAGCATGCCGGACCTGACGGTCCTCCGCATGTCCGGCGCGTCCAAGCTGACGGCCAAAGGCGACTTCTCCAGCCGCCGGGATTTCGAACTGAGACTCAGCGGCGCCACCAACGCCCAGGGCCTCTCCGTGCGAGCCTCCGGAGCTGATATCGAGACCTCCGGCGCCGCGAAATTCGACCTGGCAGGCAAATTCGACAAACTGTCCGTCCTGGGCTCCGGCAGCGTGAACGGCACCATTGCCGCCGACGTCAAGACGGTCGAACTGCGTCTCTCCGGCGCGACCAAACTCTCCCTCAGCGGGAAATACAGCGACGTGACCCTGCGCGGCTCCGGCGCCGCCAACACCGAGCTCATCGGCTCCGTCGAGGACCTCGACGCCGAGTGCTCCGGCGCGGCCAAGCTGAGCGCCAACCAGGCCCCCGCCCGCCGCGCGAAGATCTTCTTCTCCGGCGCCGCCAACGGCATGATCGAGGTGCGCGACGAGCTGAGCGTCTCACTCTCCGGCGCTTCCAAGCTCAACTACCACCCGGGCCCCTCGCTCCGCATCAAGAACCAGTCCGTCTCCCGCGCCTCCACGCTCTCGAGCTATTAGATTCCGGGCTTGACCCGGAATCTCCTAGATGCTGAAATTGTGGTAGTGCGGGCCGAAGCGCTCGAAGGCGGCGCGGTCCAGCATTTCCCGGTCGTCGGGGTGCGCGATGCCGATCATCAGCTTGGCGCGCTCCTGCAGGCTCTTGCCGTAGAGGTCCACGGCGCCGTACTCCGTCACGATCCAGTGCGCGTCCGCGCGGGGCGTGACCACGCCGGCGCCCGGATTCAGCTCCGCGACGATCTTGTTCTTGCCCTTCAGCGTGCGTGACGCGAAGGCGGTGATGCTCTTGCCACCCTGCGACATCGTGGCGCCCTTGACGAATTCGAGCTGGCCGCCGGTGCCGCTGAAGATGCGCGTGCCGATGGAGTCGGCGCTGATTTGGCCGGTGAAGTCCACCTCCGTGGCGGAGTTGATGGCCTTCATGTGCGGGTTCTGGGCGATGACCCAGGGGTCGTTGGTGTATTTGATGTCGCGCATCAGCACGTTCGGGTTGTGGTCGATGAAGGAATAGACCTCCTGCGAGCCGAGCAGGAAGGAGGCCACGACCTTGCCCGTGTCGATCTTCTTGTTGGCGCCGTCGATCACGCCCGCCTTGATCAGGCGGAGCAGGCCGTCGGCGAACATCTCCGTGTGCAGGCCCAGGTGCTTGTGGCCGCCGAGCTGCGCCGCGAGGGCGTTCGGCAGGGCGCCGATGCCCATCTGGATGCAGTCGCCGTCCTCCACGAGCGCCGCGCAGTTCTTGCCGATCAGTACCTCGGTGGGCGTGGGCTCGGCGAACGCGGCCGTCACCAGCGGCGTGTCGTCCTGCACGAGGTAGTCGAACTGGTCCACGGACAGCAGGTCGCCATAAGCGAACGGCACGTTGGGATTCACCACGCCGATCACGACCTTCGCGCTCTCGACGGCCGCCACGGAGCAGTCCACGGAGGTGCCGAGGCTCACGCGGCCCTGCTCGTCCGGCAGGGACACGTTCACGAGGGCGGCGCCGAGGGGAATGTAGCCCTCGCGGTAGAGCTTCTGGCTCTCGCCCAGGTGCACGGGCAGGTAGTCGGCGTAGCCGGCGTTCACGTTGGCGCGCACGTTCGGTCCGACGAAGAAGCCCTGCTCGAAGAAGATGCCTTCGTAGCGCGGCTCGCTGTACGGGGCGGGGCCTTCCGTGTGGAAATGGTGGAAGTGCAGGTCGCACACATCGCCCGCGTCGGCGCGTCGGCAGAGGGCCTGGATGAGGCAGTGCGGCACGCTGGCGACGCTGCTCAGGTGGACGTGGCAATGGGAGGGGATGTGGCTGACCGCCTCGTCGGCGGAAACGTATCGGATCGGCTTCATGTCGAAGATTATTGTTATTTTTGCAAGCGCAAATGTAGCAAATATTTCCATGCATACCAAAGAAGAAAAACTCGCCGCCTTCGGGCGGCTGCTCGATACGATGGACGCCCTGCGGGAGAAGTGCCCCTGGAACGCCGCGCAGACCATGGAGACCATCCGCCCGATGACGGAGGAGGAGGTCTACGAGCTCAGCGACGCCATCCTGAAGGGGGACCGCCCCGGCACGGCCAAGGAGATCGGCGACCTGCTCTACCACCTTGTATTCTACGCGCGCATCGCGCAGGAGGAGGGGAGTTTCGACATCGCCGACTCGCTCGACAAGGTCGTGGACAAGATGGTCTTCCGCCACCCGCACGTCTTCGGCCCGGAGGCCGGCAAGCCCACCTCCGCCAAGGAGATCGCCGACACCTGGGAGCTCGTGAAGGCCAAGGAGAAGGACGGCAACAAGACGGTCCTCTCCGGCATCCCCGACGCGATGCCGGCCATCCTCAAGGCCCTCTCGATGCAGGAGAAGGCCCGCGGCTGCGGCTTCGACTGGGAGCAGCGGGAGGATGTCTGGGACAAGGTGCGCGAGGAGCTCGGCGAGGCGCGCGAGGCCTGCGACGAGCAGGATCCCCGCCACATGGAGGAGGAATTCGGCGACCTGCTCTTCGCCGTCATCAACGCCGCGCGCCTCTACGAAGTCGACCCCGAGGCCGCCCTCAGCGGCACCTGCTCCAAATTCCGCCGCCGTTTCACCTACCTCGAAGAACAAACCCTCAAAAAAGGCCGCAAACTCACCGACCTCACCCTCGCCGAAATGGATGCCATCTGGGATGAGGGTAAAGCGAAAGGGTTGTGAAAAATTGATTATCTTTGCAAGTTATTTGTAACGAAGATGTCCAGCTATCAGATACGTGAAGTGCAGTCCCGCAAAGACCTGATGCGGTTTGTCCAGTTTCCGGACGAACTGTACCGGGGCTGCCTGCAGTACGTCCCGGCCCTGCACAACGACCAGGTACGCTCCTTGACTTGTGTTGCGCCCCTCAAATACTGCAGCCACAAACTCTGGCTGGCCCTCGACGGCGACCGCGTCGTCGGCCGCATCTCCGGCATGATCAACCCCCGCTACAACGAGCGCTACGGCAAGAAGCGCGCCCGCTTCGGCTGGTTCGACTGCATCAAAGACTTCGAAGTGGCCCGCCTGCTGATCGGCACCGCCGAGGCCTGGGCCAAAGAGCAGGGAATGGACGAAATCCACGGCCCGCTCTACTACAACACCTTCGGCAAGCAGGGCATGCTGGTGGAGGGCTACGACCACGTCCCGCCCTTCAACTGCCTCTACAACTTCCCGTACTACAACGACTACGTCCAGGAGCTCGGCTACGAAAAAGAATGCGACTGGATCCAGTACAAAGTGGTGGCGAACCACGGCGTCCCCGAAAAGGCCCGCCGCGTGTCCAAGCTGGTCAAAGAGCGCTACAACCTCCACTTCGGCAGCATCGAAAAGCTCAAGCGCGACAAAGCGCTGGTGCGCAAATTCTTCCAGGTCTACAACGACAGCTTCGCCTCCTCGGTGATGAACTACATCCCCCTGACGGACGAAGAAATCGACGAAGAAGCCGCCAACGTGCTGCCTTACGTTTCCGACAAGGTCAGCTGCATCCTGCTGGACGAACACGACGAGATCGTGGCCTTCGGCATCTCCTTCCCGAATATCTCCCCGGCCCTCCAGAAGGCGAAAGGCAAACTCTTCCCCTTCGGCTGGTGGCACCTCTGGCGGGCGATGCACGACTTCGAAGTGACGGACCTGATGGTCAACGGCGCCGCCCCCGAATGGCAGAACAAGGGCGTTTCGTCCGTCTACTACGAAGAGATGGCGGACAAGGCCCTCAAGGTGGGCAACCGCTGGGCCATCTCCAACCCGCAGATTGAAACTAACAGCGCGGTGAACATCTGGAACAGCTACGAACGCGAGCCATTCATGCGCCGCCGCTGCTACCTCAAGAAGATTTGATCCCATGGCAGACAACAATACCTTACTCGACAAAGTCCTTTCCCTCGAAGGGAAATTCAAGTCGCTCCAGGAGCAGCTTTCGAGCCCCGAAGCGATGGCGGACATGAAGAAATACGTCCAGCTGAACAAGGACTACAAAGAACTGGAGCCGATCATCAAGACCGGCAAGCAATACGAAAAGATGGTGGAGGACCTCGCCTCCGCCAAGGACATCCTCGTCAACGAGAAAGACGAAGAGCTGCGCGAAATGGCGCGCATGGAGATCGCTGAGATCGAGCCGAAGATTCCCGAGATGGAGCAGCAGATCAAGCTCCTGCTCATCCCGGCCGACCCGGACGACGGCAAGAACGCCATGGTCGAAATCCGCGGCGGCACCGGCGGTGACGAGGCGGCGATCTTCGCCGGCGACCTCTTCCGCATGTACCAGCACTTCGCGGAGAACCGCGGCTGGAAGCTCGAGGTCACCGACCAGGCGCCCGGCACCTCCGGCGGCTTCAAACAGATCGTCTTCAAGCTCTCCGGCAACGACGGCGTGTACGGCGTGATGAAATACGAATCCGGCGTGCACCGCGTCCAGCGCGTGCCGCAGACCGAGACCCAGGGCCGCATCCAGACGTCTGCCGCCTCCGTGGCGGTCTTCCCGGAAGCGGGTGAGTTCGACGTGGACCTGAACTGGGACGACATCCGCCTCGACCTCTTCTGCGCGTCCGGCCCGGGCGGCCAGGGCGTCAACACGACCTACTCCGCCGTGCGCCTCACCCACATCCCCACCGGCCTGGTGGTCCAGTGCCAGGAGGAGCGCTCCCAGCTGAAGAACAAGGACCGCGCCTTCGAAGAGCTCCGCACCCGTCTCTACAACCTGGAGCACCAGAAATACCTCGACGGCATCGCCGCCAAGCGCAAGACCATGGTCTCCACGGGCGACCGCTCCGCCAAGATCCGCACCTACAACTACCCGCAGGGCCGCGTCACCGACCACCGCATCAACTGGAGCATGTACAACCTGCCCGTCTTCATGGACGGCGACATCCAGGAGTGCATCGACCAACTGCAGATCGCCGAGAACGCCGAGCGCCTCAAAGAAGCGGGCGATTAAGACAGAAAAGCCCAGCCGACCGGCTGGGCTTTTATTTTGCATTTGTCGTTGGACGCGTGTTTAGATTTTTCTAAAGGCTAAACACGCGTTATGTCCGCCGAAGCCGAAGGAATCGCTGAGGCCCAGATTCACGTCGGCCTTGACGGCCTTGTTGGGCGTGTAGTCCAGGTCGCACTCGGGATCCGGCGCGTCCAGGTGGACGGTCGGAGGGACGATGCCCTCCTGCAGGGCCAGCACCGTGGCGATGGCCTCGACGGCGCCCGTGGCGCCGAACATGTGGCCGTGCATCGACTTGGTGCTGCTGATGTGGCACTTGTAGGCGAAGTCGCCCATCGCGATCTTGTAGGCCTTGGTCTCGGCCACGTCGTTGAGGAGCGTGCCCGTGCCGTGGGCGTTGATGTAGACGTTGTCTTTCGTGGAATCAAATCCGGACTCCTCCAGCGCGAGGCGGATGCACTCGGCCTGGGTGGTGCCGTCCGGGCGCGGGGCCGTGGCGTGGTGGGCGTCGCAGGTGCTGCCGTAGCCCGTGACCTCGGCGTAGATGTGGGCGCCGCGGGCCTTGGCGTGCTCCAGCTCCTCGAGGATGAGGACGGCGGAACCGTCGGCCATCACGAAGCCGCTGCGGTTGGCGTTGAACGGCAGGGAGGCGTACTGCGGGTCCGTGGCGCGGGTCAGCGCCTTGGCGTTCGCGAAGCCGGCGATGCCGATCGGAATGGTGCAGCGGTCGGTGCCGCCCGCGATGACGGCGTCGGCGTAGCCGTGCTTGATGGCGCGGAACGCCTCGCCGATGGAGTGCGTGGAGGTGGCGCAGGCCGTGACGATGTCAATGCAGGAGCCCTGCGCGCCGAACTTGATTGCGATCTGGCCGCCGGCCATGTCGGAGATCATCGTCGGGACGAAGTTGGGGGAGACCCACTGGCCGGACTGGTCCTCGAAGAACTTCTCCAGCTCGCGCTGGATGGTCGTGAAGCCGCCGATGCCGGAGCCGACATAGGTGGCCAGGCGGTTCGGGTCGATGTTCTCGCCGCTCACCAGGCCGGAGTCGCGCATCGCCTGGAAGGCGGACGCCATCGCGTAGATGGTGAAAGGATCCTGCTTGCGGATGAACGGCTTGTCCATCCCGTAATCTTCAGGATTGAAATTCCGGACCATGCCGCCGATCTTGACGGCCAGGTTCTCGGTCGGGTACTCCGTGATATAGTCAATTCCGCATACGCCGTTGACCAGGTTGTCCCAGAAAGTCTTGACATCGTTTCCGATGCAGGAGAGGACACCGAGTCCGGTCACTGCTACTCTTTTCTCCATAAAAGAATCAATATTTATCCGGCGCAAAGGTAGTAAATTATTCTTATATTTGCAGTTCATAGGATCGAGGAAGACGATGATTGCACTGAATGACAGGCTGCCCCGTTATCTGCTCGAAAAGGAGCAGATTTGGACGACCGTGGTCTATACGGCCCTGTTTTCCCTGGTCTTCATCCTGGTCAGCATCCCCTTTTCCGCCACCGCCTGGTTCGCCCTCGGCGAGAGCGAGGCGTTCGTCTACACGCTCGCCTTCGTGCTGCTCTCCGCCTTGCTCATCATCCTGAGCCGCTCGCTGATGCACCGCTGCCGTGACCTTAAGGGCTTCACCCTGCTGGGCTACATCGCCTGGAATGTGGCGGAGGTGGTCGTCGTGGCGCTGGTGTACACGGTCTTCACCCGCAAGGGCATGGAAGTGGGCATCGCCGGCGGCGGGCGCGAGAGCGGGGAGATCTTCCTCAGCGCCCTGGTCTACACGGCCGTGTGCCTGTGCGTGCCGTTCGCCTTCTGCGCCCTGCACTTCGCCCTCCAGGACCGGGACAACACCATCCGACTGATGAACTACGGCAACGTGGTCTCCGACAAGCCCGCCAAGCCCTACACCGACCAGCGCATCACCCTGTTCGACAACAACGGCGTGCTCAAGTTCTCCATCAGCTCGGACAACCTCTACTTCATCGAGTCCGACGACAACTACATCAAGGCCTGGTACATGGACAGCGCCGGGGAGATGAAGCAGTACATGTTGCGCTGCCGGCTCAAGACGGTGGAGGACAGCTTCGCGGACAGCGAACTGGTCCGCTGCCACCGCAAGTACATCGTCAACATCCGCAAGATCTCGATCCTGAAGTCCGAGAAAGAGGGCTACAAGGTCGACTTCGACATCGATTCCATCGAACCCATTCCGATTTCAAAAACCTACGAGCAGGCCGTCCTGGCCCGCTTCAATTCGCGATAGATTATGTGGCAAAGAGTTCAAACCCTGTATCTTCTCCTGGCGACGGGCCTCGTCGCCTCCCTGTTGTTCTGCACCAAGGCGGGTGACGTCCCGTACATGGAATACTGGCCCTACGCCGTGCTCATCATCCTGACGACCTTCCTGCAGGTGATGGCGCTGACGACCTACAAGCACCGCATCTTCCAGATGCGCACGGCGGTGCTCGCCGCCATCATCCTGGTCGGCCTGCAGGGCTGGCTGGTCGTCGACTTCCTCAAGACGCACAACGATCCCGTCTTCCACGTGACCGCGGTCTTCCCGATCGTCGCCACGATCCTCGACTTCCTCGCCGCCCGCGGCATCCTCGCCGACGAACTCCTGGTGCGCAGCGCCGACCGCCTGCGCGCCGCCAAGCGCAAAAAGAAATAATAACCAGATAGTCATCACATAGTTATGAGAATCCCTGAATCTGAATTGATTATCAATAGCGACGGCTCCGCGTTCCACCTCCACATCCGTCCGGAGCAGCTGGCCGACAACATCATCCTCGTCGGCGACCCCGGCCGCGTGCCCATGGCGGCGTCCCATCTCGATTCCATCGAGGCGGAAGGCGCCTCGCGCGAGTTCGTCTGGGCCACCGGCCTCTATAAAGGCAAGCGTCTCACGGTCCTGTCCACCGGCATCGGCGCGGACAACATCGACATCGTGATGACGGAGCTGGACGCCCTCGCCAATGTCGACTTCACGACCCGCGAGGTCAAGCCGGAGCACCGCACGCTGACGATCCTGCGCATCGGCACCTGCGGCGCCATCCAGCCGGAAATTCCCCTCGGCGGCTTCATCTTCTCGCACATCTCCATCGGCTGCGACGGCCTGCTGAACTGGTACGCCGACCGCGACAAGGTCTGCCTGCTCGACTTCGAGGAAGCCTTCAAGAAGCACTCCCACTGGGTCAAGCACCTTCCGGATCCGTATTTCGTCCGCTCCAGCCAGCAGCTGATCGACCGCTTCGCGGACTGCACCGTGAAGGGCATGACCGTCTGCGCCGGCGGCTTCTACGGCCCGCAGGGACGCGTCGTCCGCGAGGGCCTCGCGCTGCCGGACATGCTCGAAGACTTCGAGAGCTTCGAGTACGGGGGCTACAAGATCACGAATTTCGAGATGGAAGGCTCCGCCCTCGCCGGCATGTCCGCCATGCTCGGCCATGATGCCGGCACGGTCTGCTGTGTCGTCGCGCACCGCTACCTCAAGGGTGCCAACCCCGACTACAAGGCGCGCGTCGAGGAGCTGGTCCAGCTGGTGCTGGACCGCCTGACCGCGTAGGCGGGCTTATCTATTCCGTGGCTTCGTACAGATCCCGGGTGGTGAGTGATCCCCATCCGGGTTTTTCCATGCCCGCGTCGGTGAGGGTGGCGTCGATCGGACGGTAGACGCCCTTGAGGACATTCTCCTCGATGAAGCGGAGCTCCTCCGGGACGTTGCGCCGCATGGAGACGGAGATCTCGTGGCCGGCGCCCTTGTAGCGGAACACCTGGAAATTGGCGTCGATGTCCGCGAGCTTCTTGGCGAGCGTCTCGCTGCCCGCGAAATGATTCTTGAAGAGGGTGATCGCCCCCGGGGGCACCATCTTGTCGGCGGTGCCGTACAGCAGCATGATCGGGCAGGGTTTCTGCGGGAAGAGGATCGGACCGTCGATGGAAAGGATGGCGCCGGCAAAGGCCATCACGCCGGCGTAGTTGAACCAGTCGGGGAGCGCCTGCGCCTCCGGCTTGCCGTTGCAGATCTCCCACTCGGCCTGCAGGACCGTCATCGCGCCTGCGGAGGAACCGCTGATGACGATGTGGTCGGGGTCGATGCCCAGCTCCGCCGCATGCTCCAGCAGGTAGTTCGTGGCGGCGAACAGGTCGTCCACGGCGGCCTGGATCGCTTCGTTCAGGACGGGCGGCAGGGAAAGCTTGCCTTTGACGGCCTTGTTCTTCATCCCGAGCCGGTAGTCGATGGCGGCCACGTGGTAGCCCGCATCGGCCATCTGGCGGTACCAGGGGCGGTCGTCCGGGTGGTTGCGCACGCCCATCACGAATCCGCCGCCGAACACGTGGATGATGAGCGGGTGGCTGCCCGGCCCGGCGGAGTAGAAGTCCAGCATCAGGTCGCAGGTGTCGCGCTGCGCGTAGAGCAGGGTCTGGTCCGGCTGGGGGATGCCGGGACTTTCAATGACGGGACGCGTTTGCGCGTACGTCAGGCAGCTGCAGAGTAGCAATGCGATGGGAATCAATTGTTTCATCAGCTGTAGAGGTTTGTTTCAGAATTTGCGTTAGTATACAGATGGGTAAGTTGTTCGCCGAGCGGTCCCAGCAGATCCTCCAGGCGGGGCAGGACGATCTCTTCGTGGGGGAGGATGTAGTTCTGCTCGCGCATCAGCGCGAACAGGCGGTCGTAGTCGAAGTCGCGCCCGCGGAGCAGCTCCGCGGCGGTGCTCTTCTCGTGGCGGATCAGGGCCAGCAGCAGATGGGCCGGAAAGATCTCGTGGCCGCCCTGCTTGAGGGCCTCGTAGGCCGCGCCGCCCACCAGGGCCGCGGCCCCGCGCGTCGGGCGGATCTGCGCCTGGTCCGCCCAGGGGACCGGCCGCTCGCCGAGCACCTGCGCGTCGATATCCTGCTTGAGGCGGTCCAGATCCACGCCGCAGGCGCTCAGGATGCGGCACGCGTCGTTGTCCCGATGGCGCAGCAGGCCGAGCACGACGTGGTCCGCGCCGACGCCGTAGCTACCGGTGCGCGCGGCCTCGTCGCGGGCATAGCGGAGGATGGTCTGCAAATCTGTCGAAAACTTGATTTCCATCGGGGTAATTTATGTACAAAAATAGCAATTTAATCGGAAAATTTTGTTATTTTTGCATGTTTAGATCTATAGTGTATTTTTATGGACGAGGTAAAGAATCCTGAAGAGATTCAAGAAGAAGTGAAAGGTATCATCGAACCGGTCGAAATCGACCACGAGATGCGTACCGCGTACATCGATTATTCGATGTCCGTGATCGTGTCCCGTGCCCTCCCGGATGCCCGGGACGGTCTGAAGCCGGTGCAGCGCCGCGTGCTCTTCGGCATGGACGGGCTGGGCTTGAACTATGGCGGACAGACCAAGAAGTCGGCCCGTATCGTGGGTGAGGTGCTCGGTAAGTTCCACCCGCACGGCGACTCCAGCGTGTACGACGCCATGGCGCGCCTGGCGCAGCCCTGGAACCAGCGCTACCCGCTGGTCTTCGGCCAGGGTAACTTCGGTTCGATGGACGGCGACCCTGTGGCCGCCATGCGATATACGGAAGCCAAACTCGAGAAGATGGCGGAGGACGTCCTGGCCGACCTGGAGAAGGACACCGTCGACATGACGCTCAACTTCGACGACTCCCTCCAGGAGCCGACGGTGCTGCCGACCAAGCTCCCGCTCCTGCTGCTCAACGGCTCGGCGGGTATCGCCGTCGGTATGGCCACGAACATGGCCCCGCACAACCTGGGCGAGGTCTGCGACGCCATCTGCGCCTATATTGACAACCCGGACATCACCACCGAGGGCCTGATGGAGCACATCCAGGGCCCCGACTTCCCGACCGGCGGCATCATCATGGGCCGCCAGGGCATCATCGACGCGTACAACACCGGCCGCGGCCGCGTGGTGATCCGCGCCAAGGCCGAGATCGAGGAGGGGGACAACGGCCGCGAGACCATCGTGGTGACGGAAGTCCCGTACATGGTCAACAAGGCCGACATGCTCGCCCGCATCAGCGAAATGGTGCACGAAAAGAAGATTGAAGGGATCTCCGACATCCGTGAGCTGTCCAACCGCGAGGGACTCCGCATCGAGTTCCAGGTGAAGAAGGAAGCCAACGCGAACGTCGTCCTGAACACCCTCTTCAAATACACGGCGCTGCAGAGCAGCTTCTCCATCAACAACGTGGCCCTCGTGGGCGGCCGTCCCCGGACGCTCACCCTTAAGGACATGCTGGCCAACTTCGTCGACTTCCGCCACGAAGTGGTGGTCCGCCGCACGAAGTTCGACCTGGACAAGGCCCTCAAGCGCGCCCACATCCTCGAAGGCCTGCTCAAGGCCATCGACGTGATCGACGAGATCATCGCCATCATCCGGGCCTCCCGCAGCGTCGACGACGCCAAGGCCACCCTCATGGCGACCTTCGGTTTCGACGACATCCAGGCGTCGGCCATCGTGGAGATGCGCCTGCGCCAGCTCACCGGCCTGGAGAAAGAGAAGCTGCAGGCGGAGTACGACGAACTCGAGCGCTTCATCGCCCGCTGCCACGAGATCCTCGCCAGCGACGCTGAGCAGCTCGCCATCGTCAAGGCGGAGACCCAGGACCTGAAGGCCCGCTACGGCGATCCCCGCCGCACGGAGATCACCCTCTCCGACGACGAATTCAACCCCGAAGATTTCTACGCCGACGAGGACGTCGTCATCACGATTTCCCACCTCGGCTACATCAAGCGCACCGCCCTCACGGAGTTCCGGACCCAGGCGCGCGGCGGCGTGGGCAAGAAGGCTAGCGCCACCCGCGACGAGGACTTCATCGAGCACATCTACGTGGCCAACATGCACTCCACGATGCTCTTCTTCACCGACAAGGGCATGTGCTACCGCCTCAAGGTCTACGAGCTGCCGGAAGGCACGCGCACGTCCAAGGGCCGCGCGGTGCAGAACCTCCTTTCCATCGACCCGGAGGACTGCATCCGCACCTATCTCAACGTCCGCTCCATCGAGAATCCGGAGTACACGGACAACCATTTCGTGATCCTCATCACGAAGCGCGGCGTTGTGAAGAAGACCAACCTGACGGAATATTCCAACAAACGCAGCCGCAACAAGGGCATCATCGCCATCGGCATCCGCGAAGGGGACGAACTCCTCGACGCGCTGCTGACCGACGGCGCCCACGAGATCATGATCGCCGCCCGCAAGGGTCGTTGCTGCCGCTTCAACGAAGAAGAAGTCCGAGCCATCGGACGCAGCGGATCGGGTGTCCGCGGAATCAATATAGACGAGGACGACGAGGTGATCGGAGCCATCTCGGCCAACCCGAACGCAGAGGATGCAGCTGCCCATACCGTGCTGGTAGTCAGCGAGAACGGTTACGGCAAGCGGTCCGACCCTGACGAGTACCGCCTGACCTCACGCGGTGCCAAGGGTGTCAAGACCATCAACATCACTGATAAGACTGGCCCGCTTGTTGCAATAAAGAGCGTGACGGAAGAGAATGATCTTATGATCATCACGAAGTCCGGCCTGACCATCAGAATGGCTGTATCCGACATCCGGGTCGCCGGCAGGGCCACCCAGGGTGTGAGACTGATCAATATCCGGGAGGGAGATGCAATCGCCGCGGTGTCACCGGTCGCCAAGGCGGAGGAAGAACTCCCGGAGGAGAATCCGGAAGCGGACACGGAAGTGACCGAGTAAAGCGAACAGAAACTAATTTAAATTATTAACAACGAATAACCCAATGAAAAAGTTTGTAGCAATCCTCGCACTCGCTGCCACCATGTTCGCAGTGAATGCCCAGGCGCAGAACAAAGAAGTAGCTGCCGCCAAGGCCGCCCTTGAGAAGGCTCAGGCAGCTGCCGAGAACCCGAAACAGAACACCAAGCTCGCCACCTGGCTGAAGTATGGCGAGGCCCTGGTGAAAGCTTATGCTGCCCCCTCCGGCGCCGCCTGGGTGGGCATGTCCATGCAGGAATTCCAGATGCTGGCCGGTGAGCGCGCCCAGAGCGAGAGCCAGGTCGTGGTCGGCGGCGAGCAGATGACCAAGCGCGTCTTCGCCAACAAGAACATCTACTTCAACGAGGCTGGCCAGGTGGCCATCATCGAAGTCACCCAGCCCGTCGTGGCCGATCCGCTCGACAAGGCCCTCAACGCTTACGCCAAGGCCGCCGAGCTCGATCCGAAGGGCACCAAGACCAAGGAGATCAACGCCGCCCTCGAGGACATCGCCTCCAAGTTCACGGACGATGCCTACAGCGCCTACAGCCTCGGCAACATGAAGGGCGCTTCCGAGCTCTTCGAGAAGGCCGCGAAGGCTTCCGCCACCGCTCCGCTGAACGTCGTGGACACCTCCGCCATCTACAACGCCGGCTTCGTGGCCTGGGCTTCCCAGGACTGGGCCCGCGCCAACAACTTCCTCGGCCAGTGCGAGAAGCTCGGCTACTACGAGAAAGGTGAGGTCTATGCCAAGCTCGCCGACGTGGCCACCGGCCTCGGCGACGCCGCCGCTTCCAAGAAATACCTCGAGACCGGTATGACCAAGTTCCCGGAGAACCAGAGCGTGCTGATCGGCCTGATCAACTACTACCTCAACAGCGGCGACGACACCGCCCGCCTGTTCGAACTCTTCGAGGACGCCAAGAAGAACGAGCCGGACAACGCTTCCCTCTACTATGTGGAAGGCAACGCCCGCAAGAAACTCGGCCAGACCGAGGAGGCCCTCGCCGCTTACGACAAAGCCACGCAGGTCAACCCGAACTACGAGTGGGGCTACATCGGCAAGGGTATCGCTCTCTACGACCTCGCCGTCGAGCTGCAGGACAAGGCCAACAACGAGATGGACAACGACAAGTACATGGCGTTGATGGGTGAGTTCGAGAAGGCCCTCAAGGGTTGCATCGAGCCGTTCGAGAAGGCTTTCAACCTGGTCCAGGACAACGAGATCAAGGCCAACCTGGCCGAGTACCTCAAGAACGCCTGCTTCCGCTTCCGCAACGAGGGTGCTGAGTTCCAGGCGAAGTACGACAAGTACAACGCCGCTGCCAGCCAGCGCTAATCTGCGAAAGAATTAATCTTCGATCCCGCACGTGTTCTTGACACGTTCCCAGGTCGAGATCATATTATCAAAATCTGAAGGAGTGAGCCAATCGTTTCGACGGTTGGCCCATTCTTTTATAAAGACCGTGGCGTAACTGTCGGGCAGGAGGCGCTCCGGCAGCGTGCACCACAGGAAGCGGAGCTCCGGCTCCAGCATCCGTTTCTCGCCCGTGATCGGGTCGTGGGTGAAACGGAGCGTGGCGGCCAGGCCCAGCCGCGAATTGATGATGCTCATGTTGGAGATGGCGTTGCCCAGCGAATAGATCACGGGCACGCCCTTGATGTGCGTGGTGTCCTGCACCACGTGCGGGTGGGAGCCCACGATGGCGTCCACGCCCTGCGAGACCAGCCAGTTGGCCCAGGATACCTCCGAGGCGTCCGGGTTGAGTTGGTATTCCGTGCCCCAGTGGGGCAGGGCGACGACGAAGTCGGCGCCGCGCTCGCGGGCGCTCCGGATGGCCTTGCTGATATCCTCCTTGTTCATGCGGTTGGCCTTGGGCCAGGCCGCGTCGGCGCCGGTGTTGGTGCCGTAGGTGAAATTGACCAGCGCGATCGTCACCCCGTGGCGGGCGAGCATCAGGGGGTAGGTCTCCTCCAGCTCTTTCTGGTTGCGGGCGGCGCCGGTCTGGCGCACGCCGAGCGAGTCGCGGATCTGCTCATACACGTCCAGGGTGCGCTTCAGGCCGCTCGCGCCGCGGTCGAGGACGTGGTTGTTGCCCGTCAGGAAAACGTCGATCCCGCAGTCCTCCGCCAGGTACCAGGCGTAGTAGTCCGGCGTCGAGAACACCGGGTAGCCGGTGTAGGGCTCGCCGCCCAGCGGAAACTCCAGGTTGGCCACCGCGATATCCGCTTCGCGCAACACCGGCGAGACCTTCTCCAGGAAGGTGCGGTGGTCACGCACCAGCTGCTTGGCGTGCATCATCACGTCGCCGATCACGATCATGCTCACGGTGTCGGGCGCGGTGAGCATCGCTTTCGGGAACGGGATTTGATATTGATTGCTGAAGCGGGGATAATCGTGGCGCTGGGCCCGTGCGCTGAAGGTGCAGAGAAGCGTCAGAAACAGGAGTATAAGGCGGGTCGTTTTCATAAAATTGTGCAAATATAAGACTTTTTGTATTTTTGTAAGTTAAATATGAGAAAAGCTATCATCATCGTGGCGTTTGCCGTTACCGCCTGCCTGCTGCAGGGATGCGATTTCTTCCGCGTCCTGGCCGGCCGGCCCACCTCCCGTGAGATCGAGGAGAAGCGCAAGGCGATCCTGCTGTTGGACGCGGTGCTGCCGCAGAACCAGACGGACACCGTCCAGGTGGACGCCCTGACGGAGCCTGCCGTCGACACGCCGGCGGAGACCCTGCCGGCGACGGAACCTGCCAAGGAGCCTGCGACGAACCAGGAAGTCAAGCAGGAGGTCAAGCAGCCGACCACCGGCAGTACGGGCGGCATCCGCGTCTCGACGCGGAAGGCCGACACCTTCGCCGACCCCAAACCGGCCTATCGTTACTATGTCATGATCGGCACCTTCGGGAGCCGCGACAACGCTGTCCGGCTGTCCGGCAAGGCGGGGGAGGCCGGCTACCCGGTCACGCTCCTGCCGTTCGCCAACGGCATGACGACCGTGGCGGTCTGCCCGACCAACGACTTCGGCGACGTGTGCGCCGCGCTCGAGAAGCTTCGCAAGGAGGCCTTCTGTCCGAAGGACGCCTGCATCCTCAAGATTGAGTAGCCATGAGACGGATCCTGACCGGCCTGTTCCTCTTCCTGCCCCTGCTTGCCGCCGCCCAGCTCCGCCCCGCCTACGGGGCGCTGGAGGACAGCGAAGCCGTGGCCGCGATGAAGGAGCACGTCAGCTTCCTCGCCTCCGCCGCCCTGGAAGGCCGCAAGGCCGGCTCGGAAGGGGAGCGCGAGGCGGCCGTCTACGTGTCCGAGGTGCTGGAATCCTACGGCCTCGACCTGCTGAACGGCCCGGAGGGCGACGTCTTCGGCCTGAAGCGGGAGAACGGCGACACGCTCACCTCCCGCAATGTCCTCGCCTGCATCCCCGGCTACGACCCGGCCCTGCGCGAGCACTACATCGTGATCGGCGCCCGGCTCGACAACCTCGGCCTGACGACCTACAGCGTGGACGGCGCCACCCGCGAGCGCATCTACTACGGCGCCAACGGCAACGCTTCCGGCGTGGCCGTCCTGCTCGAACTCGCCCGCATGCTTTCCCGCAACAGCGTGCTGCTCCGGCGTTCCGTGATCATCGCCGCCTTCGGCTCCTCGCTGGAGACGGGCGCGGGCGCCTGGTACTTCCTGAACCGCTCCTTCCCGCAGCCGGAGCGGATCGACGCGATGATCAACCTCGACATGCTCGGCACGGGCACGAACGGATTCTACGCCTACACGGCGTCGAACCCCGACCTGAACGTCCTCCTGGAGCAGGTGAACGCCACGCTGGAGCCCGTCCTGCCGCAGCTGGTGTCGATGGAGCCCGTGAGCTCCGACCACCGCATCTTCTACGACAAGGAGATCCCGTCCGTCTTCTTCACGACGGGCCGCTACCCCGAATACAACACCGACCGTGACACCGCCTCCATCCTCGAATACGACGGCATGGAGCGCGAGCTCGAATACCTCTACAACTTCTCCGTCGCGCTGGTGAACGGGCGCAAGCCCGAGTTCCGCCGCGACGCTTCGAAGGACAGCGGCGCCGCCGGCGACGTGGTGTCCTTCTTCGACTGCGACGTCAAGCCCACATTCTTCCGGTCCAACGACCCCGCCGACTTCCTGCAGCGCTGGGTCTACACCTATCTGCGCTACCCGCAGAGCGCGATCGACGAGGGGGTGCAGGGGCGCGTGCTCGTGGACTTCGTCATCGACGAGAAGGGCAAGGTCGGGCAGGTGAAGGTCGCCCGCGGGGTGGATCCCCGCCTGGACGACGAAGCCGTGCGCGTGATCGCCGCGTCGCCCGACTGGAAGCCGGGCCAGGTGCGCGGCAAGAAGGTGAAGACCGCCCTGTCGGTCTATGTGGAATTCAGATTGGAGAGAAAGAAGAAAAAATAGTGTATGGATTACGATTTCAAATCGATTGAGAGCAAGTGGCAGGCCCGCTGGGCCGCAAACAAGACCTTCCGCGTGGTGGAAGACCCCGCGAAGCCGAAATTCTATGTGTTGGACATGTTCCCCTATCCGTCCGGAGCCGGACTGCACGTGGGGCACCCGCTGGGCTACATCGCCAGCGACATCTTCTCGCGCTACAAGCGCCTGAAGGGCTTCAACGTGCTGCACCCGATGGGCTACGACGCCTTCGGCCTGCCGGCCGAGCAGTACGCCATCCAGACGGGCCAGCACCCCGAGGTGACGACGGAGAAGAACGTCGCCCGCTACCGCGAGCAGCTGGACCGCATCGGCTTCTCCTACGACTGGGACCGCGAAGTCCGCACCTGCGACCCTGCGTTCTACAAGTGGACGCAGTGGGCCTTCCTGCAGATGTTCGACAGCTGGTACGACCCGTCCCTGGACAAGGCGCGCCCGATCTCCGAGCTGGTCGCGAAATTCGAGACCACCGGCTACGAGGACGTGACCCCGGCGCAGTGGAAAGCCGCTTCCGAGAAAGAGAAATCCGACATCCTGATGCGCTACCGCATCGCCTACCAGGGTGAGACCTCCGTCAACTGGTGCGAGGGTCTCGGCACCGTGCTCGCCAACGACGAGGTCAAGGACGGCCTCAGCGTGCGCGGCGGCTACCCGGTGGAGCAGAAGAAAATGACGCAGTGGCAGCTGCGCGTGTCGGCCTACGCCGGCCGCCTGCTCGACTCGCTCGAGAAACTCGACTGGTCCGACTCCCTGAAGGAGATGCAGCGCAACTGGATCGGCCGCTCCGAAGGCACGGAGATGGTGTTCAACACCCTCTGCGACGGCCGCGAGCTGCCGGTGACCATCTTCACCACCCGCGCCGACACGATCTTCGGCGTGACCTTCATGGTCCTCGCGCCGGAGAGCGACCTCGTCGAGGCCCTGACCGCCGCCGACCACAAGGCCGAGGTGGCGGAGTACCTCAAATACGTCAAGAAGAAGACGGAGCGCGAGCGCATCGCCGAGACCAAGACGGTCACGGGCGTGTTCTCCGGCTCCTACGGCATCAACCCCGTGACCGGGGAGAAGGTTCCCATCTGGATCTCCGAATACGTCCTGGCGGGCTACGGCACCGGCGCCATCATGGCCGTGCCGGCCCACGACAGCCGCGACTACGCCTTCGCGAAGAAGTTCAACCTGCCCATCGTCCCCGTCATCGAGGGGGCCGACGTCAGCGAGCAGAGCGTCGACGCCAAGGAAGGCGTGATGTGCAACTCCGGCTTCCTGAACGGCATGTCCGTGAAGCAGGCCATCGAGGCCGCCAAGGACTACGTCGAGGCCAAGGGCATCGGCCGCCGCAAGACGAACTACCGCCTGCGCGACGCCATTTTCTCGCGCCAGCGCTACTGGGGCGAGCCGTTCCCGATCTGCTACAAGGACGGCATCCCGACCCCGCTGCCGCTCTCCGCGCTGCCGCTGCGCCTGCCGGAGATCGACTCCTTCAAGCCCTCGCCGGACGGCGAACCGCCGCTCGCCCGCGCCAAGGACTGGACCTGGGACGGCTGCCCGCTCGAGAAAAGCACCATGCCGGGCTTCGCCGGCTCCAGCGCCTACTATCTCCGCTACATGGATCCCCACAACGACAGCGCCCTGGTCAGCCGCGAGGCGGACGAGTACTGGCGCAACGTCGACCTGTACATCGGCGGCACCGAGCACGCCACGGGCCACCTCATCTACTCCCGTTTCTGGAACAAGTTCCTCTTCGACCTCGGCTACGTCTGCGAGGACGAGCCGTTCAAGAAGCTCATCAACCAGGGCATGATCCAGGGCCGGTCCAACTTCGTGTACCGCATCGTCGGGACCAACAAGTTCGTCTCCCTTGGCCTCAAGGACCAGTACGAGACCACCGAGATCCACGTGGACATCAACATCGTGCGCAACGATCGCCTCGACCTGGAGGCCTTCCGCGCCTGGCGCCCCGAGTTCGCCGACGCGGAGTTCGTCCTCGAGAACGGCGAGTACATCTGCGGCTGGGCCGTGGAGAAGATGAGCAAGTCCATGTTCAACGTCGTCAACCCCGACGTCATCTGCGACACCTACGGCGCCGACACGCTCCGCCTCTACGAGATGTTCCTCGGCCCGCTCGAGCAGAGCAAGCCCTGGGACACCAAGGGCATCGACGGCGTGTCCCGCTTCCTCAAAAAATTCTGGCGCCTCTACACCGACCGCGACGGTTTCGCCGTCACGGACGAGAAGGCCACGCCCGCGGAGCTGAAGGTCCTGCACCGCCTGATCGGCAAGGAGCAGGAGGACATCGAGAACTTCTCCTTCAACACCACCATCAGCGCCTTCATGATCGCCGTCAATGAGCTGTCGGCCCTCGACTGCCGCAAGCGCGAGATCCTCGAGCCGCTCTGCGTGCTCCTGGCTCCGTTCGCCCCGCACATCGCCGAGGAGCTCTGGGAGCAGCTCGGCCACACCGAGAGCATCACCAACGCCAGCTTCCCGACCTTCAACGCCGCCTATACCGTTGAGGACAGCGTGACCTACCCGGTCCAGTTCAACGGCAAGATGCGCTTCACCGTCGACCTGCCGAAGAGCGCCGCCTCCGCTGAGGTGGAGGCCGCCGTCCGCGGCATGGAGCAGACGGCCAAGTGGGTGGGCGACCAGCAGATCGTCAAGGTCGTGGTCGTGCCCGGCCGCATCATCAACATCGTGGTGAAATGACGCGCAAGGCCGTTCTCCATACCGTCTGGGAGTACATCATCCTGACCGTCGCGTGCTTCATCTTCGCGATGGCCTGGGAGTGCTTCATGATTCCCAACGGGATGTCGGCCGGCGGCCTGATGGGTCTGTCGACCATCATCCAGTACGCCACCGCCGGCGTGGTGCCGGCCCAGTACACCTACTTCGCCATCAACGCCGTGCTCATCATCGTCGCCGTGTGGGCGATGGGGATCGGCTTCGGCTTCAAGACCATCTGGTGCATCATCTTCTCCAGCGTCGCGATGCACATCGTGGCCGGGCTGCCGGTCATGCACGCCATCCCCGGCTCCTTCTTCTATATGGAGGAGCGCCTGCTGATCCCGGTCGTGGCCGGTGTGTTCGAATCGGTGGGCCTGGGGCTCGTGCTCCGCTACGGCGGCAGCACGGGCGGCACGGACATCATCGCCCTGATGGTCAACAAGTACTGGCCCGTCTCGCTCGGGTCCGTCTTCCTGGTTTCCGACGTGGTGATCTGCGCCCTGCTGCTCTGCCTCCCGGAGAAGAACTTCTCCGATATGTGCTACGGCCTCACGGAGGTGGTCATCTTCTCGATGGTCATCGACCTGGTCGTGGGCGGCAAGCGCTCCTCCTACCAGCTGCTGGTCTTCTCGGAGCACTACGACAAGATCGCCGACCACATCATCCACAAGATGGACCGCGGCGTGACGGTGCTCAAGGCCCAGGGCTGGTTCACCAAGGCCGACAAGAACGTGCTGCTGATCCTGATCAACCAGACGCAGCTCTCCGGCCTCTCGCAGGTCATCAAGGAGATCGACCCCCGCGCCTTCATGACCATCTCCCCGACCCACAACGTCTACGGCGAGGGCTTCGAGGAGATCAAGACGGGCGTCCATCTGAAAAAGAAACATAAACATGAATAACAAGAAATTCTGGATCGGGGTGAAGGAATACTTCCTGATCACCCTCGGCGTGACGATGTACGTGATGGGATGGATCATCTTCCTGATCCCGAACAACATGATCGGCGGCGGCGTGACGGGCCTAGGCTCCATCGTCCAGTACGCGACCAACGGCGTCATCAAGATCGGTTACACCTACTTCGTCGTCAACGCGGGCCTGCTCGTCGCGGCCCTCTTCACGCTGGGGCGCAGCTTCGGCGCCAAGTCCATCTACGCCATCCTGCTCACTTCCGTCCTGCTCAACGCCGCGCAGGGCATCTTCCCGGACCAGATCATCCAGACCCTCGCGCTCGATAACGGCAAACTGATGTGCACCATCATGGGCGGCATCATGGTCGGTATCGGCATCGGCCTGTCGATGTCGCAGGGCGGCAGCACGGGCGGCACCGACATCATCGCGCTGATCGTCAACAAGTACCGCAACGTCTCGCCGGGGCGCATGATCCTCATCCTCGATGCCGTCATCATCCTGTCCTCGCTCCTGGTGCCCTCCTACATGGCGGACGGCACGCTGATGAGCTGGCCGGACAAGATCACGACCGTCGTCTACGGTTTCATCTTGATCACGATCGTGAGCACGGTGCTCGACCTCTACCTGACCGGCTCCCGCCAGTCGGTGCAGATTTTCGTGCTCTCGCCGAAGTTCGCCGAGATCGCGGATGCGATCACCAACGAGCTGCACCGCGGCGTGACCGTCTTCAACGGCAAGGGCTGGTACACCAAGCATGACACGGAAGTGGTCATGGTGATCACTCGCAAAGCGGATTTGAACGTTTTTTTAAAGTGCATCAATTCGATCGATCCGAACGCTTTTATTTCCGTTTCATCGGTAACTGGCGTGTACGGACAGGGATTTGATAAATTCAAATCGGGCAATAAAAAATAATTTCAAATCAAAAATCACAATATTTTTGTTTACCCCCGGACTGCCCCCTGGAAAGTTCGGGGCATTTATTACATTTGCGCACACTGTTATTATCCGATGAAACACAAGCCCTTTATTTCATTCTACCGGATCGTGTGCGGCATTTCCTTTCTTTGTCTGATTCTTCCGCCCGTCATCCGATCCCTGTGGACCGGCGCCTTCGCCGGTCCGTCCTGGGTCGCCGGCGCGACGCTTTCGGCCAGCGCCGTCCTGCTCCTTCTTCCTATTTTTGACGAATACGTCCGCCCTTCCGTGCGCTACGCCGTCGCCATCCTGTGCGTCTGCGTGTGCTGCGCGCTGATGGATGTGCCGCTGCGCCTCTGGCTGCTGGCCGTCCTGATCGTGTTCGGCATCAGCCTGCTCTTCCGCTGCATCGCGCGCTATGCGCAGCTGCAGCCCCTCTTCCACAACATGGCCGTCTGGTACGGCGTCGAGAACCAGGCCCGCAACAGCTACGCGCTGGCGCTCTTCATGCTGATCGCCATGCTGCCGGGCGCCGGCGCGCCGCCCTGGGTTGGCTGGGCGCTGCTGCCGCTCAGCCTGGCGCTCTACGCCCTGCTGCTGGTCCGCGTCTTCACCGGCCGGACCTGCTTCCTGCGCCCCGTGCGGGAGCTGGAGATCAAGGAGCTGATCCGCGGCAACCTCCGCACCGCACCCGTCCAGGCGGGGGAGAAGACGGAGGAGATGGCGCGGATGTCGCGCCTGTACGCGCGGGTTGTCACCTTGATGGAGCAGAAGCGCCCCTACCTGGACGAAGGCTTCGGTCTGGACGACCTGGCCGGCGCGGTCTTCACGAACCGCGGCTACCTTTCGCGCACCATCAACATCCTGTCCGGCCGCAACTTCAGCCAGTTTGTCAACTACTTCCGCGTGCGCTACGGCGCGGAGCTGCTCCGCAAGGACCCCAACCTGCGCCTGATCAGCGTCGCGCAGATGTGCGGCTTCCATTCCAGCCCGTCGTTCAACGCGGCCTTCAAGGTGAACATGGGCGAGACGCCCTCCGTCTACCAGGAGCGTCTGAAGAATGAGAAGTTCGAAAAAGAGATGAAAAGCTAGACCCCTTTCCAGCTGTCGGGCACCGGCGCCGTGATCTCCATCTCCTCCTTCCGGACGGGATGCACGAAGCGGATGTGGCGGGCCAGCAGGCAGATGCCACCGTCGGGATTGGAGCGCGGCGCGCCGTACTTCAGGTCGCCCTTGATCGGGCAGCCCAGGTGGGCGAGCTGGCAGCGGATCTGGTGGTGGCGGCCGGTCAGCAGTTCCACTTCCACGAGGTGGTAGCGGTCCGTGCTGCGCAGGTAGCGGTAGTTGAGTTTCGCGAGCTTGGCCTCGGGATAGCGGGCGGGCTTCGGCGCGGCGCCGTCCGCCACGATGTAGGACTTGTTCTGCTGCTCGTTGCGGTTCATCCAGCCCTCCAGATGCCCCTCCGCCGGCTCCGGCTTCGCGCAGCACAGCGCCCAGTAGGTCTTGTGCACGCTCCCGTCGCGGAACGCGGCCGTCAGCCGCTCCAGCGCCTTGGAGGTCTTCGCCAGCAGGCAGATGCCGCTCACCGGGCGGTCCAGCCGGTGGGGGAGGCCCAGGAAGACCTTGCCGGGCTTGCCGTCCCGCTGCGCGATGAAGGCCTTGTAGGCCTCCGTCAGCGGCTCGTCGCCCGTCTTGTCCCCCTGCGTGATCTCACCCACGCGCTTGCACACCACCAGCAGGTGGTTGTCCTCATACAGGATCCGCCCCTGCAGATCCTCGAACTCAGCCTTACTCAATTCCCGGTATTCCATAATGCAAAGATAGCGAAAAATGACAAATTGTCAGAAAATGGGTGGTGGCAAAGGTTTTGATGATGTGTTTCCGGCCTGTCGGGACTGGCAGGTCACAGAAAGTGAATTTTAAAAGTTAAGATATTATGGGAAAAATTATTGGAATTGACCTCGGTACCACGAACTCCTGCGTGGCCGTGATGGAAGGCAACCAGCCTACTGTCATCATCAACGACGAAGGCGCCCGCACGACGCCGTCCGTCGTCGCATTCACGGAGAATGGCGAGCGCAAAGTGGGCAACCCCGCCAAGCGCCAGGCCATCACCAACCCTCACAACACCATCTTCTCCATCAAACGTTTCATGGGCGAAACCTATGACCAGGTGGACAAAGAAATCGCCCGCGTGCCGTACAAAGTAGCCCGCGGCGAAAACAACACCCCGCGCGTCGACATCAACGGCCGCCTCTACTCCCCGCAGGAGATCTCCGCGATCATCCTCCAGAAGATGAAGAAGACGGCTGAAGACTACCTCCGCCAGGAAGTCACCGAAGCGGTCATCACCGTCCCGGCCTACTTCTCCGACTCGCAGAGCCAGGCC
>JAGCDF010000074.1 GCA_017651225.1 Bacteroidales bacterium
AACATCACCATCGGCTACTTCAAGAATCCCGAGGCGTCCGCCAACGCCTTCACCGAGGACGGCTACCTGCGCACCGGCGACCTGGGCATCATGGACAAGGACGGCAACATCTTCATCAAGGGTCGCTCCAAGAGCATGATCCTGACCGCCAACGGCCAGAACGTCTATCCCGAGGAGCTCGAGGCCTTCGTGAACAACCAGCCGTACGTGGCCGAGTCCGTGGTCGTGGACCGCGCCGGCAAGATCGTCGCCCTGGTCTACCTCGACAAGGACGCCATCAAGGCCGCCGGCCTCGATGAGGAGGCGGTGTCCGACCTGCCGGAGAAGATCCGCGTCGGCGCCAACCGCCAGCTGCCCGCCTACAGCAAGATCGCCCAGGTGGAGACCGTGCTCGTGCCCTTCGAGAAGACCCCGAAGATGAGCATCAAGCGCTTCCTCTACAAATAGTGACAAATTGTCACTGGAACAGCATTTGAAACAAAGAGGGTTGGCCCGTGCGGCCGACCCTTTTTGATTTTTAAATACGACAAGATATGGCAACCAAAACCCTCAAAGGTAAAATCGGCGTGACCACCGAGAACATCTTCCCGGTGATCAAGCAGTTCCTCTATTCCGACCACGAAATCTTCCTCCGCGAGCTCGTCGCCAACGCGGTGGACGCCTCCCAGAAGATGAAGGCCCTCGCCTCCAGCGGCGACTTCAAGGGCGAGCTGGGCGAGCTGAAAGTCAGCGTGGAGCTCGACGAGAAGAAGAAAACCCTCAAGATCATCGACCGCGGTATCGGCATGACCGAGGAGGAAGTCGACCGCTACATCAACCAGATCGCCTTCTCCTCCGCCGGCGAGTTCCTCGAGAAATACAAGGACCAGCTCGGCTCCATCATCGGCCACTTCGGCCTGGGCTTCTACTCCGCCTTCATGGTGAGCAAGAAGGTCACCATCGACACCCTCAGCTGGCAGGAAGGCGCCAAGGCCGTGACCTGGTCCTGCGACGGCTCCCCGGAGTACTCCATGGGCGCCGGCAAGAAGGAAGACCGCGGCACCGAAATCACCCTCTACCTGGACGACGACTCCGAGGAGTTCGCCGCCAAGGGGCGCATCTCCCAGCTGCTGGGCAAATACTGCAAATTCATGCCCGTCCCGGTGGTCTTCGGCAAGAAGACCGAGTGGAAGGACGGCAAGAGCGTCGAGACCGACGAGGACAACGTCATCAACAACATCGACCCGATCTGGACCAAGGCCCCGTCCGATCTCAAGGACGAGGACTACCTCAAGTTCTATAAGGAGCTCTATCCGATGGAGGAGGAGCCGATGTTCTGGATCCACCTCAACGTGGACTACCCCTTCACGCTGACCGGCGTGCTCTACTTCCCGAAGATCAAGGAGCGCATGGCCATCGACAAGAACAAGATCCAGCTCTACTGCAACCAGATGTTCGTCACGGACCACGTCGACAACATCGTGCCGGAGTTCCTGACCCTGCTGCACGGCGTGATCGACTCCCCCGACATCCCGCTGAACGTCAGCCGCAGCTACCTGCAGAGCGACGCCAACGTCAAGAAGATCAGCACCTACATCACCAAGAAGGTGGCCGACCGCCTGGAGGAGATCTTCAAGGAGCAGCGCGAGCAGTTCGAGCAGAAGTGGGACAACATCAAGCTCTTCATCGAGTACGGCATGCTCTCCGACGAGAAGTTCTGCGAGCGCGCCCTCAAGTTCACCCTCCTCAAGAACACCGAAGGCAAGTACTTCAGCCTGGAGGACTACCGCACGGCCATCGAGCCGAACCAGACCGACAAGGACAAGACCGTGGTCTACCTCTACGCCACCAAGCCCGCCGAGCAGTACAGCTGGATCGAGGCCGCGAAGAACCAGGGCTACGACGTCCTGCTGATGGACTGCGAGCTGGACAGCCACTTCGTCAACCTGCTGGAGGCCAAGGTCGAGCACACCCGCTTCGCCCGCGTGGACAGCGACTCCGTCGACAACCTCATCCCTAAGGAGGAGAAGGTGAAGCCGGAGATGAGCGAGGAGGACAAGAAGACGCTCGACGAGCTCTTCAAGGGCGTCCTTCCGGAGGGCAACGACTACATGGTCGACGCCCAGAACCTCGGCGAGAACGCCGCGCCGGTGCTCATCACCCAGAGCGAGTTCATGCGCCGCTACCGCGAGATGAGCGCCCTGGGCGGCGGCATGAATTTCTACGGCACCATGCCCGAGGCCTACAACATCATCGTCAACATGCAGAACCCGCTGATCGCGAAGATCTGGGAGGAGAAGAAGGAAAGCGAGCTGCTGCACCAGGTCGTGGACCTGGCCCTGCTGGGCAACGGCATGCTGAAGGGCAAAGCCCTGGCGGACTTCATCGCCCGCAGCGAAAAACTCTTGAAATAGCAAAAAGAAAGGCTCGGGTTGCTCCCGAGCCTTTCTTTTTTGTATTCTCTTTTTATTCTTCCTTGGCAACTTCGTCGACCGACTTGCGGGGCGTGAAGCTCATGGCAGTATCGCCCTGGCCCTTGCCGAACACGTAGTCGTTGCCCGGCAGGAGTGCGTTCAGGAAGATGCCCACGAGGGCCGCGACCGCCAGGCCGCTCAGCTTGGTGAAGCCGAGGTCGATGGCATCGTTCGCGCCGTACTTGATGCCGATAGCGAGCACGAGGATGAGGGCGGCGATGATGAGGTTACGGGAGGAGGTGAAGTCCACCTGGTTCTCCACGATGTTACGCACACCGACCGCCGAGATCATACCGTAGAGCACCAGCGACACGCCGCCGATGGTCGCGGCGGGCATCGCGCCGATGAGCGCGGCGAATTTCGGGCAGAAGGACAGGATGATGGCGAAGATGGCCGCGATGCGGATCACGCGCGGGTCGAAGACCTTGGTGATGTTCAGCACGCCGGTGTTCTCGCCGTAGGTCGTGTTGGCCGGGGCGCCGAACAGGGAGGCGAGCGCCGTGGCGAGACCGTCACCCATCAGGGTGCGGTGCAGGCCCGGATCCTCGAGGTAATTGATCTCCGTCGTGGAGGAGATGGCGCACATATCGCCGATGTGCTCGACCATCGTGGCGAGCGAGATCGGCAGGATGGCGATGATGGCGGCGATGACCAGACCCCAGTCCGGGTTCTGGAGCACGGCGAAGGCCGTGTCCTTCCACTGGAACGGCAGGCCCACCCAGGCGGCGTCCTTCACCGGCGTGAAGTCCACCTGGCCGAAGCAGGCGGCCACGGCATAGGAGCCGACCACGCCGAGCAGGATCGGCACGATCTGGACCATCTTCTTACCCCAGATGTTGCAGTTCACGACAATAGCGACGGCCAGGATGGCGATCCACCAGTTCTGCGCGCAGTTCTGGATGGCGGAGCCGGAGAGCGTCAGGCCGATGGCGATGATGATCGGACCCGTCACGATGGGCGGGAAAAAGCGCAGGACCTTCCTGGCGCCGAAGGCGGCGAAGAAGCCGGCCAGCACGAAGTACAACAGACCCGCGCAGAACACGCCGATGCAAGCGTAAGGCAGCGAAGTCGCCAGGTCGAAGCCCTTGTCGGCGCCCATCTGCGCCACGGCGGCATAACCGCCGAGGAAGGCGAAGGAGGAACCGAGGAAGGCCGGAACCTTCATCTTCGTCAGGAAATGGAAAAGCAGCGTGCCGAGACCCGCAAAGAGCAGGGTCGAGGAAACAGAGAGTCCGGTGATCACCGGAACGAGAACGGTGGCCCCGAACATCGCGAAGAGATGCTGGAGGCCGAGGATGGTCATTTTGCCCTTGCCGAGCTTGCGGGCATCATAGATTGCCTGCTCTTTTTGTACTTGAGCCATAGTGCTATTGTGAATGTTGGATTATTCCCACTCGATGGTTGCCGGCGGTTTGGAGGAGATGTCGTACACCACCCGGTTCACGCCGCGCACCTTGTTGATGATCTCGTTGCTGACGTCCGCGAGGAAGTCGTACGGGAAGTGGAACCAGTCGGCCGTCATCGCGTCGGTGGACACCACCGCGCGCAGCGCGACCGGGTTCTCGTAGGTCCGCTCGTCGCCCATCACGCCCACGCTCTTGATCGGCAGCAGGATCACGCCCGCCTGCCAGATGGCGTCGTAGAGGTTCGTCGCCATCACGCGCGGGTCGGAGGCGCAGGGGAAGCCCATGCCGGTACAGTCGTAGTTACGCAGGCCGCGGATGTAGATGTCGTCCGCCTCGCGCAGCACGCGCAGCTTCTCTTCCGTCACGTCGCCGATGATGCGGATGGCCAGGGACGGGCCCGGGAAGGGATGGCGCCCCACGAGTTCCTCCTTGATGCCGAGGGCGCGACCTACGCGGCGCACCTCGTCCTTGAAGAGCATGCGCAGCGGCTCCACGATCTTGAGGTTCATCTGCTCGGGCAGGCCGCCCACATTGTGGTGGCTCTTGATCTTGGAGGCGATGCCGGGGATGCCGGCGCTCTCGATCACGTCGGGATAGATCGTCCCCTGGGCCAGCCAGCGGGCGTTCTTGATCTGTTTCGCGTATTTGTCGAAGGTCTCCACGAAGAGGCGGCCGATGATCTTGCGCTTCTGCTCGGGCTCGGTCACGCCCGCGAGCTCGGAGAGGAACTCCTTCGAGGCGTCGGCGCCGATGACGTTCAGGCCCATGTCGCGGTAGGATTCGAGGACGTCCTCGAATTCATTCTTGCGGAGCAGGCCGTTGTTCACGAAAATGCAGGTCAGCTGGTGGCCGATGGCCTTGTTGAGCAGCACGCCGGCCACGGTGGAGTCCACGCCGCCGCTCAGGCCCAGGATGACCTGGTCGTCGCCAATCTGCGCGCGCAGGTCGGCCACCGTCGTCTCGATGAACGACGCCGGCGTCCAGTCGCCCGCGCAGCCGCAGATGCCCAGCGCAAAGTTGGACAGGATCTGCGTGCCCTCCGTGGTGTGGAACACCTCCGGGTGGAACTGGACCGCGTAGGTCTGCTCCCCGGCGATCTGGTAGGCGGCGTTCGCCACGTCGGAGGTGGAGGCGATCACCTCGGCCCCCGCGGGGAGCGCGGAGATCGTGTCGCCATGCGACATCCAGACCTGCGAGCGGGCGCTCACGCCCTGCAGCAGCGGGGAATCCGCGCGCACGACATCCAGCATCGCGCGGCCGTATTCACGGGCGAGCGAACCCTCGACCTTGCCGCCGCAGCGGTGCGCGATGTACTGCGCGCCGTAGCAGATGCCCAGCACCGGGTATTTGCCCTTGAAGAGGCTCAGGTCCACCTGCGGGGCGTTGGCGTCCCGCACGGAGCAGGGGCTGCCGGACAGGATCACGCCCTTGACGCTCGCGTCGAGCGCCGGGACCTTGTTGTACGGATAGATTTCACAAAAAACGTTCAGCTCCCGGAGGCGGCGGCCGATCAGCTGGGTCACCTGGGAGCCGAAATCGAGGATCAGGATTTTATTCACCGCGGGAGTAGTTAGGGGTTTCCTTGGTGATGGTGATGTCGTGCGGGTGGCTTTCCGCCATGCCGCTGGCCGTCACGCGGGTGAACCGCGCCTGCTTGAGGACCGACAGGTCCTTCGCGCCGCAGTAGCCCATGCCGGAGCGCAGGCCGCCGACGAGCTGGTAGACCGTCTCGGAGAGCGTTCCCTTGTAGGGCACGCGGCCGACGATGCCTTCCGGCACGAGCTTCTTGAGCTCGGCCTTGTCGTCCTGGAAGTAGCGGTCCTTGGAGCCGGCCGCCATCGCGTCAATGGAACCCATGCCGCGGTAGGCCTTGAACTTACGGCCGCTGTAGATGATGGTCTCGCCCGGCGACTCTTCCGTGCCGGCGAACATGGAGCCGCACATCACGCAGTCGCCGCCGGCCGCGAGGGCCTTGACGACGTCGCCCGAGTAGCGGAGGCCGCCGTCGGCGATGAGCGTCACGTCCGTGCCCTTGAGGGCCTGGGAGGCGTTGAAGATGGCGCTGAGCTGCGGCACACCCACGCCCGCGACGATGCGCGTGGTGCAGATGGAACCGGGGCCGATGCCCACCTTGACGCCGTCCGCGCCGGCCTTGACCAGGTCGCGGGCGCCCTCCTCCGTGGCCACGTTGCCCACCACCACGTCCAGGGACGGGTAGGCTTTCTTGACGCGCTTCAGCAGGTCGATGACGCCCTTGCTGTGGCCGTGGGCGGAATCGAGCACCACGGCGTCCACGCCCTCGGCGTAGAGCGCGGCCACGCGGTCGAGCGCATCCGGCGTGATGCCGATGCCGGCTGCGCAGCGCAGGCGGCCCTTGGCGTCCTTGCAGGCGTCGGGGTGCAGGCGCTCCTTGATGAGATCCTTGTAGGTGATCAGGCCCACGATGCGGCCCTTCTCGTCCACGACCGGGAGCTTCTCCACTTTATACTTCTGAAGAATGGATTTCACGTATTCGCGGTCCGTGCGGGAATCCGGGATGGTGACCAGGTTCTGCGAGGTCATCACGTCGCGCACCAGCACGTCCAGATCCTCCTGGAAACGGACGTCGCGGTTGGTCACGATGCCCACCAGGTGCTTCTCCGCGTCGGTGACGGGGATGCCGCCGATGTGGTTGTCGCTCATCAGCTGGAGGGCGTCCCCCACCGTCTGGTCCTGGTTGATCGTGACGGGATCGCTGATCATCCCGTTCTCCGAACGCTTCACCTTGCGGACCTCGGCGGCCTGCGCGGCGATGCTCATATTTTTATGAATCACGCCGATGCCTCCTTCCCTTGCCAGGGCGATGGCCATCGGCGCTTCGGTCACAGTGTCCATGGCGGCGGACACGATAGGGATGTTGAGATGGATGTTGCGGGAGAAACGGGTCTGCAGGGAGACTTCCCGCGGCAGGACTTCGGAGTACGCCGGAATCAGGAGTACATCGTCAAAAGTCAAGCCTTCCAGGGCGATTCTTTCATCAATAAAGGACATAGCGGAGGGACTTTTATTTGACCGGCAAAGTTAAACAAAAATGCCCTCCTCTACAAAAAAAGTTATCAACAATTTATCCTACAAACGCTCGGACATTTCCTGGTAGATGCGCTTCGAGATCGGGATGACGGTGTCGGGGACGTCGAGCTCGGCGCTGAAGACGTCGTCGCGGTCGCGGCGCAGGGCGACGATGTGCGAGGGATTGACGTAGTAGGAGCGGTGGCAGCGGATGAAGCCGTAGTGCTCCATCAGCGGGGCGATCGCGACCATGGTCGAGCGAAGCACATAGTCTTTGGGACGGCCGTTCTCCAGGTAGCAGATGCGGACGTAATTCTCCTGGGCCTGGATATACACGACGACGTCCTTGATGAGGACCAGGCGGACCTGCCGGTTGGGCGTGGCGAAACGGATCAAATCCTTTTCGGCGGGAAGCGACTGGTTGACCGAAATCAAGCCGCAGACCACCCCGATGCCGCCGTAAGGGAAAACCAGGACCAGGAAAGAGTACGGGACGCAGCGGGCCAGCCAGTTGAAATAGGGCACACCTGGATCCATCAGATAGAGATAGAGGGCAAAGAAGTAGGTAATCACCGTCAGCTCCAGCACGTTCCAGGCCGCCAGTCCCCACCAGCTGCGATTGAGGTGGTCACGCAACAGGAAACGGAGGGTCCGGAGGAGGAGAATCGTAAAGACCGCGATGCACGTCATCATCGTCACGTTGAAAATGAACAGCCCTCGACCCATGTCCAGGGCTTCTTCGCTGTGGAAAGGAGTCCAGACCAGCATGAAGACAAAAAACCAGAACGGAGCCAGGAGAATGTACCACAACTCGGTCGTATAGCGGCGGAAAAGATCAGGAAGAAGGGCCATAAGTGATGTGTGACGAAAATCGAATTTGCACGGAATCTGTCACATAACAGATTATTTCGTCACAAATATAGTGTTTTTATCAATCGAGGCAAGTATTCGGCACGAAATTAGTCACGTATTTCGGGATTTCGTAAATTTGCACATTATGATTAAGACGCTTTTATTGATTCCGCTGCTGGCGCTGCAGTTCCAGTCCGTGGACAACGCCGTCCAGCAAGGCAAAGATTATCCTGCTTGCGAGCAAACCCTGCTGGAAATGCTCCCGCAGGCGGAGAACGCCAAGGAGAAAGCCTCCGTGCTCTGGCGCCTCGCGCGGGTCAGTTATTTGATAGGTGAAGACCAGACCGACAAGATGGCGCGCCGCGAGCAGTTCAACAAGGGCATCGCGTATGCCGAGCGGGGCTGCCGGGAGAATCCCCGGGACCCGCAGTGCCTCATGTGGCATTGCGCCAACGTCGGCCGGGAGTGCCAGACCCATCCCCTGATGGAGCAGGCGTCCGCCGTGCCGGTGATGACCCAGGACCTGTCCCGCATCCTGAACGACGTGGATCCGCGCTTGTCTGAAGCCTGGCAGGCGCTCTCGGAGCTCTTCTACCATCACCCGCTCAAATCCAACGACAGCGCGATCAACTACGCACGCACCGCGGCGCTGAACGCCCCGAAGGACGAGGCCCGCGTCATCGCCTATAACTATCTCGCCACGCTCCTGTACGAGCGCAACTGGAGCGCGAACAAGCGGGCTTCGCAAGCCGCGGACCACAGCGCCAAGCTCGCCAAGCTGGCGGGCGGCAGCAACATCGACCGCTACGCCCTGGCCGACGGCATGAAGCTGACGCTGCCCTGGACGGACAAGGCCCTCGGCGAGTTGTCCGACCGCGAGGAGGCGCGCCTCATCCTGGCCTACGCGGAAAGCCGCTACAAGACCATCGGCAATCCCGGCAAGATGGAACGCGACGAATACAAGAATCTTCTGAAACTTAAACAGCAATGGAAATAGCTGGCAAGCAGCTCTACCACTTCACCAACTCCCAGGACGTCATCCAGTTGCAAAGCAAATACGCGCTGTTCAAACGCGTCCTGAATATCCTTTTCTCCCTCACGTTCGACGAGGGCTTTGACGAAGCGTTGATGTGCCAGGCCATCGACCTCCTCTACGAGCGCCATGACTGCCTCCGGCTCCGCTTTGTCAAGCAAGGCAAGGAGACGATGCAGTATTTCGAAGCCGAGCGCAAGTCCGGCAAGATTCCTTCCCTGCGCTTCGAAACGAACGGCGCCTTCGACGCCTTCTTCCGCCGCTTCCGCCGCAAGCCCACCGACGTGGCCAAGGGCGACGTGCTGCGCGTAGTCTTTGCCGTGAATCCGGAGGGCAAGCAGATGGTTATCTGCAAGATCAGCCATTATGTGGCCGACACCTACGGCATCGGCATCCTGGTGAACGACCTGATGGGCATCTACGCCGCCCTGCGCGACGGGAAGGAGCTTCCTCCCGCCCCAGGAAGCTTCGAGGAGATCGTCCGCAAGGACAACGAATTTCGCAACGACGCGGCCGCCACAGAGCGCGACCGGGCGTTCTTCCACGACTATTATTTCAACCGTCACGGCGACAGCCACCCCGTTTACTGCGGGCAGCACGGCAACAAGGACGACCACTGGCTGAAATTCAAGCGCAAGGGGGAATTCAGCAACTCGTACCTGTTCATCCGTTGCGACACGGAGCCCTACGAGTTCGCCCTCCCGAAATCGATCACCCTCGACGCCCAGCAGTGGTGCGCGGACCACGGCATCTCCCTGAACACCTTCTTCATGATGGCTTTCACGCTGACGCTGTCCCTGCTCAACGACCGCGAAACGCGGCTCTGCAGTGTAGAGATCCTCAACTGCCGCGGCACCCTGGCCGACCGCAGGACCGCCGGCACCAAGGCCACGGGCCTGACCGTCCGGACGGATATCGACTACGACAAGAGTTTCCGGGAGAACGCCGCCGCCCTGTTTGAAGAGCAGCAGGAGATCTACCGGCACACCAGGCTCACCTACCTTGAAACGGAGGTGATGCAGCATGAGGCTTGGAAGTTCTCGATGCTCCGGTGCCTCATTTGCTCCGGTTTCTCCTACATTCCGTACCAGTCTCAGCCCGGCGTCCGGTTCCAGTTGCACAGCAACGGCAAGGGCGCGCTGACCACCTATGTGGCCATCATGCACGACGTAGTTAACAATGAAATTTCTATCAACTACGACGTTCAACGGCTGCGGATCACCCCGGTGCAGCTTATTGACTTCCAGAGCCTTTACATCCGCGTCATGGAAAAGGTGCTTGCCCGGCCGGACACCCCTTTGAAAGAGATTGTGTAAGTAAAAAATCATATCCATGGAAAAGAAACTGTACGCTTTCAATTACTCGCAGGACATCATCCATCTCCAGACCAAGTATGCCCTGTTCAAGCGAGTTGCGAACATCCTGTTCTCCGTCACCTTTGACGAAGGATTCGACGAAGGACGTATGCTGGAAGCCCTCCAGCTGCTCATCGACCGCAACGACTGCCTCCGCCTGACCTTCGTGAAGGAAGGCAAGGAGATGCGCCAGTTCTTCGAGCCGTCCCGCAAACTGGGCAAGGTCCCGTCCGTCCGTTTCGAGACCACGGCCCAGATGGAAGCCTGGGTCCGCCGCTTCCGCCGCAAGGGCCTGGACATGACCAAAGGCCAGACGTTCAAGGCGGTCTTCGCCGTCAATCCCTCCGGCGAGCAGATGGTCTTCATCAAGATCAGCCACTACGTCGCCGACACCTACGGCATCGGCGTCCTGGTCACCGACCTGGCCGGCATCTACGCGGCCCTCAGCAACGGCGGCGAACTCCCGCCCGCACCGGGCAGCTTCGAAGAGGTGATCCGCAAGGACAATGAGTACCGCGCCAACGCCGAAGCCACCGAAAAGGACCGCAACTTCTTCCAGGATTATTACGGGAACCGCCACGCCGAGCGCCCCCTGTACTGCGGCATCCACGGCGACGAGAGCGACCGCTGGATGAAATACAAGAAGAAAGGCGACATCTCCCTCCCCTACCTGTTCATCCGCTGCGATACGAAGGGCTACCGCTTCGTCATTCCGGCCGCCGTCACGCTCCGCGCGGAGCAGTGGTGCAAGGAGCACGAGATCTCGCTGAACACCTTCTTCTTCTATACCTACGCCGTCGCCTGCTCGCTGCGCAACGGCCGCGCCCCGCGCCAGGCTCCCCTCGAGCTGATGAACTGCCGCGCCACGGTCGCCGACCGCAAAGCCGCCGGCACCAAGGTGCAGAGTCTGTCCGTCTACACGACTGTCGACTATGAACGGTCTTTTGACGACAACATCGCCGACCTGTATGCGGAAACGACCGAGATGTACCGCCACACGCGCCTCACCTATCTGGAATGCGAGACCATGCAGCACAAAACATGGAACTACTCCATGCTGAGCCAGGTCATCAACTACTGCTTCTCCTACATTCCGATCAAGAACCCGAAAGGCGTGCGCCTGCAGGTCTGGTCCAACGGCAAGGGCGCCCTGGTCACCTACCTCGCCATGATGCATGACGTCGACACCAACGAGGTCACCGTCAACTACGACATCCAGACGAAGATGGTCACCCCCGAGCAGCTGATCGAATTCCAGAACCTGCTCCTCCACGTGATCGAAACCGTCCTTGACAAGCCCGCCACCCCGCTGGGAGAAATATTCTGATTATTATGAAGAAAGACAGTCTGTACATGACCGAGCGCCAGCACCAGGCCAACCGCCTGCTGCGTGACGGCGACTATAAGAGCATCCGCGACATGCTGGGCCGCATCAAGGACCAGCTGCCCAAGAGCCCCATCCTCGCGGAGCTCGATGATAAGAAAGAAATCAAATACTGGAACTCTGAAGACCTTTACGAGGAAGTGATGTGCCTCGGCGACGGCCTGCTGGACGCCGGCCTCGGCGGGAAGCATATCGCCATCGTGTCCGAGAACTGCGTCCGCTACGTCATCGCGGACATCTGCATCTCCAGCGGTGTCGGCGTCGTGACGCCTATCGACGTCAACGCCCCCGCCCCGCTGCTCACCATGCTGCTCACCAAGTGTGACGCCGACGCCGCCCTGTGCGGCGCGGAGCAGCTCCCCCTGCTGCGCGAGGTGCAGCCCCAGTGCCCGCGGCTCAAGACCCTGATCACCATCGACAAGAAAGTCGACGGCGTGCCGTTCTACGACGAGCTGCTTGCGCGCGGCCGCGAGATCGGCGAAAGCGGACCCTACCGCAACTGCGAGCTCGACCTCGACGCCCCCGCCAAGATCCTCTTTACCAGCGGCACCACGGGCGCCAACAAGGGCGTCGTCCTGACGAACGCCAACCTGGCGGCCAACATGGTCAACTGCATGGATGCCGTCCGCGCCACGGACGAGGAGAATACCTCCATGAGCGTCCTGCCGATGCACCACGCCACGGAGATCAACACGCACATCATGACGCGTATCGGTTCCGGCCGTCTGACCTACGTCAACGGCAACATCCGCAACATGATGACGAACCTCAAGATCTTCCAGCCCACCATCACGACCATCGTCCCGATGATCCTCAACGCGTTCTACAAGAACATCTGGGCCAACGCCCGCAAGGCCGGCAAGGAAGAGAAGCTCAAGAAGGGCATCAAGATCTCCAATCTGCTGCGCAAATTCGGTATCGACAAGACGCACAGCATGTTCAAGGACATCTATGAGCCTTTCGGCGGCAAGCTGGACATGATCGTCAGCGGCGGCTCCATGCTCAACCCCGTCGTCATCAAGGGGATGAACGACCTGGGCTGGCGTATCGAAAACGGCTACGGCATCACGGAGTGCGGTCCGCTCATCTCCATCAACGCAGATACGCTGTCCGAGCACCTCAGCGTGGGCAAACCCTGCCCGGGCCTGCAGGTGAAGATCGCCAACCCCGACGAGAATGGTATCGGCGACCTCTGCGTGAAGGGCAAGAGCGTCTTCCGCGAGTACTACAAGGACCCTGAGGCCACGGCCGCCGTCTTCGACGCCGAAGGCTATTTCAACACCGGCGACAGCGCCCGCATCGACGCGCAGGGCCGCATCTTCCTGATGGGTCGCAAGAAGAACACCATCGTGCTGCCCAGCGGCAAGAACATCTGCCCCGAGGAGGTCGAGAACGTCATCGAGACCGGCATGGACTTCGCCGACGACATCGTGGTCTACCGCGCCGAGCAGCGCGTCGGCAACGCCATCCGCGAGGTGCTCGTGGCCGGCCTCTACATCTCCGACGAGGCCGTCCGCGCCGACCGCGAGAAGATCGCCGCCACCATGCGGCAGATCAACGCCACCCTGCCTGATTACAAACAAATTGAATACATAGAACTCCCCGCCACCGGCTACGAGAAGACCTCCACCCGCAAGATCAAGCGGGCCGGCCTGCCGACCGTCTGCTCCGGGGAAGGAATTAACCTGTCTTAAGAATTATGGATGTAAAGAAAGAATTCCTGGACATCCTCCAGGACTACGTCGACTTCCCCGTGGAGGAAGTCAATACGGAAGAAGCCTTCAAAGCCGCCTCCGGCATCGACTCCTTCGTGTTCATCGAGATGATCGCCCAGATCGAAAGCCACTTCGGCATTTCCATCCCCAACGCCGACCTGAAGAGCTTCAACACCATCAGCGACATCATCCGCTACATCGAGTCCAAGGTGAGCTAATTCCGGGGGGCTTCCCCCCCCCGGACCCCCTGCGTCGCAAGGCTCCGAGCCCTAATCTCGGAACCAATATCGCCAATAATCGGCGCCGACCCCACTTTTAAAACCCGGGTCGGCGCCGATTTCGCCGTTTTTCGGCACCGACATCCTATCCGCAGGGAAGCTGGCAGGAACTGGAATGGTTCGTCCTCAGGAAGGGCCCCTTTTGAGGATAAGTGGCGGAAAAACCGGCCTCCATCCTCAAATACGGCCTATTTTGAGGACGGGGAGGAGGAGAGTTGTTTGGCTTCGTCGCGCTTGCGCTTGCGGTACATCTGCCAGGTAATTCGGAGCGAAGCGACGCAGGGGGTCTGGGGGAAACGGCCCCCAGTATTCTATCGGCACAACTGCGCTAACAGCATAGCATTATCGTCGCCTGATTTCCTCCTGTTTGCGCTTCCTGTACATTTGGTACGTGTTGTAGCAGTTGTGCCAGATGCTGTAGAAGCCGCCGGCGACGGAGGTGACGGGGTCGAGGAAGGTGTAGCCCATCCAGATGCCGAAGACGGTGTTCTTCTGGCCGAGGGCCTGGCCGGCGGAGATGGGGCACTTGTAGCGGCGGCCGATGGCGCGGCCGAGCCAGAACTGGAAGGCGCAGGCCAGCAGCGAGGCGACGCCGATCTCCCAGAGCACCACGGCGCCGGAATCGTTCTGCACGATGGCGCGCGTGCTCATCAGGATGGCGAGCGTCAGCGAGACCGCCCAGATGTAGAAGGAAAGGTTCGGAAAGCCCATCAGCCAGGCGTGGAACTTCGGCAGCAGGTAGCGCACGAGCCAGGCCGACAGGCAGGGCAGGATGAGCAGCGGGAACACCTTCGCGAGGATGCGCATGAAGGCTTCGCCGAAGGTCAACCCGGCCATCGGGTGAATCAGCGGAACCATCAGCGGCACCAGCACCGCCACCACCAGGTTGATTAGCACGGTGTACGTGACCACCCCCGCCATATTGCCGCCCAGCTTGCCCGTGACCACGGCGCAGGCCGTCGCCGTCGGGCAGATCAGGCACAGCATCGCCGCCTCGATCCCGGCCCGCATCGGCACGGCCGGCCAGAGAATCAGCACCAGCGCCAGCCCCACGAACGTGAGCGACTGCACCAGCAGCAGCCAGCCCATCCAGCGGTGCGGCCGCATCTGCTGCGGCTCGATCTTGCAGAAACTCAGGAAGAGCATCGCAAAGAGCAGCATCGGCTGCACTTCCTTGACGATGCTCTCCAGCACCGGCCCGGCCGGATGCAGCGCCGGAATGGCATGATAGACCAGATACAGGGAGGCGCCCACAATCATGCCGATGATGAGCGCCCAGTCCCTGAGGAACTTCAGAAAAGTATAGCGGTACTCCCCCATGCTACCGCGGTTCGACCCGCGCGAGGAAACTCTCGACCGTGTTCTCCATCAGCATCGCGATGGTCATCGGCCCCACGCCGCCCGGCACGGGCGTGATCGCGGAAGCGCGCAGGCGGGCGCCGACATAGTCCACGTCGCCGCAGAGCTTGCCGTCCGCGTCGCGGTTGATGCCGACGTCGATCACCACGGCCCCGGGCTTGATCATGTCGCCCGTGACCATGTTCGGCCGGCCCACGGCCACCACCAGCACATCCGCCTGCAGCGTCATGGCCTTGAGGTCCTTGGTGCGGGAATGCGCGATGATCACAGTGGCATTGCGGTCCAGCAGGAGCTTCGCCACCGGCTTGCCGACGATGTTGCTGCGGCCCACGACCACGGCGGTCTTGCCCGCGAGGTCGATGCCGCTCTCGTCGATCAGCCGGAGGATGCCCTTCGGCGTGCAGGGAACGGTGCAGGGACGGCCCAGCCAGAGGTCGGAGACGTTGCCCGGATGGAATCCGTCCACGTCCTTCTCCTTGGCGATCGCGTCGATGACGCGCTCCTCGTTGATCTGCTTGGGCAGCGGGAGCTGCACCAGGATGCCGTCCACCTCCGGATCGCGGTTCAGGTCGTCGATCATCTTGAGGAGGGCCTCCTCGGTGGCGTCCTCGGCCATCGTGATAAGGCGGGAATTCATGCCCACGTAGATGGCGGACTTGACCTTGTTGCGCACGTAGACCTGGCTCGCGGGGTTGTTGCCCACGATGATGACGGCCAGCGACGGCTTGCGGCCGTACTTCACCTCCAGCTTGCTCACCTGCTCACGCAGGCTGTCCTTGATGGAATTCGAAAGCGCCTTGCCGTCCAGGACCTTGCCGTCCAGCGCCCAGTGGGCGATGTCGCGGCGGAAGAAGAGATTGTCGCAGCGGATCTTGGCGACCTCGGCGTACACCTTCTCCCAGGCGGCGCGGGTGTCCTTGCCCTCGGCCACGACCATCATCACACGGCCGCCGGCCGTCAGCAGGCGGTCGCCATCGCGCTTGGTACCCATGTGGTACACGCGCCCGTCGACCTGGTCCGCGCCGAGGATCTCGGCGCCCTTCTCGTAGGAGCCGGGATAGCCCTTGGAGGCCAGCACGACGCCCAGCGTCACGGCCTTGCGCCACTTCGGCTCCGCCACGGGGCGGCCCGTGGCCACGGCCTCGAAAATGTCATAGATATCACTCTCCAGCAACGGCAGCACGACCTCGGTCTCGGGGTCGCCGAAGCGGGCGTTGAACTCGATCACCTTGATGCCGTCCGGCGTCTTCATCAGGCCGCCGTAGAGCACGCCCGAGAGCGGGCAGCCCTCGGAGACCATCGCCTTGGCGGTGGCCTTCAGGATCTGCTCGAGCGCGAAGGATTCATCCTCCTTCGTGATGAAGGGCAGGCCCGTGTAGGCGCCCATGCCGCCAGTGTTCGGGCCCTTGTCGCCGTCGAAGGCGCGCTTGTGGTCCTGCGAGAGCGGCATCGGATAGACCCGCTCCCCGTCCACGAAAGCCATGAAAGAGAACTCGGGACCCGTCAGGAAATCCTCCACCACCACGCGGCCCTTGCCGAAGGCCTCGTCCAGCAGCATGCTGCGCAGCGCGGCCTCGGCCTCCGCCGCGTCGGCGGCGATCACGACGCCCTTGCCGGCGGCCAGGCCGTCGTACTTCAGCACGGCCGGGAACGGCCGCGCGTTCACGTAGGCGAGCGCCTCGTCGAAGTTGTCAAAGCTGCGGTAGCCAGCCGTCGGGATGGCGTACTTGTCCATCAGGATCTTGGCGAACTCCTTGCTGCTCTCGATGCGCGTGGCGGCCTGCGTGTGGCCGAAAATCTTCAGCCCGGCGGCGCGGAAGGCATCCACGACGCCGACGGATAGCGCCGCCTCGGGGCCCACGACCGTGAGGTCGATCCCCTGCTCCTGCGCGAACTTCAGCAGGCCCTGGACGTCCGTGTCCTTCACGGGCACGCACTCCGCCTGCGCGGCGATACCGGCGTTGCCGGGCGCGCAGAAAATCTTCGCCACCTGCGGGGAGCGGCTGAGCGCGTCCACGATGGCGTGGCAGCGTCCGCCGCCACCGACCACGAGCACTTTCTTGTCTTTTGCCATAGGACTAATGCTTGAAATGTCTGATTCCGGTGAAGAGCATCGTGATGCCGAGCTCGTCGGCCTTCTTGATCGCATCCTCGTCGCGGATGCTGCCGCCCGGCTGCACGATGGCGGTCACGCCGTACTTCGCGGCCAGGGCCACGGTGTCGTCGAAGGGCAGGAAGCCGTCGGACGCGAGGATAAGCCCCTCGGTGAATCCGGCCGCCTTGGCCTGCTCCAGCGCGATCTCGGCGGAGCCGACGCGGTTGGTCTGGCCGGCGCCCACGCCGATGGTGTGGTTGTCGCGCACCACGGCGATGGCGTTGGACTTGATGTGCTTGACGATGCGCCAGCCGAAGTCGAGGTCGGCCATTTGGGCCGCCGTGGGCTGCACCTTTGTCACGCACATCTCGGGTTTCACCTGCTCCACGGCGGTATCGAGCTGCTGCGCGAGCATGCCGCCGTTCACGCCGACGTACTGCATCGGGGCCTGGGCCTCGGCGGCCATCGGCACCTCCAGCACGCGGAGGTTCTTCTTCGAGGAGAGGATCTCCAGCGCCTCCGGCGTGAAGGACGGGGCGATCACGATTTCGAGGAAAATGGGCTTCATGCCCGCGGCCACCTCGGCGGTGAGCTCGCGGTTCACGCCCACGATGCCGCCGTAGATGCTGACCTTGTCAGCCTCGTAGGCGGCCTGCCAGGCCTGCTCGATGGTCTCCCCCACCGCCGCGCCGCACGGGTTCATGTGCTTGAGCGCCACGCAGAAGGGCTTGTCGGAGAAGTCGCGCAGCACGTTCAGCGCCGCGTTGGCGTCCTGGATATTGTTGTAGGAGAGCTCCTTGCCCTGGATCTGCTTCGCGAACGCGAGGGAATACGGGGCCGGCTCCATGGAAGCGTAGAACTTCGCGGCCTGGTGGGGGTTCTCGCCGTAGCGGAGGCCCTGCTTGAGGTCGTACTCGAGGAAGAGCTTCTCGTTTAGGCCTGCCTGCCTGCGCATCCAGGAAGAGATGCACATGTCGTACTCGGCCGTGTGGGTATACGCCTTGGCGGAGAGCTGCAGGCGCGTCTGATCGGAGGTCTTGCCGTTCGTGCGGAGCTCGTCCAGCACGCGGTCATAGTCGGCGGGGTCGCAGACGATGGTCACGTCGCGCCAGTTCTTGGCGGCGCTGCGCACCATCGACGGGCCGCCGATGTCGATATTCTCGATGGCATCCTCCATCGACACGCCTTCCTTGGCGATGGTCTGGCGGAAAGGATAAAGGTTCACGCACACGAGGTCGATGGTCTCGATCCCCTGCTCGGCAAGCGTCTGCATGTGGGCCGGCAGGTCGCGGCGCGCAAGGATGCCGCCGTGCACCTTCGGATGCAGAGTCTTCACCCGGCCGTCGAGGATCTCGGGGAAGCCCGTGACTTCGCTGATGCCGACGGTCTTCACGCCGCTGCTCTCCAGCAGCTTCTGCGTGCCGCCCGTGGCGATGATGGTCCAACCCAATGCCTGGAGCCCCTGCACGAACGGCACGAGCCCGGTCTTGTCGCTTACACTGACTAACGCTCTCATATCTGTTTCAATAATTTCTGTATGGTTTCCACGTATAACTGATGCTCGATCTTCTGACCGATGCGGTGCACCTCCTCGGGGTCGTTGCCGTCGTATTCGAAGGCCCGCTGGGCGATGATCTTGCCGCCGTCCAGGTCGCCGTTCACCCAGTGGATGGAGATGCCGTACACCTTGACGCCGTATTCCACCGCCTGCTCGACCGCGTGCGCGCCCTTGAAGGCCGGCAGCAGCGAGGGGTGGATGTTGATGATGCGGCCGCCGTAGGCATCCAGCAGCACATCGGAGATGATGCGCATGTAGCCCGCCAGGCAGACGAGGTCGATGCCCGCGGCGTCCATCCGCTTGATCACCTCCCGTTCGAAATCCGCCTTGGAGGCGAACTCCTTCGGGCTGGCGACGAAGCTCGGAACGCCGAAGCGCTCGGCGCGCGCCACCACGGCGGCGCCCGGCTTGTCGCAGACCATCAGGGCCACTTCGGCGTCCAGCCGCCCGTCGGCGCAAGCCTGGGCGATGGCCTCGAAGTTGGTCCCGGAGCCGCTGGCGAATACCGCTAACTTCTTCATGACAATTATGCCATTTTGATGTTGACACCCGGCTGGTCGGTGACGCGGCCGATGACGGAAGCCTTCTCGCCGTGGGCCTCGAGGATGCCGATGGCCTTGTCCGCCTCGGAGGCGTCGAGGGCCAGCACCATGCCGACGCCCATGTTGAAGATGTTGAACATCTCGCGATGCGCCACGCCGCCCCATTTCTCCAGCATCTTGAAGACCGGGAGGATCTCCCAGGTGCCCTCGATGATCTCGAGGCCCTGGCCACCCTGCAGGATGCGGGGGATGTTCTCGTCGAAGCCGCCGCCCGTGATGTGCGCCACGCCGTGCACGTCGCACTGGCGGATGACGTCGAGCACCTGCTTGACGTAGATGTGCGTCGGGGTCAGCAGGACCTCGCCGAGGCTGCGGCCGCCGAACTCGGGAATGGCGTCGGCGTACGCGTGGCCGCTGTCCGCGACGATCTTGCGCACCAGGCTGAAGCCGTTGGAGTGCACGCCGCTGGAGGCGATGCCCACCAGGATGTCGCCCACCTTCACCTTCGTGCCGTCGATGAGCTTGCTCTTCTCCACGACGCCCGTCGTGAAGCCGGCGATGTCGTACTCGTCGCCCTCGTACATGCCGGGCATCTCGGCCGTCTCGCCGCCCACCAGGGCGCAGCCCGCCTGCCGGCAGCCTTCGGCCACGCCGGCGACGATGGCCTCCACCTTCGCAGGGACGTTGTGGCCCAGGGCCACGTAGTCGAGGAAGAAGAGGGGCTCGGCGCCCTGCGCGAGCACGTCGTTGACGCACATCGCCACGGCGTCGATGCCGATGGTGTCGTGCTTGTCCATCGCGAAGGCGATCTTGAGCTTGGTGCCCACGCCGTCGGTGCCGCTCACCAGGACCGGCTCCTTGTAGCCGAGCGAAGCGAGGTCGAACATGCCGCCGAACGATCCGATGCCGCCCATCGAGCCCGGACGGGCCGTGGAGGCGACGTGCTGCTTGATGCGGCGGACCACCTCGTAGCCCGCTTCCAGGTTCACGCCTGCTTTTTCGTAAGATTGTGCCATATCTCTTTTTTAGTCGTTTTCTACCATTTCTTCATACAGGAGCGTCGGGTACTCGCCCGTGAAGCACGCCTGGCAAGGATCGGCGCAGCCGAAGCAGGAGTCGCGCGTGGACTCCGGGCTGAGGTAGCCCAGGGAGTCGGCGCCGAGCACCTGGCGGGCCTCCTCCAGCGTGCGGTGGGAGCAGAGGAGTTCCTCCTCGGTGGAGGTGTCCACGCCGTAGTGGCAGGTGTACTTCATCATCGGGCTGGCAATGCGGACGTGCACCTCCGTGGCGCCGGCTTCGCGCAGCATCTTGACGATCTTGAGCGAGGTCGTGCCGCGGACGATCGAGTCGTCCACCAGCACCACGCGCTTGCCGGCCACGATGCTACGCACCGGCGAGAGCTTCATCTTCACGCCCAGCTCGCGGAGCGACTGGACCGGCTGGATGAAGGTGCGGCCCACGTATTTGTGCTTCACCAGGCCCATCTCGTAAGGGATGCCGCTTTCCTCGGCGAAGCCCATGGCCGCGCTGAGGCTGGATTCGGGCACGCCCACCACGATGTCGGCCTCGACCGGATTCTCGCGGTAGAGGCGCCGGCCGGCTTCCTTGCGGTACGCGTGGACGTTGCAGCCGTCGATGTCGCTGTCCGGACGGGCGAAGTAGATGTATTCCATCGCGCACATGCGGTGGCGGTTGAAGTGCGAATAGGTCGTGCTGCGCAGGCCGTGGTTGTCCATCGAGACGATCTCGCCGGGCTGGACGTCGCGGATGAACTGCGCGCCCATGATCTCGAAGGCGCAGGACTCGCTGCTGACCACGTAGCCGTCGCCCAGCTTGCCGATGCAGAGAGGCTTGATGCCGTACTTGTCGCGCGCGGCGTAGATGCGGTTCTTGGTCATGATCACGAAGGTGAAGCCGCCCTCAATCATGTTCAGGGCCTTGACGATGGTCGTGATGCGGTCCTCCTTGGTGCGGGACTTCTTGATCAGGTTCGCCAGCAGCTCGCTGTCGGTGCCGGTCTGGAAGATGGAACCGTGGCGTTCCAGGTACATCGTGATCTGGCGGGCGTTGATGAGGTTGCCCTCCCCCGCGATGGCGAAGTCGCCGGAATGGTGGCGGAAAAACAGCGGCTCCACGTTGTCCAGGCCGCCCTTGGAAGCGTTGGCATACTTGACGCTGCCGATGCCGATCTTGCCGGGCAGGTGGTTCAGTTCTCCGTTGGTGAAGATCTCGCTCAGCAGGCCCTGTCCGCGGTAGCGGTGGCTCTCGCCCTTCGAGTCGAAGGTGATGATGCCGCCGCCTTCCTGGCCACGGTGCTGGAGGTTGTGCAGTCCGTAATAGATATAGGTCGATGCGCTCGGCACGCCATATACAGCAAGAACGCCCATAGCTTATTCAGTTACTTTTTTCAAACGGTTCAACACATTGGTATAGCTCTCCACCACGCGGCTGAGGTCCAGGCGGAAGCGGTCTTTGTCCATCCGCTCGCCCGTGGCCTCGTCCCAGAGGCGGCAGGTGTCGGGGCTGATCTCGTCGGAGATGATGATGGCGCCCGAGTCGGAAGCCCGGCCGAACTCGATCTTCATGTCCACCAGCTCGATGCCGGCCTTGTGGAAGACGGGCTTGAGCAGGTCGTTCACCTTGCGGGCCGTGTTGTACATCTCGTCCAGCTCGCGGTAGGAGGCCAGGCCGAGCGCGACGGCGTGGTCGCGGTTGATGAGGGGATCGTCGAGCTCGTCGCTGTTGTAGCGGAGATCCACGATGGTGTTAGCATGGCGGAAGCCCTCCGGCACGCCCAGGCGGTAGGCCAGCGAGCCGGCGATGCGGTTGTGCACCACCACCTGCAGGGGAATGATCTCGATTTTGCGGCAGAGCTGCTCCTGGTCGCCGATCTGGCGGATGAAGTGCGTCTCCACGCCGTTCTTGTTCAGGTAGTCCAGCAGGATGGCCGAAATCTGGTTGTCCAGGGCGCCCTTGCCGATGAAGCGGGCCCGCTTCACGTTGTTGTAAGCGACCGTCACATCCTTGTAGCGGAAAATGACTTCGTCGGGATGGTCGGTCGCAAAGACCTGCTTCTCGTTGCCTTCGAAGATCAGTGCTCCTTTCTTCATGATTATTTATTGGTTTTTCTTGAAATATTTCACGGCGTTGTCGAAGAGCGGCTGGTACAGCTCCTCCTCAATGTTCTTGAACACATTGGGCTCCCAGCGCTCCGTGTGGCCCATCTTGCCCAGGATCTGGCCGCTCGGGCTGACGATGCCCTCGATGGCGTAGTAGGAGCCGTTCGGGTTGTACGGCGCCTCCATCGTGACCTCCTCGGAGAAGGGATCCACGTACTGGAAGGCCACCTGGCCCTTGGCGAAGAGCTCCTTCGCCAGCGCCTCGGAGACCATGAACTTGCCCTCGCCGTGGCTGACGGCGATGGTGTGCAGGTCGCCGACGTTCATCCCGGCGAGCCAGGGCGAGCGGGTCGTGGCGACGCGCGTCGTGGCCATCTGGGAGATGTGGCGGTTGATGTCGTTGCGGAACAGGGTCGGGCTCTCGTGCGTGACCATCCCGAGGTGGCCGTACGGCAGCAGGCCGCTCTTGACGAGCGCCTGGAAGCCGTTGCAGATGCCCAGGATGAGGCCGCCGCGCTCCAGCAGGCCCTCGATGGCCTGCGCCACGCGGGCGTTGTTGAGCACGTTGGCGATGAACTTGCCGCTGCCGTCCGGTTCGTCGCCGGCGGAGAAGCCGCCCGCGAGCATGAGGATCTGGCAGCCGTCGATCGCGCGCGCCATCTCGTCGATGGAGCTGAGCACGTCCGCGCCCGTGAGGTTGCGGAACACGCCGAACGTGACGTCGGCACCCGCCCGGCGGAACGCCTTCGCGGTGTCGTAGTCGCAGTTCGTGCCCGGGAAGACCGGGATGTAGACGAGCGGTTTTTCAACCGGAGCGCCCTTCCAGGACGGAGCTTTGTACTCCCCTTCCTGCTTAACTTTCAACATCTTGGTATGGGCGGCCGGAACGCGGGCCGGATAGACTTTGGCGTACTTGCCGGCGTTCGCCTCCAGCAGGCGGTCGATCGAGATACGCTCGCCGCCGATGCGCAGCAGGCCGTCCTCGCCGGGCGTGACCTCACCAAGCAGGATGGCCTGCGGGAAGTCCAGCGCGTCCTCGGCCTCCACGAGGATGGAGCCGTAGCCGAGGTCGAAGAGCTGGCGCTCGTCCAGCTTGACGTTCACGCCGAAGAGGTTGCCGAAGGCCATCTTGGCGAGGCCTTCCGCCACACCGCCGCGGCCCAGGGCCCAGGCGGACACCACGTTGCCCGTGGCGATCTGCTCGTGGACGAAGTCCCAGTTGGCTTTCAGCTGCTCGGTGTCCGGCATGCGGTTGGCCAGCGGGGTATGCTTGATCAGGTAGAGCTTGTTGCCCTCCCATTTGAGTTCCGGGGAGATGACGCGCCGGGCGTCCACCGTCGTCACGCCGAAGGCGATCAGGGTGGGCGGCACGCTGATGTGCTCGAAGGTGCCGCTCATCGAGTCCTTGCCGCCGATGGACGGCAGGCCGAAGGCGAGCTGCATCTTGAGCGCGCCGAGCAGCGCGGAAAGCGGCTTGCCCCAGCTGTGCGGGTCGGCCGTCATGCGCTCGAAGTACTCCTGGTAGGAGAAGCGCATGCCCGACCATTCGCCGCCCGCAGCGACGACCTTCGCGCAGGCGTCCACCACCGCGTATGCGGCGCCGTGGTACGGGCTCCAACTCGACAGGAACGGGTCGTAGCCGAAGGCCATCATGCTGGCCGTGTCGGTGTAGCCGTCGGCGGGGAGCTTCTGCACGGACACCTGTGTCTCCGTGGCCTGCAGGGCGCCGCCGTACGGCATGAGCACCGTGGAGCGGCCGATCGTGGAGTCGAACATCTCCACGAGGCCCTTCTGGGAGGCCACGTTGGGGTCGGACAGGGTCGCGACCATCTTTTCTTTCAGGGTCTCGCCCGCCGGCTCGCGGCGGAACGGGTCGATGTTCTCGACAGCCCCGATGACCGCCTTGGAATAGTGCTTCGCACCGGCGCTGTCGATGAACTCGCGGGAGAGGTCGGCGACCGTCTCGCCGTGGTAGCTCATGCGCATGCGGCCGCGGTCCGTCACGTCGGCGACGTGCGTCACTTCGACGTTCTCTTCAGCGCACAGCGCCTCGAAGGCCGCGCGGTCCTTCGCTTCCACCACCACGGCCATGCGCTCCTGGGACTCGCTGATGGCGAGCTCGGTAGCGTTCAGGCCGCTGTATTTGGTCGGCACGCGGTCCAGGTAGATGTCCAGGCCGGGGGCCAGTTCGCCGATGGCGACGCTCACGCCGCCCGCGCCGAAGTCGTTCGATTTCTTGATGAGGCGCGTCACGTCCGGGCGGCGGAAGAGCCGCTGGAGCTTGCGCTCCTCCGGGGCGTTACCCTTCTGGACCTCGCTGCCGCAGGTCTCGAGCGAGGCGCCCGTGTGCTCCTTGGAGGAGCCGGTGGCGCCGCCGATGCCGTCACGGCCCGTGCGGCCGCCCAGCAGGAGGATCACGTCGCCCGGAGCGGGGCTCTCGCGGCGGACGTTCTCCGCCTTGACGGCGCCCACCACGGCGCCCACTTCGAGGCGCTTGGCCGTGTAGCCGGGGTGATAGATTTCACGCACGTGCGTGGTGGCGAGGCCGATCTGGTTGCCGTAGCTGGAATAGCCGTGGGCCGCCTTGCGGCTGATCATGCGCTGCGGGAGCTTGCCCGCCAGGGTGTCCTTCACGGCGGCGTTGATGTCGCCGGCGCCCGTCACGCGCATCGCCTGGTATACGTAGGCCCGGCCGGAAAGCGGGTCGCGGATGGCGCCGCCCAGACAGGTGGCCGCGCCGCCGAACGGCTCGATTTCGGTCGGATGGTTGTGCGTCTCATTCTTGAACTGCAGCAGCCACTTCTCCGGCTGCCCGTCCACTTCCACGTCCACGAAGATGCTGCAGGCGTTGTTCTCTTCGCTCTGCTCCAGGTCCTCCAACAGGCCGCGCTTGCGCAGCACGCGGGCGCCGATCGTGGCGAGCTCCATCAGGCAGAGGCTCTTCTGCTCGCGGCCCAGCTCCTTGCGGACGGACAGGAATTCGCGGTATTCCGCCTCAATCTCCTCCTTGGCGAAGGAATCGTCCACGCGGACGTCCGTCAGTTCGGTGGTGAAGGTCGTGTGGCGGCAGTGGTCACTCCAGTAGGTGTCGAGGATGCGCAGCTCCGTCTCGGACGGATCGCGGCCCTCCTTCGTGAAATAGCGCACCACCTCGGCGAGGTCGTCCGTGTTCATCGCCAGGCCCCACTGCTTGCAGAAGGCGGCGTACTCGGCGGGCTGCATCTTCGTGAAGCCCGCGAGCGAGGCCAGCGGCTTCACGTCCGCCTTGCCTTCCGGCTGCAGGCGGCCGAGGTCCTTGGGCCGGGATTCCACCACGTTGATGTAGTAGTGGCGGATGGCGGCGAGCGCCTCGTCGGAGAGGTCGTCGTCGAAGATGAGCAGGCGCGAGGAGCGGATCTGCACCTCGGCCGCCGGGTCGATCAGGTGGACACAGTCCAGGGCCGAGGAGGCCCGCTGGTCGAACTGGCCGGGAATGTATTCGACGGCCAGGTATTTCTTGCCTTCGAGCGGGCAGTCGTCCGTCACGGTGTCCGTGACCACCTCGCCAAAGACCGTGTAGCGGCATTTCTCCAACAGCTCGTCGGAGAAGCCGAACAAATCATAGACATTCAGGAGCCGCAGGGTACGCAGCGAGAGAGAAAGGTTTTCGTTGAACTCGTTCTTGAGGCTCTGCGCCTCAACCTGGAACTCCGAACACTTTTCTACGAAGATGCGGTGTGCATTCATAATTTATATCTCGGTTTGAAGGACCTTTTCTGCCTGTTTCTTCCGGAAGTCCTCCAGCTTGGCCGCAAGGCCGGCGTCCTGGAGGGCGAGCATGGCGATCGCGTAGAGGGCGGCATTCTTGGCTCCGTCGATCGCCATCGTGGCGACGGGAATGCCTGAGGGCATCTGTACGATAGACAGCAGGGAATCCAGCCCGTTCAGCGCCTTGCTCTTGATCGGGATGCCGATCACCGGGAGCGAAGTCAGGGCGGCCGCCATGCCGGGCAGGTGGGCGGCGCCGCCGGCGCCGGCGATCACGATGCCCACGCCGCGGTCGCGGGCCGTGGCCATGTACTCACTGAAGAACTGCGGTGTGCGGTGTGCGCTGATGACTTTTTTTTCGTAGGGGACCCCGAACTGTTCGAGGGTCTCGCAAGCGGCTGACATCACCTCCCAGTCGCTCTTGGATCCCATGATAATGCTGACTTTCATACTCGAACTAACAAGCTGCAAATTTACAACAAACTGAAACTCCTTGCAAGGAAAGTTATCGACATTTTTACCCTTTACATTGTTAATAACTTTTTACGCACGTGCGTGCAATTTGCGCGGGCGCGACGGGATTTTTTCCGTACCTTTGTCAGTTGGATTAACCCATTACCCAAAACCGTATGACACTCGCCCTGGAATTATCCATCCGCCTGGTAGGCGCCGCCCTGCTCGGAGCGGCCATCGGCTATGAGCGCGAAATACGCGGCAAGGGGGCCGGCCTCCGGACCCATATGCTCGTGGCGCTGGGCTCGGCCCTGTTCATGACTATTTCCATCTACGGTTTCCCGGACGCCAGCAAGTTCGACGCCTCGCGCGTCGCCGCCGGCGTCGTGGGCGGCCTCGGTTTCCTCTGCGCCGGCATCATCATGAAGAACCGCCACATCAGCGGCCTGACCACCGCGGCCGGTCTCTGGGTGACGGGCGCCGTGGGCCTGGGCATGGGCGGCGGCATGTACGAGCTGAGCATTCTCTGCACCTTCCTGATGATCCTCTGTCTCGAGGTCATGCACTTCCTCATCCCCAGCATGGGCGACCGCCAGATCACGGCCACCCTCTCCGCCGCGGACGACAAGGTCCTGCAGGCGGCGATCGAGTCCCTGGGCAAGCAGGTGGTGTGGTTCGCCATCCTGCGCGAGGGCGAGCTCGTCAAGGCGGAGATCAACCTGCGTACCAACAAGAAAGAAAGCCCGCTCGCGCTGCTGGAACGCCTTTCGGCGATGCCCGGCATCCGGGTGGAAATCATGGAGTAAATGGACAGACTGCTCAAAGGAGGAACCCTGATCGACGCCGCCGGCCAGCGCCGGGGCGACGTACTCATCCGCGACGGCCGCATCGCCGCCATCGGGCCCGACATCGTCGAGGCCTCCGGCGCACAGGTCGTGGACTGCAGCGGGAAGTGGATCTCCGCCGGCTTCGTCGACGTCCACGTCCATTTCCGCGAGCCCGGCCAGAGCTATAAGGAGACCATCCGCACCGGCTCGCTGGCGGCCGCGCACGGCGGCTACACGACCGTCTGCGCGATGCCGAACCTCAACCCCGTGCCCGACAGCCCCGAGACCCTCGCCCTGGAGCAGGAGATCATCGACCGCGACGCCTGCATCGAGGTCCTCCCCTACGCCGCCATCACGCGCGGCCGCCGGGGGCTGGAGCCCGTGGACATCGCCGCGCTGAAGGGCCGCTGCTGCGCCTTCTCCGACGACGGCAGCGGCGTGCAGGACGAGGCCATGATGCGCCGCGCCATGCAGGCCGCCGCCCGCGAGGGTGTGATCATCGCCGCGCACTGCGAGGACAACAAGCTGCTGCGCGGCGGCTATATCCACGACGGCCGCTACGCCGCGGCCCACGGTCACAAGGGCATCTGCTCGGAGAGCGAGTGGGGCCAGATCGCGCGGGATCTCCGGCTTGCGGAGGAGACCGGCTGCCGTTACCACGTCTGCCATATCTCCTGCGCGGAGAGCGTGTCGCTCATCCGTGAGGCCAAGGCCCGCGGGGTGCGCGTCACCTGCGAGACGGGGCCGCATTACCTCAGCCTCTGCGAGGACGACCTCCAGGAGGACGGACGTTTCAAGATGAATCCCCCGCTGCGCCGCGCCGAGGACCGCGAGGCCCTCATCGAAGGCCTGCGCGACGGCACCATCGACGCCGTGGCCACGGACCACGCGCCGCACAGCGCCGAGGAGAAGGCCCGCGGGCTCGCCCGCAGCGCCATGGGCGTCGTCGGGCTGGAGACGGCCTGGGCGGTGCTCTATACCGACCTCGTCCTGCCCGGCAAGGTCTCCGTGGAGCGTGTGGTGGAGGCCCTGACCTCCGGCCCCCGCGCCGCCTTCGGGCTGGCCGGCGGCCTGCACCCCGGCGAGCGCGCCGACCTCACGGTCATCGACCCCGACGCCGCCTGGACGGTGGATCCGGCGGACTTCCTGTCCCTCGGCAAGGCCACGCCCTTCGCGGGCAAGCCCGTCCGCAGCCGCATCATCCTGACCCTGAAAGACGGAGAGCCCGTCTGGGAAGCCTAATCCCAGAACACCAGCAGTTTTTTGCCAGGGCGCCGACCCGGCCCATAGTCGGCTTGCCCCGGAATCCCAACAGGCGTCCACAAAACCGGCCACTGGTGCAATAAAAGTGGATACCTGTCGCTCAAAACGCCCCTTTTGAGCAGAATCCAGGGGGAGGTATCCAGAAATATTGCATAAGATGACGATTTTTTGGACACCTATCCACGGCGATACACTACCGGGGGCAAAAACGCCCCATTTTGCCCCTGGCAACCAGAAATATCTGTCGCCAGGGGCAATACAAGGCTCCAGCGCCCCTGGCAGGGCGTAGATTTGGAAATCTCGGCGCCGATATCGGGCAAAAATGGGTCCGACTTCTACGCCGGGATCGGCAGGGCTGCAGCCATCCGGTCAAAAAATGACCGTCTGCCTGCACCCTGCCGCTCTACCGGCTCCGAAGTCATTCCGGACTTGACCCGGAATCCCGACAGGTAATGCACAACCGGGATTTAAATCAGCCTCTGCGCCCCGCAGGAGAAGAATGTCCTAAGGAAATGCCAGGCGTTACAGATGTCCCCAGTTTTAGTTATTATGGCGAATTCGCCACAATTAAAGATGAGGATAAAAAAGAAAAAAGCCCCGCTTAAGCTACACAAACCGCCTTGGTGGAACCAGGGCCTTCGCTTCCGAGCAGGACTTTTTCTTACGCAAAGGGAACCTATTTTCATGAAACTTCAAAACAAAGGGGAAAGGCTGGCAAGTGGTGAGGGATTTTGCAATTTGGGCGATTATTTCTATATTTGCATAGATATAACGCAATGGACAGGCTTAACCTCATTTCAGACTCCCGCTGCTGCGGTTTTCCGAAGGCCAAGCACCTTTGCCTGATAGCTATTTGATTGAGCCGGACAGTCGTTGACTGTCCTTTTTTGTACCTATGCAGAAACGCATTTTCCATATCGAAAGCAACGACGCGGTGGCGCGGGATACTTTCCGCCTCGTGCTGCGCACGGACGGCCCGGTGGCGGTGTGCAGCGGGCAGTTTGTCGACATCGACATCCCCGGATACTATCTGCGCCGCCCGATCTCGGTCAGCGATTCGCTGCCCGACGGCGTCGTCCTTTACTATAAAGTCGTCGGAGAGGGAACGAGAGTCCTTTCCGCCATGGCTCCCGGTGCTGCTCTGGAGCTGCTTTTACCGCTCGGCAACGGATTCGATCCGGAGAAGTGTGCTGCTGAGGCGCTGCTGATTGGCGGGGGCCTCGGGGCGGCGCCGCTGTACCTGCTGGCGAAGGAGCTGCTCGCGGCCGGCAAGAAAGTTACGGCGGTGCTCGGTTTCAACAAGGCCGACGAGATCTGCCTGATCGACGAGCTGAAGGCGCTCGGCGTGCCGGTCCACATCGCCACGATGGACGGCTCGGTGGGCACGAAAGGCTTCGTGACCGACGCCATCGCCGCGGCGAAGCCCGCCTTCGACCGCTTCTACACCTGCGGCCCGCTGCCCATGATGAAGGCGGTCTGCGCCGCCCTGTCCGCCCCCGGCGAAGTGAGCCTGGAGGAGCGTATGGGCTGCGGCGCCGGCTTCTGCTACGGCTGCACCGTCCAAACCGCATCCGGCCCCCGGCGCGTCTGCGCCGACGGCCCCGTCTTCGACAAGGAGGAAGTGCTATGGTAACGAAAGATCTCTCCGTCTCCCTGTGCGGCCTGCAGCTCGCCAACCCGGTCGTTCCCGCCAGCGGGACCTTCGGTTTCGGGCTCGAGCTCGCCGACAGCTTCGACCTCAACCTGCTGGGCGGCATTTCCCTGAAAGGGACCACGCGCGAGGCGCGCTTCGGCAACCCCACGCCGCGCATCGCCGAGTGCACCGCCGGCATGATCAACTCCGTGGGTCTGCAGAACCCCGGCATTGAGGTGCTCGTCACCGAGAAGGCCCCCGCCCTGCGCAAGATTTACCGCGGCGCCATCATCGCGAACATCAGCGGCTTCTCCGTCGAGGAGTACGCCTACAACTGCGGCCGCGCCGACGCGTGCCCGGACATCGACCTCATCGAGGTGAACGTCTCCTGCCCGAACGTGCACGCCGGCGGCATGGCCTTCGGCACCGACCCCGCTTCCGCGGCCTCCGTCACGAAGGCCGTACGCGAAGTCGTCCGCCACAAGCCCGTCTTCATCAAGCTCAGCCCCAACGTCACGGACATCGTGTCCATCGCCAAAGCATGCGAGGACGCCGGCGCGGACGGCATCACCCTGATCAACACCCTGCTCGGGATGCGCATCGACATCAAGAAGCGCAAGCCCGTGATCGCCAACAAGATGGGCGGCTTCTCCGGGCCGGCGGTCTTCCCGCTCGCCCTGCGGATGGTCTACCAGGTGGCCCATGCCTGCGGCATCCCCGTGATGGGCTGCGGCGGCGTGCGGCGCGCCGAGGACGTCATCGAGATGATGATGGCCGGCGCCACGGCCGTGCAGGTGGGCGCGGAGAACCTCCGCAACCCGATGGCCTGTCCGGAGATCGTCGCGGCCCTGCCCGCGCTGATGGACAGCCTCGGCATCAACAGTTTACAAGAAATTATCGGAACCGTATAGCATGGCAAAAGACGTCATCATCGCCTGCGACTTCGCAAGCAGACAGCAAACCCTGGACTTCCTCGACCGCTTCGAGGGCGGCCGCAAACCCTTCGTCAAGATCGGCATGGAGCTGTTCTACGCCGAGGGCCCGGACATCGTGCGCGAGATCAAGCGCCGGGGCCACCCCATCTTCCTGGACCTCAAGCTCCACGACATTCCCAACACCGTCCGAAAGGCGATGAAGGTCCTCTCCGGGCTGGACGTCGACATGTGCAACGTGCACGCGGCCGGCACCGTGGAGATGATGCGCGCCGCCGTAGAGGGCCTGACCCGCGAGGACGGCACGCGCCCGCTGCTGATCGCCGTCACGCAGCTCACCTCCACCAGCGAGGAGCGCATGCAGCAGGAGCTGCTCATCGGCGCGAGCATCAACGACACGATCGTGAAATACGCGCAGAACGCGCGCGAGGCCGGCCTGGACGGCGTCGTCTGCTCGCCGCTCGAAGCGGCGATGGTCAAGGACGCCTGCGGCCCGGACTTCGTCACCGTCACGCCGGGCATCCGTTTCGCGGATGCGGCCGCGGACGACCAGGTGCGCATCACCACGCCCGCCCGCGCCCGCGAAATCGGCTCCGACTACATCGTGGTCGGCCGTCCCGTCACGGCCGCCCCGGACCCCGTCGCCGCCTATCAACGTTGTTTACAAGAATTTTTGAATCAATAATGGAAAAGTTAATCGCCAAGCAACTCCTCTCCGTCAAGGCCGTGTTCCTCCGTCCGGAGGAGCCGTTCACCTGGGCCAGCGGCATCCAGAGCCCGATCTACTGCGACAACCGGCTCACGCTGTCCTCCCCCGCCGTCCGTTCCCGCATCGAGGCGGGCCTCGCCTCGCTCGTGCAGCTGCACTTCCCCGAGGCTGAAGCGCTGATGGGCACGTCCACCGCCGGCATCGCCCACGCCGCCATCACCGCCACCCTGCTCGACCTGCCGATGGGCTATGTCCGCGGCGAGGCCAAGAGCCACGGGCGCACCAACCGCATCGAGGGCCGGCTCGACCCCGGCACCAAGGTCGTCGTGGTCGAGGACCTCATCTCCACGGGCGGCAGCGCCATCGACGTGGTGGAGGCCCTGCGCGAAGCGGGCGCCGAGGTGCTCGGCATCGTGAGCATCTTCACCTACGGGCTGAAGAAGGGCATCGAGCGCCTGGCCGCGGCGAACGTCGAGAACTACTCGCTCAGCAACCTCGACGCGCTCGTGGACGTCGCCGTCGAGGAGAACTACATCACCCCCGCCCAGAAAGAACAGATCCTGCAATTCCGCAACAGTTTATGAAACACCTCATCGATCCCACCGACCTCTCCAAGGAGGAAATCGACCAGATCGTAGCCCTGGCCGAAGACATCATCGCCCACCGCGAGCGCTATCAGGGCAGCATGGCCCACAAGAAGCTCGCCACGCTCTTCTACGAACCCAGCACCCGCACGCGCCTGTCTTTCACGGCCGCGATGATGGAGCTGGGCGGCAACGTCCTCGGTTTTTCCAATCCGCAGAATTCTTCCGTCAGCAAGGGCGAGACGGTGCAGGACACCGTGCGCGTGGTGGGTTGCTTCGCCGACATCATCGCGATGCGCCACCCCATCGAGGGCGCGCCGCTCGTGGCCACGGAGGTGTCGCGCGTGCCGATCATCAACGCCGGCGACGGCTCGCACAGCCACCCGACCCAGACGCTCACCGACCTGCTGACCATCAAGCGGGAGCTCGGCCACATCGACGGGATCACCATCGGTTTCTGCGGCGACCTCCGCTTCGGCCGCACGGTCCATTCGCTGATCAAGGCGCTCTCCCGCTACCAGGACATCAAGGTCGTGCTGATCGCGCCCGACGAGCTGCGCCTGCCGGATTATATCAAGCAGGATGTCTGCGACAAGATGGGCGTGCAGTATCGCGAGACGGATTCGCTCGATGAGGCGATTCCCGAGCTGGACGTTCTCTATATGACGCGTGTGCAGAAAGAGCGCTTCCTGGACGAGGATGAGTTCGACCGTGTGAAAGACAGCTTTGTGCTGGACGCCCGCCGTATGGCGCTGGCCAAGCCGAAGATGGCCGTGTTGCATCCGCTGCCGCGTGTAAACGAGATTCTCACCGAGGTGGACGATGATCCGCGCGCCGCGTATTTCCGCCAGGTGGAGAACGGTAAGTTCGTACGTATGGCGCTGATTGTGAGTCTGATGGAGTGGAAGAACGATCCCGCACACGCGATGCCGGAGCACGAGGCGCCCATCCACAATCCGGCGCTGCACTGCACCAATCCCAAGTGTATCTGCAACAACGAGAAGCACGAGCCCCTCTTCCGCCACGCCGAAAACGGCATCACCCGCTGCTGGTACTGCGACAGCAAGGTTCGTTAGCGAACTTTGCTGTCCAGACCACGGTTCCTGCCGGGATGAAGCGGACTAGAACTGGAAGTAGATAAAGGCCTGGAGGTCTGCCGTGATGAACTGGTAGACCAGGAGGACGACGGCGACGACGGCGAAGACGAGGACCGGGACCGGGAGCATCGCGAAGTTGATGCGGTACCAACGTTTCCAGCGGGCCGGGAGCCAGTGGATGACCAGGCCGGCGATCACCAGCGCGAAGACTTTCCAGTAAGCCAGGCAGACCTGCGGGACCAGCGACCAGTCCCAGGCGGAGCCGATCTGCTCCACCATCTTGCGGGCCGTCTGCCAGGCCACCTCATTGGCCGTGGACGGATTCAGGTTGCTGCCGCTACGGAAGAACAGGCGCGTGAAGGTAATGAAGGTGAAGGTCTGCGCCACACCCCAGATGTAGCCGATCCGCTTGCAGCCCCAGCCGTTGGCGAGGTGGAAGATGAAGCGCACCAGCGTGCCCAGCCAGACGAAGACCGCCCAGACGAAGAGCAGGTTCCAGATCGGCGCGCCGACCGTCCAGTGCAGCACGCCCAGGAGCGCGGTCGCGCCCGTTACGAGCCCCATGCGCGTCCACCAGCCCATCTCCTTCCAGAACTGGTAGGCGATCAGGCCGATGCCGTTCAGGCCGCCCCAGATGATGAAATTCCACGAGGCGCCGTGCCAGAGACCACCCAGCAGCATCGTGATGAAGCGATTGATATTCGCGAGAATCTTCTTGCGCCGCTCCGGCTTGAAATGGGCCACCAGGCCCAGCACCGCCGCCAGCAGCACGAAGACCAGCGACACGATCCAGCTGCCGGACAGGATGACCGCGATCACCGCGAAGAGGATGATCCAGAAATAGGTGCCGAAGGTGGCGTTGCGGTTGCCGCCCAGCGGGATGTAGAGGTAATTCTTCAGCCAGTTGCTCAGCGACATGTGCCAGCGCCGCCAGAAGTCCTGAGGATTGGAGGCCTTGTAGGGCGAATTGAAGTTCTGCGGCAGGTAGAAGCCCATCAGCATCGCGACGCCGATGGCGATGTCCGTGTAGCCGGAGAAGTCGGCGTAGACCTGCAGGGAGTAGCCGAACAGGGCCGCGAGGTTCTCGAAACCCGTGTAGAGCTGGGGGTTCTCGAAGACGCGGTCGATGAAGTTGACCGCGATGTAGTCGCTCAGGATCAACTTCTTAGCCAGACCGTTCAGGATCCAGAACACCGCGATGCCGAACTGCTTCCGCGCCAGGTAGTAGGGCTTGTAGAGCTGCGGGATGAACTCGCTCGCCCGCACGATCGGGCCGGCTACCAGCTGCGGGAAGAAGCTCACGTAGAAGCCGAAATCGAGGATGTTGTCCACCGGCTTCACCTGCCCGCGGTAGACGTCGACCGTGTAGCTGATCACCTGGAAGGTGAAGAAGGAGATGCCCACCGGCAGGACGATGCTGTCCACGGTGAAGCGCTCCGCCCCGGTGAGGGCGTTGCCCAGCATGCCGAACACGTTCACGACCTTCATCTCCAGGCCCGTCATCGAATAGACGAAGTCCGCGAAGAAGTAGGAATACTTGAAGTAGCACAGGATCAGCAGGTCCAGCGTGACGCTCAGGATCAGCCAACGCTTCTTGCGGCGCGCGTCCTTCTCCGCGGCGATGCGCCGCGCGATCGTGAAGTCCGAGCAGGTCATGAAGATCAGGATCAGCACGGACAGGCCGCTGGTCTTGTAGTAGAAGAAGAGGCTGACGAAGAAGAGGAAAGCGTTGCGCAGCAGGCGGCGGTCGCCGATGAGCGCGAAGATCGCGTACACCAGCGCGAAGAACGCCCAGAAGTAGAACTGGGTGAACAGCAGCGGCGAGTTCGGGTCAAACCCGAACAGACGTTGTGCGAATGCCGATATGCCGCTGAGATCCATCTACTTGCCGTGTTGTTCTTTATCTGCCATCAGCGCCTCCGTGAAGAGGTCGCCCAGCAGTTCGTATCCTTGTTGTGTGAAGTGCAGGCGGTCCGGCCGGGCCAGGCCGGCGTCGCGCCATTTCTCGACCGAATGCGCCCCGCCCATGATGGCGTAGACGTCCCAGACGCCGGCGCCGAATTCCTCGGCCAGCTCCATCATCACCTGGCGCACCCGCTCGGTATTCTGGTTGTAGCTCATCCCGCGCCGCACGTAGCGGTAGCTGTCGTTGTTGGTCACGAAGATGAAGGCGCACTCGGGGTTGGTCTCCAGGACCAGGCGCATCAGCCGCCGGTAGTTCTCCTTGAAGCGCTCGGGATTGAAATTGTTCACCGGCACGGCGGAATCGTTGATGCCCACGGCCAGGATGGCCAGGTCGGGATGCACCAGCTGCATGTCGCGCGCCAGGTCCTCGCACTTGTCCAGCCAGGACGGCAGCGCCGCCCCGTTCACGCCGGAGGAGAAGTAATTGATGCCCGGCCGCCAGCTGATCGGCTGCAGGCCGGTGAGCGTGAACTCCTCACCCGCCGGGATGTGGAACTGCACCTGGACGCTGTCCGTAGGTGCCGGGAGGTCGAAGAGGAAGCTGTGCGTGGCGGAGTCGTAATCGAAGCGCAGCGTGTCCGCAAGGCAGACGATGTAGGGATAGGCTCCCAGCGTGGAGCCGTAGCCCAGCACGCGCAGGCTCTCGCAGGTCCAGCGGTCGGAGCCGTCGGGATTGAGGCGGAAGCTTACCGAGGCGTCGGGGCTCGCCGTGCGCGCGCCGTAGCCCGTGATGCCGTAGCGGGGCCGGCGCAGCTCGCTGCTCTGCGTCAGGATGGGCGCCTCCCACGTGCCGGTCGCCGAGATGTTGTACGAGCGGTCGGTGTTGGTGCCCGCCAGGCGCAGCGGGAAGAGGAAGCCGCGGTCGCCGCGCAGGAAGAGCGAATCAAGGTTGTTCATGATGCGGTTCGGGAAGAACGCCGCTTGTACGTGCGAACCGCCCACGTGCCAGATGTTCACATTCCCCCGCCCCGTCGCCACCAGGCTGTCCAGCTTGGCGTAGAAGCGGTCCTGCGCCTCCCGGGAACCCGGGAAATGCAGCACCGACTCCTCCGCGTGGACACACGCGGGGAGCTCCTGGGCGGCGAGGCCGCCAGCCAGGAACAGCGCCAGCAGGCTAGCGAGTATGTGAATCCTAGCGGCCATTTTTCTTTCTCCAGCTATAGTATTCGTAATACAGCGAGAACGAATCGCAGAACATCTCGCCGACCTTCCGGGCGCCGGCGAGCGTGAAATGGATGTAGTCCGGGCCGGCCAGCGCCGGGCGGGCGGTCACCCACTGCACCATCGAGCCTTCCCCGCCCATCACGCCGTAGATGTCCCAGTAGGCGGCGCCGCACTCCAGCGCGGCCGAGCGCAGCGAATCCACGACATTCGCGAGCTTGGGATAGGTCTGGCGCTTGCCGTTGATCGTCGTGGCCATGTCGGAGGGGCCGATGAAGACGATCTTCGCCTTCGGCGCCAGCTCCTGGATGTGGCGGATCTGCTTGCGGATGTTCTCTTTATAATTCGAAATCACTTTGTCGGTCTTGAGGTACGGCACGCTGTTGCCGCCGTACTGCAGGATGATCATGCGCACGTTCTCCTCCTTGTAGAAGCTGCGCAGTTGCGCGTCGTCCATCGAGGTGAAGATGGTGCCGGAGCAGCCGCGCATCGGCACGTTGTCCATCCGCACGCCCGTCTTGCTGTCGAGCAGGACGCCGTAGAGGTCGGCGTGGCCGGTGGTGGTCAGCGACACGCGCGCAGAGCTGTCCGGCAGCTCGTAGCGGATGAAGGAGAGCGGATTGTCGGTGGTCTCCACGCGGCGCTGGTCGCCTTCGTTGGACACGTTCAGGTAGCTCCGGACGTTGCCGGCCACCAGCGTCACACGCTCGAAGTTGCTGGGGCGCTGGTCCTTGCGGACCACCTGGCGGAAGGACAGGGTCGTGACCGAGTCCAGGCGCGTGAAGTCGGCGAAGGGGCCGTACTGGCGGCCGCTCGCCCGGTTGCCCTGGCCGCCGTAGTTGAAGTAACGGCGCAGCTTCACGGAGCTGCTTCCGCTCATGCGCGGGGTGGAGAGCTTGCGCGCCGGCATCATGCCGGGGCCGTTGCCGCCGAAGCGCTCCTGGAGCCGCTCGCGGATGGTCCCCGTGATGCGATCTTCCTCGATCTGGGAGTCGCCGTAATGCACGATGCGCACCGGCTTCTCCTCCGCCTGCTCCAGGGCGGCGAACACCTCGTCGAAGAAGCGTTCGTTGCCGTCCGGCAGGTAGAAGCGGGCCGGATCCTCCCGGAAAAAAGCCTGGAACTGGTCCTGCTCGGCGGCGAGGGCCGCCTCCCGGCGCTGCTCGAGGAGTTCCTCGGGCGAGGGCCCCTGCTCCTGCGCCGGCGCGAAGATATCACACAAGCGCGGAAAGCGAAGCGCGCTCCCCTCCGGAACGACGAGGCACATGACCGCCAGCACGGCGATCACGGAGAACAGAAACAGGACGATATAGGATTTTTTCATTGCTCTTTCCACACTTTGAGGTACTCCTGCAGGGCCCACATCTCATCGCGGTAGTGGGCGGCCTGCGTGAAGTCGAGGTCGGCCGCGGACTTCTTCATCCGGCGGCGGTCCTCTTCAACCATTTTTTCTATCTGCTCACGCGACATCGACCGGATCACGGGATCCTGCAGCACGGCGGCCAGGTCGGCGGCCACGTAGCCGTCGCGGTAGGCGGCGCCCGCCTCGCGCTTGGAGTCGTGGCCGAAGCCGACGCTCACCACGCCGCGTCCGAGGTCGGACGGGTTCGGGATGTAGGTCGGGTCGTCGTAGGAGTTGGGCGCGCTCACGCGGCCGGTCGTGCCGTTCGCGAGGCCGCGGGCGACGGGTTTGCCGCCCCGCGAAGTCAGCTCGCCCGCGAGGGCGTTCTGCTTCACCTCGACCTGCTTCGGCGTGATATGGTGCAGTTTGTTGTATTCGATCTGTTTGCGGCGGCGCCGCTCGGTCTCGCGGATGGTCTCTTCCATCGACGGAGTGATCTTGTCGGCGTACATGATCACGAGGCCGTTGACGTTGCGCGCCGCGCGGCCCGCCGTCTGCGTCAGGGCCCGCGTGGTCCGCAGGAACCCTTCCTTGTCGGCGTCCAGGATGGCCACCAGCGACACCGTCGGGATGTCCAGGCCCTCGCGCAGGAGGTTCACGCCCACCAGCACGTCGAAGAGGCCGTTCTTGAAGTCTTCGATGATCTCCACACGCTCGGTGGTGTCGACGTCGGAGTGGATGTAGCGCACGCGCACGCCGATGCGGCGCAGGTACTCGTCCAGCTCTTCGGCCATGCGCTTGGTGAGCGTCGTGACGAGCGTGCGCTCGTCGGCCTCGGAGCGCTTGCGGATCTCCTCCACCAGGTCGTCGACCTGGTTCTTGGTGGGCCGCACCTCGATGGGCGGGTCCAGCAGGCCGGTCGGCCGGACCACCTGCTCCACCACCAGGCCCTCGGATTTCTCCAGCTCGTAGTCGGCCGGCGTGGCGCTTACGTAGACCTTCTGGCCCGTCAGGGCTTCGAATTCCTCGAACTTCAAGGGGCGGTTGTCGGCCGCCGCCGGCAGGCGGAAGCCGTATTCGATCAGCACGCTCTTGCGGCTGTGGTCGCCGCCGTACATGGCGTGCACCTGCGGCAGCGTGACGTGGCTCTCGTCCACGAAGGTGATGAAGTCCTTCGGGAAATAGTCGATCAGGCAGAAGGGGCGCTGCCCCTCCTGGCGGCCGTCGAAGTAGCGGGAGTAGTTCTCGATACCCGGGCAGTAGCCCATCTCCTTGATCATCTCCAGGTCGTACTCCACGCGCTGCTTCAGGCGCTTGGCCTCCAGGCCCTTGTCCACGCTCTCGAAGTAGTCCATCTGCCGGACCAGGTCGTCCTGGATGTGGGACACCGCGGCGGCGCTCCGCTCCTTGGTGGTCACGAAGTTGCCCGCCGGGTAGATGTTGATCTCGTCGATGTCCTCGCGCTTCGCGCCCGTGACCGGGTCGATCAGGCTCAGGGCGTCGATCTCGTCGCCGAAGAACTCGATGCGCACGGCGTCGTCCGAGCCGCCGAGGTAGACGTCGACAGTATCGCCTCGCACGCGGAAGGTGCCGCGCTTGAACTCCACCTCGGTCCGGTTGTAGAGGGCGTCCACGAGGCGGTAGAGCAGGCCGGTGAGGCTGCGCGTCTCGCCGCGCTTCACGGGAACGGTCTGGGCGTGGAAGTCGTCCGGGTTGCCGATGCCGTAGAGGCAGGACACGCTGGAGACCACGATCACGTCGCGCCGCCCGCTCAGCAGGGCGCTGGCGGCGCTCAGGCGCAGCTTCTCGATCTGGTCGTTGATGCTCAGGTCTTTCTCGATGTAGGTGTCCGTCGTGGGGATGTAGGCCTCCGGCTGGTAGTAGTCGTAGTAGGAGACGAAGTACTCCACCGCATTGTGCGGGAAGAAGGACTTGAATTCGCCGTAGAGCTGGGCCGCGAGGGTCTTGTTGTGGCTGAGGATCAGGGCCGGGCGCTGCAGGCGCTCGATCACCCCGGCCATGGTGAAAGTCTTGCCCGAACCCGTGACGCCGAGCAGCGTCACGTCACCCACGCCCGCCTCCAGAGCGGAGCAGAGCTGGGCGATGGCTTCCGGCTGGTCGCCGGCAGGCTTGTATTCGGATTCGAGCTGAAATTTCATAAAACTTACAAAAATAACGATAAATCGTTGTTTTTGCAATGGCATTGCCTCGGCCGTCCTTCCCCCGCGGTAGGCCCCGACCTCCGCAACACCAACGCACGGACGGCCGATGTACCGGGCACAAAATGGAGTGCTGGTGTGCCCGGGAAGCTGAAAACACAGGTCCCGGGCACAAAATGAGGGCTTTTCGTGCCCTGCATCCATTTTATTTATTATATTTGTCTTGATGGACAATATCGTTGAACAAGCCCGCGCGCTGGCGCTGGAGGTGCTGAAGGACGAGACCCGCTACGACGGGTCGCCGTTCATCACGCACCCCGACAACGTGGCCCGCATCGTCGAGGACGAGATCGGTCTCCCGGATGCGTGCGTGGCCGCCGTGTACCTGCACGAGGCCACGCGCGTCCACAAGGACGTCGACATCAGCGCCTTCCCGCAGGATATCCGCACCCTCGTGGACGGGCTCAACAAGATCTCGACCATCAAGCCCAAGGACACCCGCCTGGAGGCGGAGAACTACAAGCGGCTCATCGTCCAGTACTCCACCGACCCGCGCGTGACCGTGCTCAAGATCGCCGACCGCCTGGAGGTGATGCGGGGGCTGCAGATGTTCCCCAAGACCTCCCGCGACCAGAAACTGCTGGAGACGCTGATGCTCTACATGCCGCTGGCGCACCAGCTCGGCCTGTACAACATCAACAACGAGCTGGGCAACATCTGGTTCCGCTACGCCGACCCTGAGCAGTACCGCGCCATCACCAACAAGCTGAAGGCTACCGAGAAGGACCGCGAGCAGATCACGGCCGAGTTCATCGAGCCGCTGAAGCGCAAGCTTTCCGACGCGGGCATCGTCTACAAGCTGAAGATCCGCACCAAGAGCGCCTACTCCATCTACCGCAAGATGCAGGTGCAGAAAGTCCCCTTCGAGGGCGTCTACGACGTCTTCGCCATCCGTTTCATCATCGACTGCGAGGATGATCCGAAGGTGGAGAAGGACCTCTGCTGGAAGGTGTTCTCCTACGTGACCGAAGAATACGAATCCGACACGAAGCGCCTGCGCGACTGGCTGACCACGCCCCGTCCCAACGGCTACGAATCCCTGCACATCACGGTCAAGAACCGCAAGGGCCAGGCCCTCGAGGTGCAGATCCGCACCAAGCGGATGGACATCGAGGCCGAGAGCGGCAGCGCCGCCCACTGGGCCTACAAGGGCATCCGCCACGAGGCGTCGATGGACCGCTGGCTGCAGAGCGTGCGCGACGCGCTGGCCCATCCCTTCGACGCCACGCCGGAGGAGATGCCCACGCCGCCCGACAAGGAGATCTTCGTGTTCACGCCGACGGGCGAGCTGCGCATCCTGCCTGCAGGCGCGTCGGTGCTGGATTTCGCCTTCAACATCCACTCCGGCCTGGGCTGCCGCTGCATCGGCGGCCGGGTGAACGGCAAGGCCGTCCCCATCCGCGAGAAGCTGGGGACCGGCGACGTGGTGGAGATCATGACCCGCAAGGACCAGCGCCCGAACCGCGACTGGCTGGGCTGGGTGGTCTCGTCCAAGGCGCGCAACAAGATCAAGCAGGAGCTGGACGCCGACGAGCGCAAGGCGGCCTCCGACGGCCGAGAGCTGCTGGAGCGGCGCCTGCGCAACTGGAAACTCGAATTCCCGGACGACTGGATGACGGAGTTCATCAAGGTCCGCAAATATCCCTCCGTCCTCCCGTTCATGGCGGCCATCGCCCGCGAGGAGGTGGACGTCAACGACATCAAGGCATTCATCCAGCGCAAGCTGGCCGCGCAGCAGGAGAAGCCCGCCGCGGCGGTCCAGGAGGAGGCGGAGAAGGCGGAGCCGAAGGGCTATGCCGGCACCTCGGACGACATCCTCGTGCTGAACGCCAAGAACGTCAAGGGCCTGGAATACAAGATGTCCAAGTGCTGCAACCCGGTCTTCGGCGACGACGTGTTCGGCTTCGTGACCCGCACGGAAGGCATCAAGATCCACCGCATGTCCTGTCCGAACGCCGCCCGTCTCATCGAGCGCTATCCCTACCGCATCCAGAAGGTGATCTGGCAGGACAACCCCGGCCAGGGCGACTTCCAGTGCACGCTGACCGTCACCACCGACCTCGACCATCCGGTGCTCAGCGCCATCATGGACATCATCGGGCAGTTCCGCGTGTCGATGCGCGCCTTCAACGTGAAGGAGAACCTGCGCACCGGCACCTATGAAATCACCATCCGCCTGCTGGTGCCGTCCAGCGCCGAGCTGGACAAGGTCCTCTCGCAGGTCGGCGCCCTGCGGCAGGTCATCAAAATCCGAAGAAGCTAATGTCCCGCGAAGAAGATACCCGCGACCTCGACCGTTTCGAGCAGCTGCTCGAGGACGGTCTCCTGAAAATCTGCAGCGGCGCCGGTCTCTTGCCCGGCGAGCTGGTCCGCAACCCGGACCTCGACGCGCTGTGGGACGTCTACATCAAAGACTACATCGCCGACGCGGTGGTCAATTTCAACGAATACCCCGAAGCCGCCCTCGCCTGGGCGGGTTTTCTCGGCCTGGGAACGGCCTGGGCCTGGGACGCCGACTGGCAGCAGTACAAGGACCGGCCCTACCGCAAATGGTACGGCGCCCGCGGCTGGGACGACATGGACGAGCACATCCTGCGCGACGTCCTGGGCCTGCCGCTCGACAGCCACGATGCGAAGAAGATCTCCGACACCCTGCAGAGCTGCGCACTCGCGGTGCTCGGGCTGCTGCAGCACGAAGGCGTCGAGACGCAGACCGCGCGCGGCTTCTACCTGCTCGCGCGCGCCTACACGGTGCTCTACCGCGTCGGCGCCGCCATCGAACTCGATCGGTTGGGGTATAAGAAAGTATTGATCGGATAGGTTTCCGTCCTATTCCTTCGGACGGACGACCCGCTTCTTCCACTTGTCGCGGGCCAGCTGCTGCATGTCGCGGACGGTGTCGTTCTCGTCCACGATCTCGCTGCCGAGCAGCGTCTCGATCACATCCTCCAGGGTCAGAATGCCCTGGAAGCTGCCGTATTCATTGATGATGATGGCGATCTGCTCGTCCTTGCTGAGCATCTCGTCCCAGATCTTGTCGAGGGTCGTGTCTTCGTCGAAGGTCGCCACGTCGCGGCGGATCTCGCCGAGCGTGAGGTCGAACTTGTCCTCGGCCATGAGCTGGAGCGCCTCCACGCGCAGGATGTAGCCGGTGATGTACTCGTCGTTGTCGGCGTAGACCGGGATGCGGCTGTGGTGGCGGTAGCGTTTGCTTTTGTAGAAAGATTTGAGCGTCATGGACTCGGGCGCGATCTCGCAGACCACGCGCGGGGTCATGACGTCGAAGGCCTTCACCTCATCCATGCTGATGAGGTTCTGGATAATGGTGTTCTCGTCCTCTTCGAGGTCGCCCTCCTCCTCCGCCACGTTCGCCATCGCGCTCACTTCGTCGCGCGACACGGCGGGCTCCTCCGCGTCTTCGGGCGTAACGAGGCGCGTGAGCAGCTCGATGAGCAGCACCAGCGGGTACATCAGCACGATCAGCGCGCCGATCATCGCCGTAGCGAAGCCCATCAGGGACTTCCAGCGCGTGGTGCCGATGGTCTTGGGGATGATTTCCGAGAAGACGAGGATGAGGATGGTCATCACGGCGCTGACCAGGCCGAACCAGCCGGAGCCGAAGACTTCGGTGGCCTGGTGGCCCACCCCGGCCGCGCCGATCGTGTTCGCTATCGTGTTGAGCGAAAGGATCGCGGCGATCGGCCGGGAGGGATCCTGCTTGTATTCCTTGAACCGGGTCGCGGGCTTGTAGCCCTCCTCCTCCCGCATCGTGATGTAGGAGATCGGGGTGGACATCAGCGTTGCCTCCAGAATCGAGCAGAGGAACGAGATGGCCATCGCGCCCAGCAGGAAAAACAGCAGCAGAGCCATGCAGGACAGGGTTTAGAAGGTGTACTTCACCATCAGCTGGAAGCGATGGTTGGCAACGCAGTGGATGTTCTCGTTGGCCAGGCCGTAGACGTCGTTCAGGCCGAAGTCGCCGTACTGGACACTGGTCATTTCATACTCCAGACCGAAGGCCACCTTGCCGAGGTTGTAGATCACCTCCGGCGCGATGCGGTACATCTGGCGCATGTTGGAGAAGCTGTTCTTGCTGAAGTAGAGGTCGCCCACCAGCGCGTCCTTGGTGCCGAAGTTGCGGACATAGCCGGCGAACAGCACGCCCTGGAGCTTCTTGCCGTAGCTCAGGCTGACCCAGGTGGAGGAGTTGCGCGTCGGGCTGTAGGACCAGCTGCCGTCGGAATTGACGGCGCTGACGCCGTAGCCGCCGTTCAGGTTCATGTGCTCACCGGCCTGGGCGAAGATGCTCTTGGCCTTGACGGAGAACAGGTTCTTGGTGTATTCGAGGTAGATGAACGGGCTGACGGTCGTGATGCGGTCGGAGACCTTGCGGGTGCCGTCGTTGTGGCGCGGACGGATGGAGAGCATGTCCACGCCGACGCGGCCGGTGAAACCGCCCTTCTTATAGCTCAGGCCGAGGTAAAGCTCAGGGATGCCGCCGTATTTCATGTAGTTGGCGGAAGCGCCTTCCGGACCGGCGGAGGTGTACTGCATCTGCCAGAGGAGCGCGCCGGTCAGGGTCACGGAGTCGGAGAGTTTGCCCTCCAGCACCACTTCCGGGGTGCGGCTGAAGGGGCCGAAGGGGGCGCCGGTGTTCAGGGAGAACACGTGCGGCATGTCGGCGGCCATCGGGTGCCAGGCCTGGCCGATCTTGGCGCTGAAGCCGCCCTTCGCGAGGGTCACGTAGGCCTGGCGGAGGCGGAACAGCGCGGTGCCGGTCACGCCGGACACGCCGGCGTAGAAGTCGGCCTCGAGCTTGGCGCTGACGTTCCAGCCGCTTACTTCATAGCCGGTCACATCGAGACCGAGGCGGGAGGTGATGGCCGCGAACGCGAAGGTGCGCTGCGCGTTCAGGTCCGTCCCGTTCACCATCTTGGTGTCCTTCGGGAGATAGTAGAAGAAGTCTTCCGTGCCATAAACGCTCTCACGGGTGTCGGCGACGGCGTAGTTGCGGATGAATCCGTACCACTTGAACTTGGGGGCGCTCTCCTGGGCGGCGGCACTCAGCGTCGCGGCCAGCAGGGCAATTGCGAGAATGATTTTCTTGGTCATATCTTGTAATTAAAATCTGGTGGTCCCGGTCAGGGGGCCACCAGAAGGGAAATATCAGATTAAGCGGCGAACGGGAAGATCGCGGTCAGCCAGAAGTAGCCGAGGATGAAACCGAAGGCACCGATGATGATACCGACCTTGGTCATGTCCTTGGTCTCCACCATACCGGTGGAAGAGGCGATGGCGTTCGGCGGCGTGGAGATCGGGAACAGCATCGCGATCGAAGCACACACGGCGATGTAGGAGATCATGGCCCGGGAGCCGGTGGCGCCCAGGTTCATGCCCTCGGCGACCACGATGAGGATCGGGATCAGCAGGGCCGCGGTGGCGGAGTTGGAGATGAAGTTCGACAGGAAGTAGCAGACCAGGCCGGCGATGATCATCACGAGCACGACGGACATCGTGTTGAACGGAATGGCGTTGATCAGGACTTTGGCGAGGCCCGTGCTCTGCAGGCAGGTACCGAGGGCGAAACCTCCGGCCACCAACCAGAGCACGCTCCAGTTGATTTCCTTGATGTCTTCCTTACCGAAGATGCCGGTGGCGGTCAGCACGCCGAGCGGGATGAGCGCCACGACGTTGGAGTTGATCTTGGTCCACTGCTCCGTGGCCCACAGCAGGATGGTGCCCAGGAAGGTGATCCACACCACGGTGGTACGCCAGTCTTTCTTGCGCTTGTTCTCCGGGATCTCGAGCACGATCTTCTCGGACTTGAACGGGAAGAGGAGCTGCAGGACGACCCAGGCGACGACAATCATGATCAGCACATAAGGGACCATGCGCTCGGCCCACTGCATGAAAGTCACATCGTAGCCGGCTTCAGCCAGGAACTTGACGGCGGTGGCGTTCGGCGGGGTGCCGATCGGGGTGCCGATGCCGCCGATGTTCGCGGCCACCGGGATGGCCAGCGCGAGGCCGATCTTACCCTTGTCGTCCGCCGGGAGCTTCGAGAGCACCGGGACGAGGAAGGCCAGCATCATGGCGGCCGTGGCGGTGTTGGACATGAACATCGAGAAGATGGCGATCACCAGGAGGAAGCCCAGCAGGACCATCTTCGGCTTGGTGCCGAACAGGGACAGCAGAGCGCGCGCCATGGTGACGTCCAGACCGTATTTCTCAGCCACGATGGCGAGCACGAAGCCGCCGAGGAAGAGCATCACCACAGGATCCGCGAAGGCGGCCATCAGGCTCTTGTAGTCCACGAGGGTGCCGAATTCCGGCTTGCAGAAGAAGCCGATACCCTTGTTGGAAACGGTCAGCAGGGCGATCACGATCACCAGCACGGAGGTGGTCCAGTTCGGGATGATCTCGAAGATCCACATCAGGGCGGCGAAGACGAAGAGCGCGATCACGCGCTGCTGGACAACGGTCAGGTCGGCGATCCCGAAAACACTGACCGGGAGGGCCCATAGAAGGATTGTGACGATCAGCACGATGGGCAGAAGCACACAATACTTCACAGAAAACTTACTGTTGGACATAAATATTTGATACTAATTTTACTTGCTCTGTAAAATGCGGCGCAAATTTAGTCATTTTCAGAGATAAAACAAAGAAAAAAGGCACGTCCTCCGAGGCGGCCGCACCTTCTAAAACACACTAACTTTTATCCGACTGCAAAATTAACGCATCCCGTCCGAACCGGAAATCCCCATTTGTAGGTATTTTACCCCTCTTCGTCATTCGCCGGCTCTTCCTCCACAACGCCATCCCACAGCACCCGCCCCCCTTCTGCAACGCTCCTGCACATCCTCCCCGCCGGCTGCCGCAAAAATGAATCTCGGCGCTGTATTTGCCCGTTTTTGGCGCTGACCCCGGTTTCAAAACCCCTGTCGGCGCCAATTTCGGCCTTTTTCGGTTCCGACTTGCTAATTTTAATTCTGCCAGGGGCGAAAAAGGCCGTTTTTGCCCCTGGAAGCATGAAAAACCGGTTGCCGGGGGCAAATTGGGGTGTTCTTGCCCCTGGGAAGAGGTTGCCGGGCACAAAAAGGGGGTCTGGTGTGCCCGGGAAGCGAAAAAACGGGGTCCCGAGCACAAAACAGGCCCCCAGCTTGACTGGCAGCATGCGCCCAGCGACAGGCGTCCTCAAAATGGGGTGCTGGTGAGGATGATAGGCGGTTTTTCAGGGGTTTGTCCTCAAAACGGGCCTGTTTCGAGGACAAACGTACCCGGGAAAGTCGCGGCTGGTGGGTACTATCGCGTTTTTGGTGGGAAAATGGTATCTTTGCAGTATGGATAATCCTTTGCTGCAGCCTTCGTCCCTGCCGTTCGGCGCGCCGCGCTTCGACCTGATCCGGCCGGAGCACTGGAAACCCGCCTTCGAGGCGGCCATCGCCGCGGGCAAGGCCGAGGTGGACGCCATCGCGGCGAACCCCGCGGCGCCGGACTTCGCCAACACGGTCGAGGCGCTCGAGCTCGCCGGCGCCGCGCTGGACCGCGTGAGCGGGCTCTTCTTCAACCTGCTCGAAGCGGAGAGCAACGACGCCATGCAGCAACTCGCGGAGGAGATCTCCCCGCTGCTGACCGAATACGAACTCTACATCTCCCTCAACGAAACCCTCTTCGCGCGCATCCGCGCCGTCTACGATCAGCGCACTACGCTCGACCTCGCCCCCGACCAGCGCAAACTGCTGGAGGAGAGCTATAAAGGTTTCACGCGCAGCGGCGCCCTGCTCAGCCCGGCGGACAAGAAGACCTACGCCGCGCTGGAGGAGGAGCTCGACCTGCTGGAGCTGAAATACGGCAAGAACGTGCTCGATGCCACCAACGCCTTCAGCCTGGAGATCACCGACGAGGCGGAGCTGGAAGGCCTGCCGCAGTACGTCCGCGACGCGGCGGCGCAGGCCGCCCGCGAGCAGGGCCGGGACGGCTGGCGTTTCGATCTCTCGCACCCCAGCTACGTTCCCTTCCTGCAGTTCAGCGCCCGCGCCGACCTGCGGGAGAAAATGTGGCGCGCCTTCAACGCCCGGGCCCTCGGCGGCCCGCATGACAACAGCGACAACTGCCTGAAAATCACCCGGCTGCGCCAACGGATCGCGCAGCTGCTCGGCTACGCCGACTGGGCGGCCTACGAGCTCGAAGAGCGCATGGCCAAGACCATCGGCGCCGTGCGCAAGCTGCTCGACGAGCTGATGGCGCCGTCCCTGCCCGCCGCCCGGCGGGAGGTGGCGGAGCTGCTCGCCTGGGCGCGGGAGCGCGGCTACGCGCAGCAGGAGATGCTCCCGTGGGACTTCCCGTACTGGTCCGAGCGCTACCGCGCCGAACACTACGCCCTGAGCGACGAGCAGCTCAAGCCCTATTTCCGCCTAGAGGACTGCATCGCGGCCGTGTTCGGCCTCGCCACGCGCCTGTACGGCGTGCAGTTTATCGAGCGGCCGGACATCCCGGTCTACCACCCGGACGTGCGCGTCTACGACGTGCAGGACGCGGACGGGCGGCACCTGGCGCTCTTCTACGCGGACTTCTTCCCCCGTCCCGGCAAGCGCAGCGGCGCGTGGATGACCAATTTCCGCGAGCTCGCGGTGCGCAGCGGCGTCGAGGAGCGGCCGCTGGTGAGCATCGTCACCAACTTCACCAAGCCGACAGCCGACGCGCCCTCGCTGCTCACCCACGACGTACTGACCACGCTCCTGCACGAGTTCGGCCACGCCCTGCACGGGATGCTCGCCGAGGGGCGTTACCCGTCCCTGACGGGCACCAACGTGACCCGCGACTTCGTGGAGCTGCCCTCGCAGCTGATGGAGAACTGGGGCTTCGAGCCCGCGTGGCTGCACACCTTTGCGCGGCACTGGCAGACGGGCGAACCCATCCCCGACGCGCTCGTGGAGCGGCTCGTTGCCGCCCGCAACTACCACGCGGCCTACTTCCAGGTGCGCCAGCTTCGCTTCGGTCTGCTGGACCTCGCCTGGCACACCCTTAGGAAGGAGATCCCCGATCAGGTCGGGGATGACGTTGTAGCCATTGAGGCGCAGGCCCTCGCCGGCTGCGCCGTTCTGCCGGACATCCCCGGCAGCTGCATCTCGACCTCCTTCCACCACATCTTCGACGGCGGCTACTCCGCCGGCTACTACTCCTACAAGTGGGCGGAAGTCCTCGAGGCGGATGCCTTCTCCCTCTTCCGCGAGCGGGGCATCTTCGACCGCGCGACGGCCGCCTCCTTCCGGGAGAACATCCTCTCGAAGGGCGGCAGCGAGGACGAAGCCCTGCTGTACCTCCGCTTCCGCGGCCATGAGCCTGACCCGCAGGCCTTACTCAAGAAACTGGAAATCATTTAGATAACATGAAACCGATCATCAACCATTTCACCGACAACGACCTCTACACCTTCACCTGCCAGTACTACATCCTGAAGACCTACCCGCGGGCGGAAGTCGAGTACACCTTCTACGACCGCAACCACCAGGTCTACCCCAAGGGCTTCGACAAGCTCCTCCGGGAGCAGATTGACCACATGGCGGAGGTCGTCATCACCGACGAGGAGATCGAGTTCATGAAGACGCGCTGCGTCTTCCTGCCGCTGTGGTATTTCACCTTCCTGCGCGGCTTCCGCTTCCGCCCGGCCGAGGTGACCATCCAGCAGGACGCGGAGGGCCACCTGGACATCAGCGTCCGCGGCAAATGGTTCTCCACCATCATGTGGGAGATGCCCATCCTCTCCTGCATCAGCGAATTGATGCACGGCCTGCGCGGCGACTTTGACCGCTACGACGCCGCGGCCGAGGAGGCCAAGGCGCGCGCGAAGACCGAGCGCATCTTCGGCAGCGGCCTCGTGCTCGGCGACATGGGCACGCGCCGCCGCTTCAGCTTCGCGCACCACGAGATGGTCGTGCGCGTGATGAAGGAGGTCTACGATTCGAAGCCTTCCTGGCCGGGCAAGTTCACCGGCACGTCCAACGTCTGGCTGGCGATGAAATACAACTGCGTGCCGCTGGGCACGATGTCCCACCAGCTCATCTCCTTCGAGGAGAACGTGAGCGGCGTGTTCGAGTGCAACTTCAACGTCATGAAGAAGTTCAGCGACGTCTACGACGGCGACAACGGTATCTACCTCTACGACTGCTTCGGCGACGAGGTCTTCTTCTCCAACCTCTCCAAGCGCATGGCCATGATGTACAAGGGCCTCCGCGTGGACAGCGGCGACGAGTTCGAGCAGACGGAGAAGATCATCGCGAAGTACAAGTCCCTGGGAATCGATCCCGCCACCAAGCAGGTCTGCTTCTCCAACGGCCTCGACATCGACAAGGCCATCGAGATCCACAAATATGTGAACGGTCGCGTGCAGGACTCCTACGGCGTCGGCACCTTCCTGACCTGCGACGTCACGGGCGCCGATCCGATGAACATCGTCGTCAAGCTCACCCGCGGCCGCATCACCGAGCTCCGCGAGTGGCACGACTGCGTCAAGCTCTCCTGCACCCCCGGCAAGACCCTCGGCAACCCCGAGAAGTGCGAATATTTAAGCCGCCTTCTGAAGAAGACGGCTTAAATAAGAATCAATCAGAATCATTTAGATCGTGCCCTGCTCGAGCATCGCTTGCGCGACCTTCATGAAGCCGGCGATGTTGGCGCCCTTCACGTAGTCGACGCTGCCGTCCGGCTGGGTGCCGAACTTCACGCACTGCTCGTGGATGGACTTCATGATGAAGTGCAGCTTCTCGTCGACCTCCTTGCCGCTCCAGCTGATGTGCTCCGCGTTCTGGGTCATCTCCAGACCGGACGTGGCCACGCCGCCGGCGTTGACCGCCTTGCCCGGCGCGAAGAGGATGCCGTTGTGCTGGAAGAAGTGGATGGCGCCCGGCTGGCAGCCCATGTTGGACACCTCGCAGCAGCACCAGCAGCCGTTGGCCTTCAGCTCCTTGGCGTCGTCCTCGGACAGCTCGTTCTGGAAGGCGCAAGGCAGCGCGATGTCGCACGGGACGCTCCATGCCTTCTTGCCGGCGGTGAAGACGGCCTTGCCCGGGAAGCGGGTCGCCATGTCCTCCACGCGGTCGCGGTTGGACGCGCGCATGACCAGCATATAGTCGATCATCTCCTGGGTGATACCCTCCGGGATGGCGCAGACGCCGTCCGGACCGGAGATGGCCACCACCTTGGCACCGAGCTCGAGGGCCTTGATGCAGGCGCCCCAGGCCACGTTGCCGAAGCCGGAGACTGCCACCTTGCAGCCCTTGATGTCCTTGCCCGCGTGGTGCAGCAGGTTCTGGGTGAAATAGAGCGCGCCGAAGCCCGTGGCTTCCGGACGCAGGATGCTGCCGCCCCAGGTGGAACCCTTGCCGGTCAGCACACCGGTATTGTACTCGCGCGCGAGTTTCTTGTACATGCCGTACAGGAAGCCGATTTCGCGGCCGCCCACGCCCACATCACCGGCCGGGATGTCCTGGTCGGGGCCGATACACTGCCAGAGCTCCAGCATGAAGGCCTGGCAGAAACGCATGATCTCGGCGTCGGTCTTGCCCTTGGGATCGAAATCGCTGCCGCCCTTGGCGCCGCCCATCGGGAGGGTCGTAAGGGCGTTCTTGAAGGTCTGCTCGAAACCGAGAAACTTCAGCATGGAAGGGGTCACGGCGCGGTGGAAACGCAGGCCGCCCTTGTAGGGGCCGATGGCGCTGTTGAACTGGATGCGGTAGCCGGTGTTGGTCTGGACCTCGCCCTGGTCGTCCGTCCAGGTCACGCGGAACGTGAAGATGCGGTCCGGCTCGACCATCCGCTCGACGATCTTCGCCTTCTCGAATTCAGGATGCTGGTTATAGACTTCCTCGATGCTCTCGAGCACCTCCTGTACCGCCTGCAGATATTCGCTTTCGCCGGGGTACTTGGCCTGGAGACGGGCCATAATGTCTTTCGTTTTCATTATCAGTGTTAATGTGGTATTATTCAACTTCCCAGGTAGAGCCGCTGTGCAGCAGCTCGTCCACGCTGTGGATCTTCGATTTCGCCATGACGTCCTTGACCTGGTCGCGGACACCGTCGTCGTAGGTGATGTCCTTGACGTCGCGGATCACGCCCAGGGCCACCGGCATGTCCGGGCCCTTCATGTCGGCGAGCGCCATGTGCAGGCCGATGTAGTCGGTGTGGGCGTCGTGCACGAGGATGTCGTCCTCGGTGAAGCCGCCCTCGCCGATGCGCACGGCGCGGATCTTCTTGCCGTCGTAGATCAGGCCGCGGTCGCGGTCCTTGCCGAAGATCATCTTCTCGCCGTGGTGCAGCACGATGGTGTGGTCGGCCTTGACGGCCGGATCGGTCAGCGCCTTGTGCGCGCCGTCATTGAAGATCACGCAGTTGGTCAGCATCTCCATCACGGAGCAGCCGTCGTGCAGGGCGGCCGCCGTCATGATCTCCTCGTTGAGCTTGAGCTCCACGTCCAGCGAGCGGGCGAAGAAGGTGCCCTTGGCGCCCAATACGAGCGAGCCCGGATTGAACGGGTGCTCGACGGTGCCGTAAGGCGAGGTCTTCGTAATCGCGCCGAACTTGGAGGTCGGCGAATACTGCCCCTTGGTCAGGCCGTAGATCTGGTTGTTGAAGAGGATGATGTTGATGTCGATGTTGCGCCGGATGGCGTGGATGAAATGGTTGCCGCCGATGGCGAGCGCGTCGCCGTCGCCGCAGGCCTGCCAGACCGTCAGCCAGGGGTTCGCCACCTTGATGCCGGTGGAGACCGCCGTGGCGCGGCCGTGGATGCTGTGGAACCCGTAGGTGTCCATGTAGTACGGAAGGCGGGAGGAGCATCCGATGCCGGACACCACCACGTAGCGTTCCTTATCGTAATTGAGCGCCTGGCTCACTTTGGGGAGCGCGCGCTGCAGCGCGGCCAGCACCGCGTGGTCGCCGCATCCGGGGCACCAGCGGACCTCCTGGTCGCTCTTGAAATCCTTAAATGTCAGTGTTGCCATAGTGCTACATCTCCTTTTGAATGGCCTCGACCAGCTCGCTCACGAGGAACGGCTGCCCCTGGACCTTGTTGAACTTGCGGATGTCCCGGCCGGGGAACTTCGCCCGGAGGTAGTCCGCGAACTGTCCGCTGTTGAGCTCGCAGACGAGGATCTTCTCGAAGTGCGAGAAGACCTCTTCCGTGTTCGCGGGAAGCGGATTGATGTAGTCGAAATGAACGTAGGAGACGGCGTCGCCGATCTCGTGCACGGCGGAGAGCAGGTGGCCGTAGGTGCCGCCCCAGCCGACCACCAGCAGCTTGCCGGCGGCGGGGCCGTTCAGGAGCTCCAGGGCCGGCAGGTCGCGCGCGATGCGCTGCACCTTCTCGGCGCGCTCGGCGACCATCAGGGCGTGGTTGGCGGGGTCGGTGGACAGGACGCCTTCGTGCGTCTTCTCCAGACCGCCCACGCGGTGCTCGAAGCCCTTCTGGCCCGGCAGGGCCCAACGGCGCACGAGTGTCTCGGGGTCACGCTCGAAAGGTTTGAACTTCTCCCCTTCCGGCAGGATGCCCTGCACGAAGGGGGGCTTGATCTCGGGATAATCCTTCATCGACGGGATGCGCCAGGGCTCGGAGCCGTTGCCGAGGAAGCCCTCGGAGAGCAGCAGGACCGGGGTCATGTGCTCCAGGGCGATCTTCGCGGCCTGGAAGGCGGCGTCGAAGCAGTGGGCCGGCGAATGCGCGGCGACCACGGCCATCGGGCATTCGCCGTTGCGACCGTAGAGCGCCTGGTTCAGGTCGGACTGCTCCGTCTTGGTCGGCAGGCCCGTGGAGGGGCCGCCGCGCTGCACGTCCACGACCACCAGCGGCAGCTCGGCCATGACGGCGAGGCCCATCGCCTCGGACTTCAGCGAGAGGCCCGGGCCGGAGGTCGTCGTGACGGCGAGGTTGCCCGCGTAGGCGGCGCCGATGGCGGTGCAGATGCCCGCGATCTCGTCTTCGGCCTGCAGCGTCTTGGCGCCCAGGCTCTTGTGGAGCGCAAGCTCCTCGAGAATCGCCGTGGCCGGCGTGATGGGATAGGAGCCGCAGAAGAGGGACAGGCCCGACTTCTCGGAAGCGGCGAGCAGGCCCCAGGCCGTGGCCTGGTTGCCCGTGATGTTGCGGTAGGTGCCCTTCTCGAGCTTCTCCGCGGGAGCGATGGTATAGGTGTTGGCGATCGCCTGGATATTCGCGGCGTAGTTAAAACCGTCGTTGAGCACCTTCTTGTTGGGTTCAATCACCTCGGGGTGCTTCTTGGCGAATTTCTTTTCCAGGTAGGCGTAGATGTACTCGAGCGGCCGGTTGTAGATGTAGCAGGCCATGCCGAGCGTGAACATGTTCTTGCACTTGAGGATGGCCTTGTTGTCCATCCCGCTGTCCTTCAGGCTCTCCTGGGTCAGCGTGGTGATTGGCGCGACGATGAGCGTGCGGTCCTCGACGCCGAGCTCCGTGAAGGGGTTCTCGGTGGTGAAACCGGCCTTCTTCATGCCGGCCTCGTCGAAGGCGTCCTCGTCCACGAGGATCATCGCGTGGCGCTTGCACCACTTGGCGTTCGCCTTCAGCGCGGCGGGGTTCATCGCGACCAGCAGGTCGCAGAAGTCGCCGGGCGTGGAGATCTTCTCGCTGCCGATGTGTACCTGGAAACCGGACACGCCCGAGACGGTCCCGTGCGGAGCGCGGATCTCGGCCGGATAGTCCGGGAAAGTGGAAAGACCATTGCCATAGATGGCGGACATATCCGCAAAAAGAGACCCGGTGAGCTGCATGCCGTCACCCGAATCTCCAGCGAATCTGATTACAACATCTTTGGCGTCAATGACTTTGTGTTGCATCATTATGTTTTAGTGTAGGAATGTGGTTCAGGTTATAATAAAAAAACCTCATCCCGCCCGAGGTGGGCGGGACGAGGCGGAAGCGTCTTTACTGAGCCTGCTGCTGGGCCTGGAGCTCGGCGGCGAGGGACTCGAGGGTCCGGTCGGCCGGGATGTTCAGGGCCTTGCGGGCGTCCGGCGTGAGGTCGAAGCTCTGGGCTGCGTCCACGTAGACCAGGGACTGCACGTCGAAGACATAGATGTAGCCACCCTTCTTGGCCAGGTCCTGAACGACCTCGTTGACCTTCTGGTAGATCGGCTGCATCAGCGTCTCCTGCTGCTGCTGGAGCTCGAGCTGCACGGTCTGGGAGAACTCCTGGAGGCGCTGCTGGATCTCAGTCAGCTCCTTCTCCTTGCTCTCGCGGACGGCCTGGGTCCAGGTGCTGGCCTTGGACTGGTAGGTCTGATACTTGGTGTTGAACTCCGCCTGCATATCATTGAAAGTCTCCTGGGCTTCGTTGCTGGCGGCGGTCATCGTCTCGCGGGCCTTGTCCATTTCGGGGCAGAGCTGCACCAGCTCGGTGGAATTCACGTGGGCGAACTTCGGCTGGGCGAAACCGGTCACTGCAGCAAGGGCAGTAGCGGCAATCAAAAGAATCTTTTTCATATCAAACTAAGATTTTAAAATTTGTTTTCAGTCTGTTAGTATCTAATTAAAACTGTTGTCCAATCACAAAGTGGAACTGGCTCTTTCCGTGCGTGGGATCGTCAAATCCGTAGCCCCAGTCGACGCCGAGCAGACCCACCATCGGTAAGAAGATGCGAACACCGACGCCAGCGCTGCGTTTCATCTGGAAAGGATTGAATTCTTTTATGTCCGACCAGCAGTTACCACCTTCCAGGAAGAGGAGCGCGTAGATGGTGGACTGCGGCTGCAGGATCACCGGATAGCGGAGCTCGATGGTGAACTTGTCGTACACGTTACCCGCATAGGCGTAGCCGTTGGAATTGTAGGCGGACGGCACGTACGGGGTCAGGGAGTTGTTCTCGTAACCACGCAGGGACACCATCTCGGTACCGTAGGAATAATAGCCCGACATACCGTCGCCACCCACGAGGAAGCCCTCGAACGGGGAGTAGCCCCAACTGCGATTGTAGTAACCGAGGTAGCCGAACTGCGCGCGCGTCATGAGCACCAGGTCGCCGATGAGGCGGCTGTAGGTGGTGGCGGAGAACTTCCACTTGTGGTATTCGATCCACTTGTAGCGGTCGCGGCCTTTCCAGTTGTCGTAGTTGACGTCCTTCCAGCTGGACACGGGCACCTTGTTGCCCTGGGCGTCGTAGTCGTACTTGCGGAACAGGGAGAACGGCGGGGTGAGCTGCAGCGAGAAGGAGAACTCCGAACCCATACGCGGATAGATCTGCTGGTCGGTGGAGTTGCGGATCAGGCTGAGCGTATAGTTGACGTTGTGCGTGACGCCGTCGTCGATGATGAAATAGCCGGAGTACCAGTTGTGCAGGTTGTAGCTTTGCCAGTTGATGCCGTTGTAGAGGACGAAGTAGTTGTCCGGCCACTTCAGGCGCGTACCGATGGACGCGGAGAAGCCGTACACCTGCATCTCACGGTCGTGGTTCAGGATATTCAGCGCGAGGTAGGAGCTGGTCTGGCGGGTGAAGTAGGCGCTCAGGTTGAGCGAGGTCGGCTTCTTGCCGAAGAGCCAGGGCTCCGTGAAGCTCGCCGTGAGGGCGGTATAGTAGGTACCGTTCGTCTGGAAACGGAAAGCCAGGTTCTGCGCGTCGCCGAGCGGCACCGGGCGCCAGGCGCCCTTGTCGAAGAAGCGGTGCGTGGAGAAGTTGTTGAACGCCACGCCGACGGTGGCCACGAAGGTCTTGCCGCCCCAACCGCCGGAGACTTCCAGCGTGGAGGAAGGCTTCTCGGTCACGTTGTAGACGAGGTCCACCGTGTTGTCGAGCTGGTTCGGGATGATCGAATAGCCGCCTTCCTTCATGATGGCTTCCGGGTCGAACTGGCCCAGGGAAGCGATTTCACGCACGGAGCGCTCGAAGTCGGACTGGCTGAAGAGGTAGCCCGGACGGGTGAAAATCTGGCGGCGGACGACCTTCTCGTTGGTCAGGTCGTTGCCGTTGATGACGATGTTGTTGAGCGTGGCCTGCTTGCCTTCGGAGATGCGGAACTCCACATCCACGGAGTCGTTCTGGATGTTGGTCTCGACCGGCGTGATGTTGAAGAACAGGAAGCCGTTGTCGCGGTACAGCTTGGTGATGTCCAGCTCGTTCTGCTTGCCGCCGCCGTAGAGGCGCTTCTGCATCGTGACCATGTCGTAGACATCGCCCTTGTTGATGCCGAGCACTTCGTTCAGCGCGTTGGAGCCGTAGACGGAGTTGCCGGTCCAGGTCAGGTCGCGGAAGTAGTATTTGTCGCCCTCCTCGAAGATGAGGTCGATGCCCAGCTTGCCCGGCTCCACGTAGTAGATGGAGTCGCGCACCAGGCGGGCGTCGCGATAGCCGGCCTCGTTGAAGGCGCTCAGGGCGGACTTCTTGTCGGCCTGGTATTCCTTTTCGTTGAACTTCTTGCTGTGGAAGAAGTTGTAGATCTTGTTGGACTTGGTCTTCTTCATCGAGCGGGCGAGCTTGAACTCCTTGACGTGCTCGTTGCCGATGAAGTTGATCGTCTTGATGCGCACCTTCTCGCCCTTGTCGATGGCGAAGTTGACGCGGATGGCGTTCTTGATCACGGTGTCGCGCTGGACCTCGGCCTTGACGTCGCAGAGCAGGAAGCCCTTCTCGGCGAAGTAGCGCTTGATGATGTCGGCGGAGGTCTTCTCCACGTACTCGGAGAACTCGCCGCCGCGGCGGAGGTTCAGGCGCTCCTCAAGATCCTTGCGCTCGCTCGTCTTGACGCCGCTGAAAGACCAACGGGACACGCGCGGACGCTCGATGATGCGGATCTTGAACCAGGCGGAGTCCCGATTGGCGCTGAGGCTGTCGAGCTCGAAGGAGACATCCTCGAAGAAGCGCTGCAGGTAGAGGCGACGGACCATATTGGCGATGTCGTCACCCGGCACGGTCACGGGCATACCCTTGTGCAGACCCGTCTGGTTGACGATCTGCTGCTCGCTGAACACCGTATTGCCCTCGACCGAAATCCCCGCGATGATATATTTCTGCGGATGGTTGTAGTCCACCTCGATGCCGCTGTCCTGCGCCCGGGTTACCATCGGTGCAAGCAGAAGCGTCAGAAGCGTCAGAATCCGTCCTATTTTCATTTTCATTCGATAAATGTGCAAATATACCCAATTATTTGATTTTTCCGAAACGCCGGTCCCGCGAAGCGTATTCCTCGAGGGCCGCCCGGAAGGCTTCCTTGCGGAAGTCGGGCCAGAGCGTGTCAGTAAATACAAATTCGGTGTATGCCGTCTGCCAAAGCAGGTAGTTACTTATTCTCTTTTCTCCCGAAGTGCGGATCAGCAGATCCGGGTCCGGGATGCCGGCGGTCACCAGGTGGCGGCTCAAATCTTCAGGCCGCGCCGGTCGCCCGGGTTGATTCATCAAATCGTGTGCCATCTTTTCCGCGGCCTGCAGAATATCCCACTGCCCGCTGTAGCTCAGGAAAAGAATCATCGTGACTCCCGTGTTGGCGGCCGTGGCGGACATCACCTTGTCGATGTCGGCCTTGAGCGCGTCTGAAAGGCGGTCGCGGTTGCCCAGCACCACGAAGCGGACGCCGTGCTCCATGAAATTGTCGAGCTCGCCGAGCATCGCGCGGCCCATCAGCTCCATCAGCGTGCGGACCTCGTCCTCCGGGCGGCCCCAGTTCTCCTCCGAGAAGGCGAAGAAGGACACATACTGGATTTTCCACTCCACGGCGGCCTCCACCACGGCACGGACGCTCTCGACTCCCTCGAAGTGTCCGTATACCCTTTCTTTTCCCCGCTCCTTGGCCCAGCGGCCGTTACCGTCCATGATAAAGGACACGTGTGTAGGAAGTTTGTCCGGTGCTTGCATAATCTTGATTTAATCCAGGTTGCCGCCGTTGCGCACATCCTCGCCCCAGAGCAGGCGCGTGCGCAGAGCGTTGATGAAATTCGAATGGCCGAGCCGCAGGCGGCGCAGGCGCATCGGCGCGGCGCAGACCTCGATCCGGGTCCCGGCCGGGACCGTATAGTTGCGGTTGTCCATCGACAGGACCGCCCGGTCGTCGCGCGATTGCAGCGTAATGCGCAGGCGGGAACTCTCCGGCACGATCAGCGGGCGCACGTTGAGGTTGTGCGGCGAGATCGGGGCCACGATGAACACCTTGGTTTCGGGCAGGCAGATGGGGCCGCCGACGCTGAGGCTGTAGGCCGTGGAGCCGGAGCTCGTGGCCACCAGCAGGCCGTCCGACCAGTAGGTCGGGAGCTGCTGGCCGTCCACTTCCACGTCCACGCCCAGCATCGAAGCGCTCACGCGCGAGACGCTCGTCTCGTTCAGGGCGTAGGGCCAGATCTTCTCTTCCGGGAGATCCGGGCAGCTGATCTGCAGGAGCTCGCGCTCCTCGACGGAGTAGTCCCCCGTGGAGAGCGCCTCCACGACCCGGTCCGGGTCGTTCTCGGACAGGAAGCCGAGGCGGCCGAAATTGACCCCCAGCACCGGGATGCCCGCAGGCACGGCGAACTGGGCCGCCGTCAGGAAGGTGCCGTCGCCGCCGAGGCTCAGCAGCACATCCGTCTCCGCCTGGAAGGCGTCCGGCTGCTCCACGGCGTACAGCGCGTGCCCGGCTGCACGGAGCCGCTCCAGGAGGGATTCCACGCGGGCGTCCCCCTTGAGGCGGTTTTTCTTGATATAATAGGCCAATTTCATTTGGGCCTCAAATTTACTACTTAATTTACAATTATTCTATAGAAATGCTTACTTTTGTGAGATTTTAATTGAATAGGGAAATGACCCAACTGAGTGTAAACATTAACAAAATCGCCACCCTGCGCAACGCCCGCGGCGGCAACATGCCGGACGTGCTGAAAGCCGCCCTCGACTGCGAACGTTTCGGCGCCCAGGGCATCACCGTCCACCCGCGCCCGGACGAGCGCCACATCCGCTACAGCGACGTGCGCGCGCTGCGTCCCGCCCTGCATACCGAATTCAACATCGAAGGCAATCCGACCGGCTCCTTCTCCGCACTGGTCTGCGAGGTCATTCCGGACCAGGTGACCCTGGTGCCGGACGCCCCGGACGCCATCACTTCCAACGCGGGCTGGGACACCGTCCGCAACCACGCCTTCCTGAAGCGCATGTGCGCCTCCTTCAAGGAGCGCGGCATCCGCACATCCATCTTCATCGATCCAGATCCGAAGATGGCCGAGGGCGCCTTCAAGTGCGGCGCCGACCGCGTGGAGCTCTACACCGCCGCCTACGCCGCGAACTACGCGGCCGGGCGCGACGCGGCCATCGCCCCCTACCTCGAAACCGCCAAGGCGGCCCGCGAGCTGGGGCTCGGCCTCAACGCCGGCCACGACCTCTCGCTGGAAAACCTGGCTTTCTTCATCCAGACCATCCCCTGGACCGACGAGGTCAGCATCGGCCACGCCATCATCTGCGACGCGCTTTACATGGGCTTGGAGACAACTATCCGGGAATATTTGGCGCAGATTCAGAATTTTTGAGTATTTTTGCAAACTTAACGGGATTCGTCGGCCCATCCGGCGAACAAAGTGGATAATAACAAAACAACCAATAACATGAAGAAATTACCCCTTATCCTCAGCATCGTCGCCCTCGTGGGCGTGATCGCCCTGGCCATCGTCACCTTCACCAAGGGCGGCGACAAGAAACCCGCCGCCGCCACGACTGAAACTGCCGCCCAGAAGGGCGCCATCGTGTACTTCAACATGGACCGCGTCCTCGCCGAGTACGACATGGCCAACGACCTGCGCAGCGTCTTCGAGACCAAGGCCAACAGCATCAACCAGGAGGTCCAGCGCCGCGTCAACAAGTTCCAGAAGGACGCCAACGCCTTCCAGGACAAGATCAACAAGGGCCTGATGACCCAGTCCACCGCCCAGGTGCAGAGCCAGAAGCTCCAGGAGCAGCAGGCCAACGTGGAGTCCTACGCCAACCAGAAGCAGCAGGAGATCCTCGAGGAGCAGCAGGTCATGCTGAACCAGATCTCCGACGCCATCGATACCTTCGTCAAGGAGTACAACGAGACGATGGGCTACGCGATGATCCTCGCCTCCCAGGGTGAGATCCTCCCGATGCCGGTCGTGACCGGTGACGCCGCCCTCGACATCACCGACGCCCTGATCGAAGGCCTCAACGCCGCCTACGTCAAGGAGAAGGGCAAAACCGAATAAGGGTTGAAAATCGCCATACTGTCCTGCTTCTACCCTTACCGCGGAGGGATCGCCCAGTTCAACGCCAACCTTTATGAGGAGCTGGGCAAAACACACGACGTCCGCGCTTTCAATTTCAGCAGACAGTATCCCGACATCCTTTTTCCGGGCAAGACCCAGTACGTAACGAAAGAAGATGAAGCCGTACCCATCGAGGCGGAAGCCTTGCTGGATACGGCTAATCCTTTGTCCTGGGGCCGCACGGCCCGCGCCATCCGCGCCTGGGGACCCGACCTGCTCCTGGTCCGCTACTGGATGTCCTGGTTCGCCCCGTCTCTAGGCGAGGTGGCCCGGAAAATGGCCCCCGGCTGCCGCGTGATCGGCATCCTGGACAACGTCGTCCCACACGAGCGGCACTGGTTCGACACCCCGCTCACGCGCTGGTTCCTGAAAGGCCTGGACGGCGCCGTGACCCTCTGCGAGGAGGTCGGCCGCGACCTGCTGGCCCTGCGGCCGGACATCCCGCACGCCGTCCTTCCCCACCCCATCTACACCCATTTCGGGGCGAAGCTCCCGCGCGAAGAAGCGGAGCGCCGCCTCGGGCTGCCCGCCGGGCGCCGGACCCTGCTCTTCTTCGGACTCATCCGGGAGTACAAGGGCCTGGACATCCTCCTGCAGGCCTTCGACCTGCTGGACGAGCGCTACCAGCTCGTCGTCGCCGGCGAGCCCTACGGGTCCTTTGACAAGTATCAACAGCTCATCGACGGCGGCCGCGCCCCGGCCGACGTCCATGTGTTTCCGAATTACATCCGCGACGGCGAGGTTAAGGATTACTTCTCCGCCGCGGACCTGACCGTCCTCCCCTACCGCAGCGCCACCCAGAGCGGCATCAGTTCGGTATCCGCCCACTTCGGCGTGCCGATGGTGGTCACGGACGTGGGCGGTCTCCGGGAGACGGTCGGCGCACGCGGCACGGGAATTGTCTGCGACAACGGGACGCCCGCTAGCATTGCCGCCGCCATCACCCGCTATTTCGACGAGCTGACCCTGCAGGAAGAGCTCCGCGCCGGCATCGCCGCCGAAAAGGAGCGCCTCTCCTGGAGCCGCTTCGCCCAAGATTTGATGACTTTCGCCGAAAGCATAAAGTAAATGATTATGAAGAGATTCAGTATCCTCGCCCTCCTCGTCTGCGCACTCTCGCTCAACGCCTGCGCCCAATGGTACCTGTTCCCCGGCAAGAAGAAACAGGTCGACACCACCAAGGTGGATTCCATGCGGAACTACCGGCCGGACAGCGTGGCGAAGCAAGACACCCCGGCGCCGCTCGACAGCGTCGTGACGGAGGAAACGCCCGTGGTGGACAGCCCGTACGTGCTGGACATGCCCAGCGTCATCCGCATCGGCCTCGCCCTGCCGCTGCAGGCTTCCGCCCAGAAGCCCAGCGAGAACTTCCTGGATTTCTACAGCGGCGCCCTGCTGGCGCTGCGCGAACTCGGCTCAGTCGGCCTGCAGGCCGAGCTGCAGGTCTATGACACCGCCGACAGCCAGGGCAACGTCCCGCAGTCGCTCATCGACGAGAGCGACGTGCTCATCGGCCCTGTGTCCTACGAAGACCTGGAGCTCGCCGCGGCCCAGTGCAGCGGCAAGGTGCTGATCTCGCCGCTGGAGCCCAAGGCCGCCGCGCTGGCCGCCACGAGCCCCGTGGTGCAGGCGCCCGCCGGCTGGAGCGCCCAGGTGGACGAGCTGGTCCGGTGGGTGCGCGAGGATCTTCCGATCGGCGAGGTCCTGTACGTCATCAGCGACACCACCTCCCTGCGGCCGGGTGGCCAGAGCGCCTACCTGCTCGAGCAGCTGCGGGCGCGCGGCGTCCGCTTCGAGAACATCAGCTCCGTGGAGCAGCTGCCCAAGGACAAGAAGCAGAAGATCCGCGTGACGGTCGCCTCCGAGCTGGACAACTTCAACACCGCCATCGTCCGCGGCCTGGGCATCGAAGGCGCGCGTAACGGCAACATCATCTTCTACGGTACGGCCCGGATGCGCACCAACGGCATCTCCCAGACCGACCTCCACAGCACGGAGGCCCACATGGCCCTGTCCTACTTCATCGACTATGATGACCCGGCCGTCCGCCAGTTCGTGCTGAGCTACCGCTCCCTCTTCCAGGGCGAGCCAGGCTCCTTCGCCTTCCAGGGCTACGACACCACGCACTACTTCGTCACGATGTGCTCCAAATACGGCCGCCAGTGGTACAAGAAGCTCGACGAGTACGCCGAGAAAGGACTGCAGGCGGACTTCCGCTTCCGCGAAGAGCCCGCCCGCGTCAATCAGGCTGCGCGCCGTGTCGTCTATCGTTCCGACCTGACGACGGAGCGGCGCTAAACGTTTTTCAGGAAATAATCCACGAGGATATTCTTGCTCTCCCGCGTGATCAGGAACCCGTTGTGGTCCGTGGGGTGCTGGATGACCTCGCAGTCGGGATAGCGGTTCTTCCAGCGCTGTTCGTTGGTGAAGAACTCCTCCTTTTCCATCCGTTTCACTTCGGGAGATTTCTCAGCGCCCGTATTGACGGCGCTCCCCTCCGTGTAGATACTTGAGATGATGGAGGTGACACGGCCGTTGTAGGTTTCTTCCGGCATGGTCGCCATCAAGTTGATATCCAGGTCTGTGCGGGCATTGTTGCGCGCTTCGCTGAAGAAGGGGAAGAAGTACAGCGGACGCATTTTCTGCTGCAGGGAGATGTCCCGGTCCAGCTCGCCGTCCAGGACGATCACGTGCGGCTTGTGTTCCTGCTGATTATACAGACGTGCGGCCAGGGCGAGAGCCTGCTCGCCGCCGGCACAGAAGCCGGTGATGGCCACGACATTGCGCGTATTGACGACATCCTGGACAAGCTTGACATATTCGTCCACCAGACCGTTGATGTCCGTCAGCCGGTCCTCCATGATGGTATGGTAGGACTCGAGGGCGAAAATGGCGAATTTGTGGGAGATCCTTTCGGCCCATTCGCCGAAGATGAACGAGAAGCTGGTGAAGCCGCTGATTACAATGATGACGGGCTTCTCCGGGTCGTTCCCCGAATCACCGTACCAGAACGCGTTGGGATGCTTCTCCGCGGTCATGACCTTGCGGATGGTCCGCAGGGTGTAGAAGTCGTTGGCGGTCAGATGGAAGCCGGACATGCCCATCTGGACGGTCAGCTGCATGACGTGCAGCGAGGTGATGCCCAAATCATTGAAAAGATCTGCCTCAACATTGACGCTGGGCAGGCCGAGGATCGCGGCCGTGGCCTGCACGAGCAGTTCCTCGTTCGGCGTCAGCGGCGTATCATTCTTGACGACCGGATCCAGCGCCCTGTTCACGAGCGTGGTCTTGTCGATCTTGCCGTTGATGTTCAGCTTGAAGTCCTCGACCTGGTTCCAGTAGGTCGGCATCATATAGTCAGGCAGTTGCTTGGCGACATTCTTCTTGATCTCATCCAGGCTGTCGATCCCTTCGGCGGTCCGGACATAGGCCACGATGTATTTCTCGGTGCCGATGTCCTCCAGGCGCACGAAGGCCCGCAGCACGCCTTCCTGGCGCTCGATCTGCGTACAGATCTCGCCCAGTTCGATGCGGTAGCCGTGGAGCTTGATCTGCGAGTCCATGCGGCCAATGTAGTTGAAGCTGCCGTCCTCGTTGAGCGTCACCAGGTCGCCGCTGTGGTAGAGGCGGGAAACGTCGATGCCGTCATGCTCCTTCTCGTAGGGATTGTCGAAGAACATCCTGGCGTTCAGGTCGGGGCGGTTCCAGTAGCCGTTGGTCAGCTGCATGCCGCCGATGAGCAGTTCACCCTGCTCCCCCGGGGCGACCAGCTTCCCGTTCGCGTCCGCGACGTAGCATACGACGCCGGGGACGGCCTTGCCGATGTTGCGCCAGTCATCCGGGCCCTCGATCTCGTGGGTCGTGGTCACGATGCTCTCCGTCGGGCCGTAGCCGTTGACGAAGCGATAGGGGTACTTCCCGGCAATCTTGCTGGTCAGGCTGTGCGGAATCGCCTCGCCGCCGGCAGACAGCGTGTCCATGGCCGGATAATCGTAGTCCGGGAAGACAGCCAGCAGGGACGGCGGCATGAAGCAATAGGTAATCCCCTTCTCCTTCATGAGCTTGTACACCAGCAGCGGGTCGTGCTTCTCCTCCTGCTGGACGATCACCAGGGTGCCGCCGTAGTAAAGGGATGAGAAGATCTCGATGACGGACACGTCGAAGTTGATGCTGGCGAACTGGAGGACGACGGACTTGTCGCTGATATTGAAATTGTCCGGCAGGCAGACGGTCTGCATGTAGCTGTACAGGGTCCGGTAGGGCTGGGAGACGCCCTTGGGCTGACCGGTAGTGCCCGAGGTATAGATCATATAGGCCTCGGAGACCGGGCCGCTCAGCACGGGCAGATTCTCCAACAGCGGGCTGGAGAGCAGCTCCCGGAGGTTGTCCCGGGTGATCAGGATGCTCAGGGAGGCATCCTTGCAGATGAAATCCCGGCGGTCCGCCGGCGTCTCCAGGTCGATGGGGACGTAGGAGCAGCCCAGCTTCACGGCAGCGAGGATACAAGGCACATAATCCTCATCCCTTCCAAGCGAAATGCCGATGCGGACGGGGACGTCTCCGACGGGTTTGTCTCCGACTTTCCGCGCCACGCCGGACGCGATATGGCAGGCCATCTCGTCCATCTGGGCGTAAGTGACCTCCCGGTCACCGATGATGTATGCTGTCTTGTCTTTGTATTTTTCTAAAACATACTGTATTCTCTCTGAGAATTTTTCGAAATACAGATCCATAAAATCAGGGTGATAAACTTGGTGGTTTATATTTTCAACCGGACATGGCCCAGCAGCCAGAGTCCGGCCTGCCGCATGGGGGCGACGCTGGAGCCGCCCTGCATGTAATGGGAATTCGTCAGGTTGTACACATTCAGCCCGAACTCCAGTTTCCAGACCGCGTAGCTGATACCGGCATCAACGATTACGCGGGCGGGGATGTCGATGTCCAGCGCAGGCGCGCCGGGCATCGTGTAAAGCGATTTCTGGGCCGATACGAAGTTAGCGTGCGCCTGCAGCTTCAGACCGGTCAGGATCTCATACGATGCCGCCAGGTTCGCCTGGATGTCCGGGATGTTGTACACGCTGTGGTTGAAAACCGTGAAGTTCTGGGAATTCAACACGCGCTGCCAGGTGAGGTTGCCGTCCACCCGGAAGCGGGACGCGGCGTAGCCGAGGGCCAGCTCCACGCCGGCGTTGGTGAGGCTACCGGCATTGGTGTTTCCCGTTTCACTCTGGATGATGAACTGGTCGGCCCTGTTCACGAAACCGCTCAGTTCAAGCTTCAGGCCGGGCACCAGCTTGCCGTCGCTGTAGAAGGACAGCTGCCAGGAGTTCAGGTACTCGGGCGAGAGGTTATCGTCGCCGAAATTAATGTCCAGGGTGTTGTTGCGATAGAAATACGGAGCGTCCACGAAAGCCTTGGAGTAGCTCAGCTTGGCACTCCACTTGGGGCGGGAGTAGATCAAGGCGATACGGGGCGAGAACACGTGCAGGCGCTTGCCCGTCGAACGCAGCTTGAAGTCGTAGCGCAGGCCGGCGTTGAGCACCAGCCCCGCGCCGAAGGAATGCTTGAGCTGGACATAAGCGTCCGAGCTCGTCTCCCGGCCCGTATTCAGCACCTTGAGGTCGTTGTAGGTCTTCAGGATAAGGTTGTAGTCGATACCCTCCAGGTAGCTGGCGTCGGCCAGGTTGAAGCGGTTGAAATGCGCACCGAGCATCATCACGCCCGACTGCGACTTGCCGAAAGAATAATTGTAGCTGCCCTGCACCGAGGCGCCCAGCGTATATTCATTCCAGCTCACGCTCTGGAACACGTCGTCATAGAGCTTGAGCACGATCCCCTCCGTCCCGTTGGGCGACACGTCGTTGACACCGACCTCGGGGATATCGCCGTCGATCTGGTAACGCTGCTGATTCTGCGAATCAAAATTGACCGCGATCTGCCAGGAGAAGTTCCCATGGCTGTCGGCGTAACCCAGTTCGGCATGCTGCGAAGAGATGGCATAGCCGGGAGCATAGCCGTTGAGCTGGCGGTACTGATCGTATTCGTACGGGGTGAAGAAATAGCTCAGGGACAACGGTGCCACCGTCTTGGCAAAGCGGCGGTTGTAGAGCAGATGAAGCTTGTCCCACTTCAGCGCGAGGCCGAAGTCGTAGGATGGGGCCCGGTTGTATCCGCCGATGATCATATCACCGTCCATGGGCATGACCGCATACGGCTGGTCATCCCAGTTGTCGGCGTAATGCACTTTTTCCCCTGTAGCGTTGTAGAGACTGGCCCAGGCCAGGATGTCCAGCGACAGGAAGTGCTTGCCGAAGAGCAGGTCGCCCCGGAGCTGGCCGTAGTTGCCGGCACTCGCCTTCGCCTCGAAGCCGTCCACGTCGGAGCCTTCCTTGGTGATGATGTTGACTACACCGGTCAGAGCGACGCCGCCGTACAGGGAGGACGCAGGACCCCGCAGGACCTCGATCTGCTTGACTTTCTCGAGGCTGATCGAATAGTCAGGGCTGGCCGTATTGGTCGAATAGCTGTTCAGGCGGTGTCCGTTCAACATGATGAGGATCTTCTCCTGGCCGGACGAGTAGATGCCGCGCATAGCCACGTTCATCTCCTCGTTGCTGGCAATGTCCGTCATGCCGGGGACGTAGGCCACCAGGGCGTCTTTCAGGGTCCGGGCACCGATGCTTCGGAGCATGTCTTCCGTGATGAGCGTCACGGGGACCGGCGCCTCCTCGATGGACTCCGCCTGCTGGGAAGCCGTCGTAATCGTGGCCGTCTTGCCGACGCGCAGGCGGTTCACCATCTCGGTGAAGCGCGGCACGTCGTTGTACACCCGGTAGTAGGGATCGACGGCCAGCAGTTTCGCCACCCATTCCTCGGCCACGGCGGGCTTGTCCATATTCAGGTTGCACAGGGCCAGCAGGCGGTACACGCCGATCCGGCTCTCCCCGTGGAAGCTGTTCACGGACCGGGTCAGGAGCGTGTCGGCCTTCTCAAAGAGACCCAGCTCGTAAGCTTCCTGGGCGGATTCGAACAGATGCGAATCATCCTGCGCACGGACGGCCCATGAGCAGCACACGAGGAAGAATGCGATGATGTAGCTCTTGATGCTCATTTTACAATCTTGGCAGGAATGATAAAGGTAAACGTAGAGCCGACCTTCGGCTCCGTTTCCACCAGCAGCTGGCCGCCGTGGTTCTTGGTAATGACATCGTAGGTGATGCTCATACCCAGGCCCGTACCCTGACCGGCCGGCTTGGTGGTGAAGAAATTCTCAAAGATCTTGGCCTTGACCTCGGGGGTCATGCCCATGCCGTTGTCCGTGATGTCAATGCGGATCTCCGCCTCGCCGGCGCCTTTGTCGGTCTGGGCGACCTTCACCGTGATGGTCGGCACGTAGTCGGGACCTTCCTGGCCGGCGCGCTCCTTGACCGTGTAGCAGGCGTTGTTCATGACGTTGAGCACGGCCCGGCTGAGGTCCTGCGGGATCACCATGACCTTGGGCAGGTTCTCCGGGATCTCCTCCCGGATGGTGATGTTGAAGCCCTTGTCGTTGGCGCGCATGGCATGGTAGCTGAGCCAGACATATTCATGCACGAGCTGGCCCACGTCGGTGGGCAGCTTCTCACCGGCCTTGCCGCGGCTCTGCAGCAGGATGCCGCGGATGATGCTGATGGCCCGCTCGCCGTGTTCCTGGATCTTCTGGAGATTGTCGGCCAGATCCGCCGAAATGTCTTTCAAGTCGGCGGCGTCGTCCTCGCCCAACTTGTCCGCACAGTCGTCCACGATCTCCTGCAAGTCGTCCAGCAGCTTGGCGGACATCTTGCTGAAATTGATCACGAAGTTCAGCGGGTTCTGGATTTCGTGGGCGATGCCGGCACTGAGCAGGCCCAGGGAAGCCATCTTCTCCTGTCTGTTCAACTGATCCTGCAAATTGGTTATCTGGTTTTTCAGACCTTCCAGTTCTTCCATAAGACTTTATTCTTAAGCCAAATTAATGACGAATTCCGTATACTCATCCTTCACGGACTGCACCGACAGGGTGCCGCCGCAGTCGTGCAGGACCTGCTGGCTGAGGTAGAGGCCCACGCCCGGCGCCTCAGCCGTCGGCTTGGTGGTGAAGAAGGGATCGAAGATCTTGCTGATGATCCCCTCCTCGATGCCAATGCCGTTGTCGTAGATCTTGATGACGACGCCCACGCCTTCCTTCGCCACGGTGACACGGAGGACCGGGCTGTAGCTCCCGCCCGCCTTGTCCGCCTTCTTCTTGATGGCGTACAGGCTGTTGGAGAGCATCGACATGATGGACTTGCTGATCTGGTCGGCCACGACGTCCCGCATGACGGGCACCGCCGGCCGGATGCATTCCACCTGGATGCCCAGCGCGGAGATGTCCGCGGCGGCGTAGGTCTTGAACGTCTCGACTGCCTGCTGGCACAGCAGCGCCAGGTCGGTGGCCTCGAACTTCAGGGAGCGCTCCTTGAGCAGTTCCTCCATCGCCTTGAGCGTGCGCGTCGTGGAAAGTCCGTGCTGCTCGATCTTCTCCAGGTTCGTGGTCATCATGTCCATGATATCCTGGGAATCCTCATAAACATCCGTGGAGATGTTGTCTTTTTCGTCCTCAATTTCCTCCCGCATTTCCTTCGTCAGCCCGAGGGTCAGGTGCGCGAAGTTGTTGATGTAGTTCATCGGATTGAGGATGCGGTCGATGAGACCCTTGGTCAGCTTACCGATGGCGGCCTCCCGCTCCTGGCGCAGGAGTTTGTCCTGGGCCTGGCGCAGCTCCCGGGTCCGCTCGTCGACGATGTTCTCCAATCGCTGCTGCTCTTCGGCCATGCGGCGCATGCGATACTTGAAGATCTGGTAGACCAGGTAGACGATCAGCAGCAGGTACACCAGCATGGCGTACCAGCGCACGAAGATCGGATACGGCCGCTTGAACTCGAGCGGGCCGACCTCGCTGAGCTGCCCGAAGGCGTCCATCGAGCGGACGGACACCTGGTAGGTGCCGTAGCTGAGGTTGGCGAACAGGTATTCCTGCTGGTCGCTCCAGTCGGACCAGGCGTTGTCCTGACGCAGGCGGTAGCTGTAGCGCGCCTGCCCGAAGGGGTCGATCTTGTCGTTGGAGAAGCTGAGGGACAGGTCGCCGCTTCCCTTCTTGAAGCTGCGGAAATACAGCAGCGGCGCGAAGCGCTCGCTCGTCCGGCACTGGGCCAGATCGAAACGGACCAGGCCGTCGTTGTCGCCGATCCAGACCAGTCCCCTGTCGACCAGCATGGCCTGGATGCTGTAGCCGGCGAACGGCTCGATCCAGGCTTCCAGCTCGTCCGGCATGCCGTCGTAGCTGATACCCAAGCCGTTGTCGTTGCTGCGCCACAGGTTCCCGTCCGGGTCTTCGTATTCGAACAGTTTGGAGAACGGGCCGTCTTCCCGCTTCTCGAAGTTCGCGCTGCCGGCGGCCAGGTAGTAATAGTCGCCCGCCAGGGTCATCGCCCAGACGCCGCCACGCTCATCTTGCTTGAATCGGGTGATATTGGGGATCTCGCCGACCGTCGTCACGCCCCGGCCGGGGCGGAAACGGCTCACGCGCTCCAGCTCACCGAAGAGGTAGGAGCCGTCGGAGAGCGCCGTGATGGACAGGGCGAACTGGTTGGACACCTGGCGCGACGCGCCGCGGGCGTACTCGTAGACGCCGTCCGACGTGGCCACGTAGATGCGGCCCTCGTCCACCTGGGCGATCTGCCAGCAGGCGTGGTTAATCTGGTTCACGGGCACGAAGCGCTGCCCCTCGAGGCGGTAGAGGCCCTGGAAGGTGCCCACCATCAGGTCGGAGCCGCACAGGGCGATGCAGGAAATCTGGCCCCGCAGGCCCTCTTTTTCCGTGAAATGCGTATAGATCTCGGTCACCGAGAGGCTGAAGACACCATTGTCCGTCGCCCCCCAGACCGTGCCCTTGCCGTCGTAGGCCAGCTTGGTGATACTGTTGGAGCAGAGCCCGTTGGCGACGTTGACACGCCACACTTCCCGGCCCTGTGCATCGATGGCGATCACGCCGTCGGTGGCCGTGGCCAGCAGCGTCCGGTCCCCGCCCAGCGGGAGACGCTGATAGACCTCGATGTCGTTCCAGCGGTCCACGGCGCCCTCCTGGTTGCGCTCGCCGCCGGAGAGCACCCGCGCGTCGCGGGCGTCGCCGGAGGAATACGCGACGCGGATGGAATCCCCGGCCATGCCCAGGACCCGCCCCGTCACGTTGATGCCCTCGAACCGGACCGTCCCATCCTCCTCCATGTCCACACTCACTACGCGGGAAATGTCGGGCGTATGGACGATGCGCCATTTGACGTTGTCGTAGACCAGCAGGCCTTCGAAATTCGCGAAGAAAGTATGCCCCTCACCGTCGCAGATGACGTCGAAGTTGCGGTTGTGGGCATTGTACTGGCTGGCCGGATAGTTCCTGAAGAACGGGACGCCCATGTAGGCGTTCCCGCCGTTCTGCGCGACGGCCGGCACCGCGAAAAGCAGCGCGGCGACCGTCAGGACGATATGATACGCGAACCTTCTCATTTGAACGTCATATACGGGATGGAAACGCCGACGTAACGCGTCCATTCCTGTTGGGTCAGATTACGCTTGAGTCCCCGCTGCAGCCGCTTCGCCATGTCGTCGGCCGAGGAATTCAGCAGCATGACGTTGCCGGCGGAGGTGCCGATCCAGACGGATTTCCCGTCGGCGTCGCCGCACACGGCCAGCGTCCAGCCGTCGAAGGAGTAGTCCACGGGGACCAGCCACTCCGTCGGGATCTCGCTGCTGTTCACCACGCGCTTGCCCACGTGCTCTGTTTCCAGTTCTCCCCGGAAGTCCAGGCCGCTCTCATACAGCAGGTTGTCCATATTCCAGATGTATACGCTCTTGTCATAACCGCCGGTGACGACGACGGGGTCGAGCATCGTGATGCTCACGCAGCGCGACTTGTGGGCCGCAAGCGTCTCCATCACGCGGTTGTACTTGTTGACCGGGTAGACCGTGCCGTCCTTCACACCCAGCAGCAGGCACTCGGTGGACGGATCGAAGCAGGCGGCGGTGACCACGTAGTTCACCAGCGGCGCCTTGGCCGTGATCCGGCCCGCAGCGTCCATCTCGGCGTACGAACCGTCCGCGTAGAAGAGGCAGATGGTCCCGCCCCGGTCCACGAGCGTCGACAGGGGCTTGTCCAGGGTCACGCGGCCCGTCAGGGCGCCGTCCGCGTACCAGCCCAGGCTTTGCCGGGCCGCCACGAGCAGGCGGTTCCCGCTCGGCACCAGTTTGAAATAATCATCTTCGGGCAGGTCCACGACCTCCAGCTTGCCCTGGAAGTCCAGCACGCAGAGGGGGCCGTTGTGCGACAGGGCGAGAATCTTCCCGTCCCGGACCGTCACGTCCCGGAAATCATACGCCGTATTGAACAGCAGGGGCTTGGACGTGATCCGGATGCCGGCGTCGGTGCTGCCGGCGCTCAGCCACTCCACCTCGCCGTAGTTGCTCACGGCCACGCACTGGCCGTTCCGGCCGGGCACCCGGGCGATGGCGTTCACGGCGCCGCCCTCGCGCAGTTTGTAGCGCGGCATGCCGTCGGTCGCCTGGACCAGGGACTTGAAGGTGTCGGCGTAGTATTCGTTACCGCGGTTGTTCTTGAGGAAATACCAGCTGGCGTAGGCCAGCAGGTCGGCTACTTCCGGCTCGCCGGCTTCCCGCCGGACCTGGGAGCTCACCGCCAGGCTCCGGGCCTGGGTGCGGCGGTTCAGCGTGTCGGCCACGTTTTTGGCGTGGTTGGCTTCATCGCGCTGCTCGAGCGCGATTTCCTGCTGCCGTTCGGCATTGGCCCGCTCCCGCTCGGCCACCTCGGCGGCGGCGTTCGCCTTGCTCTCGGCCGCGCGGGCGGCGCGGCTCTCCATTTCGGCGCGCGCGGCGCTCCGGGTAGCCAGGATGGACTGCTCCTCGGCGCGGTCGCGCTGCTGGTCGGATATGGCTTTCTGCTGATACGCGATATCCTCCATCTGCTGGCTGACCCGCTTCACGATGGCCGCGTCCTTTTCGGCGGCCACCAGGCGGTCAACCTCTTCCTGCAGGGTGGCCAGCTCGGTCTGGGACCGCTTGCTGCCCGCGTGGTATGCGATCGCGACCGCACCGGCGAGAACCGCCAGTGCCGTCAGCGCATACAAAAGGAGGGTGCGGCGTTTCACTTTCTGCGGATTACTAATTGCGTAATATCATCGCTCTGGGGCGCGCCGTCGGCAAACTCCCGGACCTTGCTCAGGACCGTCTCGACGATCTGCTTGCTGGGAGCGCCCTGCAGCGCGGCCAGCTCCGCCTCCAGGCGGGACTCTCCGAACTGGGCGTGCTCCTTGTTCTCAGCCTCGGTCACGCCGTCCGTGTACATCACGAGCGCGTCGCCCGGATTCAGCTGCAGCGACGAGCGCTTGAACTTCATATCCTCCATCACGCCGAGCACCAGGTTGCCGTCGTTCTTCAGCATCTCGACCGAACCGTCGGCGTGCAGGATGTAAGGGGGGTTGTGGCCGGCGTTGGTGTAGTCGATCTGGCCGGTCTGCAAATCATAGATGCCGTAGAACACGGTCACGAACATCGAGCCGACGCTCTCGCCGCACAGGATGTTGTTGACCGTCTCCATGCACTCGTTCGAAGCCAGGTCGCGGATGCCCGTGGCCTTGATGAGCGTGTGGCTCACCGCCATGAAAATGGCCGCGGGCACGCCCTTGCCGCTCACGTCGGCGATGGCGAACCCGATCCGATGGTCGTCGATCGGGAAGAGATCGTAGAAGTCGCCGCCTACGTCCTTGGCCGCCTCCATGCTGGCGAAGATGTCCACCGCGCCGGGGTCCGCCACCTTCAGCGTGAACGAGCGCGGCAGGATGCCCTGCTGGATCTCGCGGGCCACGGAAAGGTCGCTCTGGATGTCCACCAGCTCGGCGTGCTCCTTCTGGGCGCTCTTGATGTACTCGATCTGCTCGATGGCCTTGTCAATGGTCCGCTGCAGGTCGTCCAGGTCGATCGGCTTGGTGGCGAAATCGAAGGCGCCGCTGTTCATGGCGTGGCGGATGTTGTCCATGTCTCCGTACGCGCTCACCATGATGCACTTCCTGGACGGGACGCGCATCTCGTTGATTTTGGCCAGAAGCGTCAGTCCGTCCATCTCCGGCATGTTGATGTCGGACAGGATGATGGAGATGTCCGGATACTTCAGCAGGAGCTGAAGCGCCTCCAATCCGTTGTGGGCGAAATAAAACTCGTACTCACCCTTTCTGATCTGTCTGCGGAAGAATTGCGTCAACAACAATTCGAGATCGGTCTCGTCGTCGACACTCAAAATTTTTACGGCCATCGTTCTTATTAATAAATATTCTGCGAAATTTACGAAAAAAAACGGCGGAAAACAAACTACCTCTTCCCGTTTTTTTTACTACCTTTGAGGACGTTATGAAAAAGCTCTTCTTTCTTCTGACAGTGACGGCACTGGTCGTGTCCGCCCTGTCCGTCGCCCCCGCCCACGGGGCAACTCCTGTCAAAACTCCGGCGCCGGAAAACATCTGGGCCTTCTTCGAAGCGTTGCCCGACGCGGGCCTGCCGGAAGACATCAACACGCGCGCCAAGCGCGTAGACTACCACAAGGATTACGAGGATAAGCTCCTCGAGATAGAGGCAGCCCAAGCAGATGCCACCGAGGAGGGCGAAGAGTACTACGACGATGCTTTGTACCTTCCCCAGATCGAATACTCGATCTTCTGGGACCCCACCGCGCTGGAGCCCTACTGGATAAGCCAGGATTACATGGAATCCGAAGGTTCGTTACCGGCCATCACCCTGGCCACGTTCCAGGGATCTGACCCGGACCGGATTTTCGGCATCCTCCGCGTTCTGGAGCACCGCTACGAAGAGGCTTCCACCGTCAAGGCTACACAATACTACTGGTATTCCGTGTCGAAAAATACGGTGACGCCCACCCAGCTCCCGCTCGACGTACCTTATACCGATGAAGAAATCACGGACGACGGTCTGTTCTACTACGGCCAGAACGAGCTCTACTGGGCCATGCGCGACCATCATCTCGACTGGGAGATTGACCGGGACTGCATCACCCTCACCCTGGAAGGAATCGGCTCCGTGCCGGTCAGCTACAACTGGAACGGGACAAAATTCGTCCGCGACCGCTTCTACAGCCCGATGATCATCCACTCCGGCGGCATCGGCAACATCCAGATCGGGGAAAGCACCGTCACATACGGCGTCCACGGCTATGATATAGAATGGATGAATGTGGACGATGAGTACACCCGCGCCTGGCGCTACATCAAGGAAGGCGAGGAGACGCCGCGCATGATTGTCTACGCCTATGGAACCGGCATCGCGACCACGGACGCCATCGATATCTTCTATCCGGGTTACAAGCTCTTAGGCTCCATCCACGCCGGCATGCCGGCCGCAGAGGCCATCGAGGCGATCAAAGACTGGTACAGCTGGGAGGATCCGGACGCACGCGATCCGTACGTGAGCGCCTTCGACGGCAAGGCCTGGATCTTCACCGGCCGCGACGATCCCTTCATGCTGGCCGTGGACCTCAAGTACTACAAGAACGAAAAACTGAGCCCGAACGCCGTGATCGAATTCATCCGCGTCGCCCCGGCGGTGGGTTAATGATTCTCCGGGTCAGGCCCGGAATAACTATAAATAACAAGGATAATTCTAGCGCTCCGAAATTGGAGCGAAGCGACACAGGGGGTCTGGGGGATCAGGCCCCCAGTATTAGAATCTTAGCGCTCTGATAAGAGCGCTTTTGCGTTCTCGACGGCCGCGGGAGTGATGGTAGCGCCGGAAAGCAGGCGCGCGATCTCCATCGTGCGCGCTTCGCCCTGCACCTCGCGGATGGAGGAAAGGGTGCGGCCGTCGGCCTGGACGGCTTTCTCGACCACGAAGTGGGCGTCGCCCTTGGCGGCCACCTGCGGGAGGTGCGTAATGGAGAAGACCTGCATGTCGCGCCCCATGGCGCAGATCATGCGGCCCATCTTGTCGGCGACGCTGCCGCTCACGCCCGTATCAATCTCGTCGAAAATGAGGGTCGGCATGCCCACAAATTTCGCCATCATCTCCTTGAGGCTGAGCATGATGCGCGAGAGCTCGCCGCCGGACGCACACTTGGAGACGTCCTGCGGATCGCGGCCCGTGGCGGAGAAGAGGTACGCCACGCGGTTGCAGCCCGTGGCGCTCTCCGGGGCGGCCGAGACGGCCACGTCGAAGACGGCGCGGTCGAGCTCCAGGAAGCGGAGCGACTCCGTGATGGCCGCGGCGAACGACGGGGCGGCCTCGCAACGGGCGGCCGTCAGCTCGGCGCAGACGGCCTGGTAGCGGCCTTCGGCCGCCTTCAGCTCCTTCTCCAGCGCATGGATGCGGTCCGCCGAGGCCTCGGAGCCGGAAAGGGCTTCGGCGTAGCGCTCCCGCACGGCGATGAGCTCGTCCACGGTCGCGCACTGGTGTTTCTTCAGCAAAGTGTAGAGCCGCGACATGCGGTCCTCCACGGCCTCCAGCCGCGCCGGTGAGAGGTCTACGCGGGCGTCCAGCGCCTCCAGTTCGGCGTCGATGTCGTCCAGTTCGATGCGGACGGACTCCAGCCGCTCCTGCAGGCCGGCCACGGCCGGCAGGAACTTCTCGATGGCGGACAGGCGCCGCGCGGCGTCCTTGAGCGCCGCCGACATGCCGGGGCCCTCCCCTTCCGCGCGCAGCAGCGCGAGGCTGCCGCCGAGGCCTTCCTTAATCTGCTCGGCGTTCGCGAGGCTCCGCTGCTCCTCCTCCAGGGATTCCAGCTCCCCGGGGACCAGCTTCGCTTCGTCCAGCTGTTTCCACTGGGCTTCGGTGTAGTCGCGGTCCGCCTGCAGGCGCGCCAGCTGCTCCCGCTCCGCGGCGAGCTGCGCGCGCAGGTCCTGCAGCGTCCGCCACGCCGCCCGGCAGGTCGCCAGGCGTTCGCCGTTGCCGGCGAAATGGTCTAGCACGGACAGCTGGAAATGCGGATCCGTGAGCAGCAGGCTCTTGTGCTGCGAGTGGATGTCCACGAGGCGGGACGCCACATCCTGCAGCAGGCCCACAGGCACGGGACAATCGTTGATGAAGCTGCGCGAGCGGCCCGAGCGGGCCACCACGCGCCGGATCAGCAGGCGGTCGCCGTCTTCCTCCACGTCCGCTTCGGCAAGCAGCGCGCGGAGCGTTTCGTCCGCCCCGGCGAACTCCGCCTCAACCACGCAGGAGTCCGCCCCCTCCGTGATCACCGACGCGTCCGCCTTCGCACCCGAAAGCAAAGAAAGGGCGCCGAGTAGGATGGATTTTCCCGCGCCGGTCTGCCCCGTAATGATGACAAGACCCTCTGGGAACGTGACGTCCAGAGAGTCTATTAAAATGTAATTCTCAATATGGAGGCTATGCAGCACTGTCTTCCTGGGCTACCCGATAATACAGGTCGCCCTCCTCAAACTCGGAAATGGCCACGAGGTCCGGCTTGGGCTGGCGCTCATAGTACTTGGAGATTTCAATCTGCTCCTTGTTCTCGAAGACCTCGTCCATGGTGTCCCGCTCGCCGCGGAAATCTTCCAGCTTCTTGGCCAGTTCCTTCTTCTCGGCCAGAGCGATCTGGTTGGCGCGCTTGGCGAGGATGACGACAGTCTCATAGATGTTGCCCGTCGGGGCGGCGAGATCCTTGATGTCCCGCGTGATGGTATTGGTAGGTATTTTCTTTTCCATATCCTTTTTACGGCGAGCGCTCGCCGGAAAGTTTCAATTTTTTTCTTTCACTTTTTCATACAGCCCGTCCAGCTCCTTCCGGTAGTGGGATTCGGGGTACTCGCCGATGAAATTGAGGTAGTCGTCCTGGAACACCAGGAAGCGCTCCTTCTTCTTCGACGCGACGCTCATGTCGGCGTACTTGTACGAAGCCATCGCGGAGTAATAGAGGATGTCCTCGCGGTAGATGTTGTCCGCGTCGTCCTTGAGGACGTTCTTCAGCGCCACGCGCGCGGCCTTGTAGTCCTCCATCTTGTAGTACAGCTTCGCGTTCTCGTAGGCCTTGCGGTCCAGCCGGTCGCCCAGCTCCTGCAGGCGGTGGCGGGCGATGTCGGAATTGGCTCCTTCGGGATGCTCGCGCAGGTACTCGCCGATGGCGGTGATGGCCGTGAGGGTCGGCGTCTGGTCCAACTCGTAGCGGAGCGTGCTGCGGTAAAGGCAGTCGATGCGCAGGAACTGCGCCGTCTCCGAGAAGGCGCCCGTCGGGAAGTTGGTCAGGTACGTGTCGAAATTGGTCTCGGCCGTGTAATAATCCTTGAAGGAGTAGTTGCTCAGGCCCAGGTAGTACAGTACCGTGTCGTAGCGCTCGGTGCCGTTGGTCTGGAGCGTGAGCGACTCGAAGAGCGCGGAGGAACGGGAGTACTTGCCGGCGTTGAAGTAATCGAAGGCGGCCTTGTACTTCAGGTCGACGTCGCTGCTTTCAAGCACCGTGTCGTACTGCGTCTTACAGGCGGACATCCCGCCCAGCACGAGCAGCAGGGAAAGTGCGAAATAGAGAGAGGATCGTTTCATCGTTTCAAATATTTTTCGGCATCCAGCGCAGCCCGGCAGCCTGACGCGGCGGCGTTCACCGCCTGGCGGTACACGGGATCCTGCACGTCTCCGGCCGCGAACACACCTTCCACGTTGGTGCGGCTGCTGCCGCCGTCCGTGACGATGTACCCGTTGGGATCGGTCGTCACCCAGGGTGCGAAAAGCTCGGACTCGGGATGATGGCCAATGGCCAGGAAGAAGCCGTCCACCTGTATATCAAAAACCTCGCCATCCTTGCGGACCAGGCGCGCGCCCGTCACGCCGGAGGCGTCGCCGAGGATCTCCTGGGTGTTGCAGTTCCACAGGATCTCGATGTTCGGCGTATTCTTTACGCGCTCCTGCATGGCCACGGAGGCCCGCAGGACGTCGCGGCGCACGATCATGTACACCTTGCGGCAGAGCCCCGCGAGGTAGGTCGCCTCCTCGCAGGCGGTGTCGCCGCCGCCCACGACCGCCACGTCCTTCTTGCGGTAGAAGAAGCCGTCGCAGGTCGCGCAGGCGGACACGCCCAGGCCGCGGAATTTCTCCTCGGACGGAAGGCCGAGGTAGCGGGCCGTGGCGCCGGTGGCGATGATCAGCGCGTCGGCCTCCAGCTCCGTGGCGCCGTCCACCGTCAGGCGGAACGGACGGACGCCCAGGTCCGCCTTCGTCACCACCCCGCGGCGGATGTCCGCGCCGAGGTTCACGGCCTGCTCGCGCATGTCAGCCATCAGCTGGTTCGCGTCCACGCCCTTCGGGTAGCCGGGGAAATTCTCCACGACCGTCGTCGTGGTCAGCTGGCCTCCGGGGACGTTGCCCTCATACAGCACGGGAGCCAGGGCCGCCCGGGAGGCATATATCGCAGCGGTGTAGCCCGCAGGGCCACCGCCGATAATCAAACAGTTAATTCTTTCCATACAAATTGCAAATATACAAATTCTACGCTTTCCGCACCGGTCCCTTCCGGGACGGGTGGCAAAGCAGTTGCACTTCAAAACCGTCGATCCGGTAGCCGCGGTAGCGCTTGCCCTTCAGGTGCGCCTCCACCCACAGGATCAGCTCCTCGTCCTCGAGATCGCGCCACGCCTCGCTCTCCGTGTCGTAGAGATGCAGGTGCGGGCCGACGCGGCCGTCGAAAATCATCTTGCCGCCGCGGGCGGAGCGGCGTCCGTAGATGCCCAGTTCCGCAAGCAGGGTCAGGATGTTGTACACCGACGCCGGCGAGATGCGGGTGCTGCCGTTCTTCTCAATCCAGGCCGCCACGTCGTCCGGGCTGGCGTGCACGAGGTTCCACATCGCCTCGTGGACGGCCATGCGCTGGGGCGTGGCCTTCAGGCCGCGGTCGCGCAGCAGGCGCTTGAACTGGATGATGTCCGGAATGCCTTTCCCCTTCAGTTTCATGGCTATAACTCCTTGCGCCAGCGGGCCAGCGGAATGCCGAGCTGCCCGCGGTATTTGGCGATGGTGCGGCGCGCGACCTTGTAGCCGCGGCGGCCCATTTCCTCCACGAGCTGCTCGTCGGTGAGCGGTTTGTGCTTATCCTCTGCGTCCACGCACTCCTGCAGGGCCTTCTTCAGCTCGCGGGTGGACACCTCCTCGCCCTCCTTGTTCTCCATGCCTTCGGAGAAGAAGTACTTCAGCGGGAAGATGCCGAAATGCGTCTCGATGTACTTGCTGTTGACCACGCGGGAGATGGTCGAGATATCGAAGCCGGTCCGCTCGGCGATGTCCTTGAGGACCATCGGCTTGAGGTCGGCTTCGTCGCCGGACACGAAATAGTCGTGCTGGTAGTTCAGGATCTCCGACATGGTCCGGTTCAGCGTGTTCTGGCGCTGCTTGAGCGCCTCCACGAACCATTTGGCGGAGTCCAGCTTCTGGCGCACGAAGGTCGCGGCCTCCTTCTGGGCGCGCTCCGAAGAGCCCTTCGCCTCGAGGAGCAGGTCCGCGTATTTCTTGTTGACGCGCAGCTCCGGCACGGAGAAGCGCGGCATCGTGAAGGACAGCTCGCCGTCATGCTCTTCGAGCACGAAGTCCGGCACGATCTGCTGCGCCTGGTCGGTGTAGGTGTAGTCCACCTCCCCGCCCGGCGCGGGATTGAGCTTGACGATGCGGGCCATCGCCCCCTTCAAATCCGCCTCGGACAGGCCCAGGCGGGACATGATCTTCTGGAAATGCTTGTTCGAGAACTCCTGGAAATAGTTCTCCAGGATGCGCTCGGCGTTGACGGTGTCGGGGGTTTGCTTCATGGACTTGAGCTGCAGGAGCAGGCACTCGCGCAGGTCGCGCGCGCCGACCCCGGCCGGGTCGAAGTCCTGCACCACCTTGAGCATCTCCAGCACTTCCTCGGGCGTGGTGGTGATGCCGGCCCGGAAGGCCATGTCATCCACCAGCGACTCGATGTCGCGCCGCAGGTAGCCGTCCTCGTCGAGCGAGCCGATGATGAACGACGCCACGGCGTACTGCTCCGGGGTGAGGTTGCGGTAGCCCAGCTGGTCCATCAGGCTCTGGGTGAAGCTCTGCCGCACCGAGAAGGTGTTGTATTCGGGTCTGGGGTCCTTGCCCCAGTTGTTGACGCGCGTCTTGTAGGCAGGGATATCGCCCTCGTCCGTGATCTCGTCCAGCGAGACGTCCTTGGCCTCTTCGGCCTTCTCGGGATCGGGGGTGTCGTCCAGCACAGGGTTCTCCTCCAGCTCCGCGCGGATCCGCTGCTCGAGCTCCTGGATGGGAAGTTCGATCAGTTTGATCGTCTGGATCTGCAGCGGAGAGAGCTTCTGCTGCTGTTTGAGTTCGAGTCCCTGCTTGATCATCGCTACAGTTCTGCGGGCAGGTCGGCGGGCCGGGTGTCAGCCCGTCCGATCGTGGGATACTTGAAACGTTCCCGGACGATGAACGCGTCCGGAAAATCCCCCTTGATCCGCTGCAGCAGGGCCTCGGCCTCCAGGCGCGTGCGGAAGTTGCCGGCCGTCACCTTGAAGTTCGGGGAGGCGAAGCTGCGGTACGCCTGGATGTGGGGGTACAGCGTGTTGAAGCGGCGGATCACGGCGGCGGATTCATCCCGCGCCGTCCGCGTGCTCGCGAAATAGAGCCGGATCCGGAAGCCGTTGTACTGCTTGCCGGCGTTGGCGGCCACCTGTTTGTTCAGCGCGGCGCGCACGGCGGGCGACTGGCGCACCACCACGCGCTCGGGCAGGGCCGAGAAAATGTCGCGCCCCAGCAGCGTGGAGTCCACCTGGACCTCCTCGCCGGCGTGCTCGATCTCGCTCGGAATCTCCTCCTCCGCGTTCTGCGCCCGCAGGGCGGGAGCGCCCAGGGTCAGCAGGGCGAGGATCCAGAACAGTTTATTTAGTCGTTGTAATCTCATCGTTCTCCGTTTCGGGTTGGGTGAGCAGGCTGCTCAGCGGGATATCCAGTATTTCAATATTCTTGCCAATGCCGCCGCGGGCGGCCACACGCACGAAAACACTGAAGGTGACATCGTCATAATTCGACTTTTTGCCCAGGAGCCCCAGGAGCCGCAGGGGGTTGAACCCTTCGGCGATGTTGCCCTGCAGCGGGATCCGGTACAGCGCGTCGCTGTGGGCGGGCACCATCAGCTGGTCGGCGTGGACCGCCAGCGCTTCCTGGCCCTTGTACTTCGCCACACCGGTGACGTTCGTGACCTCGAATCCAATGGTCGGGTTGTGGATGCCCACCTCGATCAGTGCGGACACGCCGCTGAAGCCTTCCGGCGAGATGGAAATCAGCCGCACCGAGGTGACGCTGATATCCTTGATGCCCTTGTCCTTGCAGCCGGAAAGCAGCAGGAGCGGGATGAGCAGCAGCAATAAGGATAATTTCTTCATGCGCGTAAAAGTTATATCCTACAAAGATAAGAAAAATCTCTATCTTAAACTACTCCGAATCCCGGACCAGTTCGCAGAGCAACGTGGCCTGGGTGCAGTCGCGGACGACGACGTCCACGAGGTCGCCTGCGCGGTGCGCCGTGTCCGGCCAAACGCACATCTTGTTCTGGCTGTTGCGGCCGCAGAGTTCGGCCGGATTGCGCTTGGAAGGGCCTTCGACCAGCACCTGGAAGGTCTTGCCGAGGTCGCGGCGGTTGCTCTCGAGCGAGAGGCGGTTCTGCAGGGCGATGATCTCCTCGAGGCGGCGGGTCTTCACCTCCGGCGGCACGTCGTCGGGGTATTTCTTCGCGGCGAGCGTGCCCGGCCGCTCGGAATACTGGAACATGAAGGCGGCGTCGAAGCCGACGGCCTCGAAGAGGCTCAGCGTGTCGCGGTGGTCCTCCTCCGTTTCGGAGCAGAAGCCCGCGATCACGTCGGTGGAAATGGCGCAGTCGGGCATCAGTGCGCGGATCTTCGCCACGCGCTCCAGGTAGCCCTCCCGCGTGTAGCGGCGGCGCATCTTCTCCAGCATCCGGTCGGAGCCGGACTGGACCGGCAGGTGGATGTGGTGGCAGATGTTGGCGTGCGAGGCCATCGTCTCCAGCACGGCGTCAGAGATGTCCTGCGGATTGGAGGTCGAGAAACGGATGCGCAGCCCCGGCACGGCCTCGGCCACCAGGGCAAGCAGGCCGGCGAAATCGAGATCGCCGACGCGGTAGGAGTCCACGTTCTGCCCCAGCAGGGTGATCTCCTTGTAGCCGTCCATCGCGCAGTGGCAGGCCTCGCGCACGATGGTGTGCGGGTCGCGGCTGCGCTCGGCGCCGCGGGTGTAGGGAACCACGCAATAGGAACAGACGTTGTTGCAGCCGCGCATGATGGAGATGAAGGCGGAGACGCCGTTCTTGTCCACGCGCACCGGCGCGATGTCGCCGTAGGTCTCCTCGCGGGAGAGCAGGACGTCGATCTGCGGGTGGCCCTGCGAAGCGGCGTCAAGCAGGCGCGGCAGGCTCCGGTAGGCGTCCGGCCCGGCCACGATGTCCACCTTGCCCGACTCCAGGAGGGCGTCCTTGAGGCGCTCGGCCATGCAGCCGAGGATGCCGACGACCACGCCCGGACGCGTCTTGCGCTGGAAATTGAACTGTTCGATGCGACCCCAGATGCGCTGCTCGGCGTTGTCGCGCACGGAGCAGGTGTTCGCGAGGATCACTTCGGCATCTGCC
>JAGCDF010000075.1 GCA_017651225.1 Bacteroidales bacterium
GACCATCGGCCAGGTGCTCACGATGAAGGAGAGCTTCTCCACGCGCCGGGAATACCTGAACCAGCGGGCCTGCATGGAAGTGATGCTGGCCCACGACGTGGTCCCGGTCATCAACGAAAACGATACCGTGAGCGTCACCGAGCTGATGTTCACGGACAATGACGAACTCTCCGGCCTGGTGGCGTCGATGATGGACGCCGACACGCTGATGATCCTGTCCAATGTGGACGGGATCTACGACGGGCCGCCGTCCGATCCGGCTTCCAAGGTCATCGCGAAGGTCCAGCCGGGCGAGGACATCAGCGGCGGGATCGGCGCGCAGAAGAGCGGCTTCGGCCGCGGCGGGATGCGGTCGAAGTACGCGATCGCGACGCACGCCGCGGAGGAGGGGATCCGCGTCCTCATTGCCAATGGAAAGCGCGAGGGCATCGTCCGGGACCTGTATTTCGGCGTTCCGGGCACCGTCTGCACGGAGTTTGTCCCGGTCGCGGGCGGGGTCTCGAGCGTGAAGAAATGGATCGCGCACAGCAGCGGCTTCGCCAAGGGGACGGTTACCGTCAATGCGGCCGCGCGCGAGGCGCTCTGCGGCGAGCAGGCGGTGAGCCTGCTGCCCGTGGGCGTGGTCGCGGTGGAAGGGGACTTCGAGGAGGGCGATATCATCGGCATCCTGGACCCTTCCGGGGCGCAGTTCGCCGTAGGGCGGAGCGCGTACAGCGCCGCCCAGGCTCGGGAAGTGATCGGCCAGCACGACTGCCGGCCGCTGGTACATTACGATTATCTGAGTTTGCTGTAGATTATGGAAGCGTTATTCATCCAGGCCAAGCAGGCGGGCAAAAGCGTCGCCGGCCTTTCCGACGATTTCCGGAACGACGTGCTGCGCGCCGTCGCCGACGAACTCGTATCCTCCAAGGAGGAACTGCTCCGGGCCAATGCGGAGGATCTGGCCCGCATGGACCCGGCCTCGCCGCTCTACGACCGGCTGATGCTGACGGACGCGCGCATCGACGCCATCGCGGCCGACATGCGGAACGTCGCTTCGCTTCCGTCGCCGCTGGGCCGCGTCCTGCTGGACCGCGTCCTCCCGAACGGGCTCCAGCTGCGGAAGGTCGCCGTGCCTTTCGGGGTGATCGGCGTGATCTATGAGGCGCGCCCGAACGTGACGCTGGACGTGTTCTCGCTCTGTTTCAAGAGCGGGAACGCGTGCGTGCTGAAGGGCGGCAAGGACGCGGACGCGTCCAACCGCGCCGCCGTGGCGGTCGTGCAGCGGGTGCTGGCGGCCCGGGGCGTCGCCCCGGCGGCCGCGACCCTGCTGCCCGCGACACACGAGGCGGCCAACGCCCTGCTCAACGCCGTGGGCTACGTGGACGTGGTCATCCCGCGCGGTGGCCGCCGGCTCATCGACTTCGTCCGCGACAACGCCCGCATCCCCTGCATCGAGACGGGCGCCGGCGTGGTGAACACGTACTTCGACGCGGCCGGCGACCTGGAGATCGGCAAAGCCATCGTCTTCAATGCGAAAACGCGCCGCGTGAGCGTCTGCAACGCCCTCGACTGCCTCATCGTCCACAGCGCGCGCCTACAGGACCTCCCGGCCCTCTGCGCGCCCCTGGCAGCGAAGAACGTGACCATCTATGCGGACGAACGCTCGTTCGCCGTGCTGAAAGACGTCTATCCGCTGCTGTGCCCCGCCACTCCCGACAGCTTCGGCACCGAATTCATGGACTATAAGATGGTCATCCGCACGGTAGACAGCCTCCAGGAAGCCATGGACCACATCGCCCAATACGGCTCCGGCCACAGTGAGAGCATCGTGACGGACGACCCGGCGGCGGCCGCGGCCTTCCAGGCCGGCGTGGACGCCGCCTGCGTCTACGTCAACGCCCCCACCAGCTTCACCGACGGCGCCCAATTCGGCCTCGGCGCCGAAATCGGCATCAGCACCCAGAAGCTCGGCGCCCGCGGCCCCATGGGCCTCGAGGCCCTCACCACCTACAAATGGCTCATCACCGGCCACGGCCAAACCCGCCCCTAACGGCGGCCCCTGAGCCTCCCCAATAGCTGTCCCCGAGCCTGCAGATTGGCGCTCCCTGAGCCTGCCGAAGGGCCGCCAACCCCCACCTACCCACCAATAGCACTCCCTGAGCCTGTCGTACACAGATAGCCTGTTGGAGGGGTTAGCACGCAGTGTTTTGTATTTAGTTGAAAATCAAGCGGTTGTATTTCGTGACGTGCTGACCCGTCGTCAAAATGAAGGGGTTTAGCACGCGGATGTGCTGACCCCTTCGAAAAACGGGGTGGGTCAGCACATAGTAAATTACAACTAATTAATAATCAATAATTTATAATCCCGTGCGTGCTGACCCCCTCAGTGCCGCTTCCCAGTGCCAACCCCACCCCGCCACCACCCGCCCCCAAGGGCGGTCCCTGAGCCTGTCGAAGGGCCGCCAGCGGATTGGCCCGTTGCCTCGCCTCAACACCCCGCCGCCCAGCGTGCCCATCGGTCCAGTTGGTGGACCGGAGGCCACGTTTTCGTGGGTTTTTCATGCCTTGAGGTCCAGCGATTGGACCTGAGGACACGGTCGGCCAGCCGCCCCACTTGCCCGTAGGTCCATTTGATGGACCGACGGGGCAATTTTCGACGAGTTTTCCTTCCCGTAGGTACTGCGAATGGACCCACTGGAAAGGTGTGCCTTCGGACGGGGTGTACCTATGGGCGCGATTGACCTACGGGAAAGGTCTCCGCTGTCCCTGCGCGTTCTGATGCACTTGCCCCTGCTACCGCATCACCTTCGGCGTGGGAACCGGGACCTGGGAAGGGGAGTAGCCGGTGGCGCGGCCGAAGACGGAGAAGTCGAGGATGCTCAGGGGGCTGGCCTTGGGCCAGTCGAGCATGGTGAGGCGGACGTAGCGGCATTCGACAGGGGTGATCTCATCGAAAAGCACGTTCCGGGGCACCTGGTTGGCCGATTGGTCCAGCGCGGTGCGCCATTCTTTTCCGTCCATGGACACTTCGATCTTGTACTTGTAGATGGGCGCTGCGCCGGCGGCGCCGGAGAAGCCGCGCCTTGCGCCGCCGCCAAACAGCAGGCGGGCGCCGTCGACCTGGAAGGTCTGCACGCGGTCGCGGTCCACGGCGGGGGAGAGGCTGATGGTGAGGACGGGGTTCGCGTCGTCCTCGGCCGGCTCCCACCACGTCGCGGTGCTGTTGTCCAGCGCATATTCCGGGCCTCGGCCGGGCTTCGCGCTCGAGGCGACCTTGGCTTCGCCGGGGAAGCCCTGGCCGGTGCTCATGGTGGTCTTGCCGATGGACACGATGATGGACCCGGAATCGCCCTTCGCGGGATCCTTCACCACGCCGGGCGCCCACTGCGGCGTGTCGGTGACATTGCAGGTGAGGTTGCCTTTCTTGTCCACCAGGACGCGGTCCATGCCGATGCGCCGGCCGCCGCTGCGGAGGACCACCGTGTAGAACTGCCAGATGTTGCCGTCGGGGCCCGTGACCATGCTGCCGTGGGCCGGACCGGTCACGATGCCGTCCGTGCGGCGGAGGAGGGGATTGTTCGGGGCGTACTCGTACGGCCCCTGGACCTTCTTGGCCTTGTAGTAGCCCTCGGCATAGGTCCGCCACTGCGTGCCCGAGGCGGAGTATTGCAGGTAGTACGTCCCTTTATACTTGTAGATCCACGGCCCTTCGATCCAGGCGACGTCCGTGAACTCGTTCTGCTCGCCCTGGCGCTCCCACACATGGGCGGGATTGAAGCTGAAATGGTGCGTGACGGGGCCCACGAACTGGGTGATGTCGTTCGGGTCCAGCTTGACGGAATAGATGCCGCTGATGGCCATGCCCGGCCAGAACAGGTAGGGCTGGTTCTTCTCGTCCACATAGATGTGCGGGTCGAAGCCCTGGCTCCAGCCGTGCTCGCGGTCCGGCGTGCCCTTCCATTGGCCTAAAACCTCATACGGCCCGAGCGGATTGTCGGCCACCCACACGTTGGAACTGTTGCCGGTCATGTAGAACTTGCCGTTGTACGGGCACACGTCCGGCGCGACCGGCACCCCGGCCACATAGTGATACTCCCAGTTGAGCATGTCGGACGACACCCACGCGCCGCCTCCGGTGCAGAACATGTAATACTTGCCTTCCCATTGGAAGACGCTCACGTCTCCCGAGGCGCTTCCCTGGCCGATTTCCATCGGCAGCGGGTTGCAGTAACGCGCATCCCGGCCCAAGGTCTGGGCCTGCATCAGTCCGGCGACAAAGAGCGCCGCGACTGCCCAAATGATCCGTTTCATGATGATTATCAGTGCTGTGGTTGATACAAAGATAATTATTTCTGCGGGGAAAAAGAACTATCCCCTTCCC
>JAGCDF010000076.1 GCA_017651225.1 Bacteroidales bacterium
GAGTTCTTCGGCGCGGGCAAACCCCACGACGAGAAATTCTGGTGCACCGTCATCCATCAGGGCCTGATCGCCCACCTGCTGGTCAAGGAAATCGAGACCTACGGCCTGATCCACGTCACGGACCTCGGCCGGCAGTTCGCGGCCGACCCGTGGGAGCTGAAGCTGGTGGAGGACCGCGTGTTCGCGGGCGGCGGCGAGGATGACGAGGACGACGAGGAAACCGCGGCGGCCGCCGTGGCGATGAAAGCCGGCGGCGGTGCGGGCGACCCCGTGCTGCTGTCCATGCTCAAGGACCTCCGCAAGGACCTGGGCAAGCGCCTCAAGCTCCAGCCGTGGATCATCTTCGGCGACCCGGCGCTGGAGGACATGTCCATCCTTTACCCTGTGACCTTCGAGGAGCTGAAGAACTGCCAGGGCGTGGGCGAAGGCAAGGCCCGCAAGTTCGGCGAAGAGTTCATCAAGCTGATCAAGAAATACGTCGAGGAGAACGAAATCGAGCGCCCGGACGACTTCGTCGTGAAATCCACGCCGAACAAGTCGGCCGCCAAGGTGGCCATCATCCAGAGCATCGACCGCCGGATGGACCTCGAGGACATCGCCGAGGCCCGCGAGATGGACATGGACGAACTGCTCAGCGAGATCGAGGCCATCGTCTCCAGCGGCACCAAACTCAATCTGGACTACTACATTGAAAACAATCTCGACGAGGAGATCGTCGAGGAAATCTATCGGTATTTCAAGGAGGACGCGACGTCGGACGACGTCCAGGCCGCCATGGACGCCCTGGGCCCCGACTACTACGAGAACGAGGTCCGGCTGGTCCGCCTGAAATTCCTTTGTGAGATAGCGCAGTGATACCGCAGGAGACCGTCAATCTGATTCTGGACACCGCGCAGATCGCGGACGTGGTGAGCGATTACGTGACGCTGAAGCGCCGCGGGGCCAATTTCGTGGCCTGCTGCCCGTTCCACAATGAGAAGACGCCCTCCTTCTACGTGTCGCCCTCCAAGGGTATCTACAAGTGCTTCGGCTGCGGCAAGGCCGGCACGGCCGTGGGCTTCGTGATGGAGCAGGAGCACTGCTCCTACGTGGAAGCCCTGCGCTACCTGGCCCGCAAATACCATATCGAGATCGTCGAGGAGGAGGAATCCGCCGAGGAGATCGCCCGCCGGCAGCGCAGCGAAAGCCTGCTGCTGGTGTCCGAATTCGCCCGCAAATTCTTCTCCGAACAGCTCCAGGGCGGCGAAGGCCGCGCCGTGGGCTACCAGTACTACCGTTCCCGCGGCATCGAGGACGCCACCATCGAGCGCTGGGGCCTGGGCTGGGCGCCGTCGGCCCGCACGGGCCTGGTGGACGCCGCCCGCGCCGCCGGCTACAAGGATGAGTACCTGCTGGGCGCCGGCCTGGCGGTGCAGAACGAGGACGGCTCGCTCGCGGACAAGTTCCGCGAACGCGTGATGTTCCCGATCCACTCCGTGAGCGGGCGCGTGATCGCCTTCAGCGGCCGCACGCTCCGGGCGGACAACCCCGCGAAGTACGTCAATTCGCCGGAGACGGAGATCTACATCAAGAGCCGCAACCTGCTGGGCATCTATTTCGCGAAGAGCGACATCGCCCGGGAGGACCGCTGCATCCTCGTGGAGGGCAACGTGGACGTGGTGATGATGCACCAACTTGGCATCACCAACGTCGTGGCCTCCTGCGGCACCTCGCTCACGGTGGAGCAGGTGCGCCTGATCAAGAAGTTCACGGAGAACATCACCATCATGTACGACGGCGACTCCGCGGGCATCCACGCCGCCCTGCGCGGCATCCCGATGGTGCTCGCCGAGGGGATGAACGTCCACGTGGTGCTGCTCCCCGACGGGGACGACCCCGACTCCTTCTCCCGCAAGCACAGCCGCGACGAGGTGCGCGAGTACATCGCGCAGAATGAGAAAGACTTCATCGTCTTCAAGACGGACCTGTTGCTCTCCGAGGCGGCGGGCGACCCGCTCAAGAAGGCCGGCCTGATCAACGACATCGCCGACACGATCGCGCAGATCCCCGACGCCGTGAAACGCTCCACCTACGCGGAGGCCACGGCGCAGCAGTTCGGGATCGAGGTGGCTATCCTCTTCGACCGCATCAACAAGACGCGCCGCAAGCTGCAGGAGGACGCCCTGAAGGCCGCGGAGCGCGAGGAGCGGCGCCGCCGCAACGACCTCCCGCCGAGCGCCTACGACACGGTGGTCTCCGACGCCCAGCCCGTGAGCGAGCCGTTCGCGGAGCAGACGATCCAGGAGGAAAACCGCATCCTGGCCCCGTCTGAGCGCGACCTGCTCTATTTCCTGCTGCGCCACGGCTGCGACGAGCTGGACTTCGAGTCCGACTCGGACTACTACAGCGGCAACGAGCAGGACAAACCCAGCGTCGCGGACTTCATCCGTGATGCCTTCAGCGACGGCACGCGCATGGCGAACAGCGCCTATGCGGCCGTCTACGACGCGTACTACGCCCTCTACGACGAAGGCTACGGCCAGCAGGAGATCGTCAAGCGCCTGCTGGACGCGGCGGACCGCCGCATCGCGGAGGTGGTCTCGCAGCTCTCCACGGAGAAGTACCAGCTGACCGTGGAGGCCTTTGAAAAATCCATGACGACCAAGGCCTCGTGGCTGGTGGCTCAGGTCCCGCGCGCCATCCTCGGCTACGCCGAACGGCGCATGCAGGACCGCTATGAGACGCTGCGCCGGCAGCTGCCGGATGCAACGCCGGAGCAGGAACCCGGCATCTTGCAGGAGATGGTCAAGATCCAGTCCGCGCAGCGGCGGATCAAACAAAGAATGGGAAGAGAAAAAAACACAAAATAATGGACAAACAATTCAAAAGAACCCTCGTGACCTGTGCTTTGCCTTACGCCAACGGTCCTATCCACATCGGCCATCTGGCCGGTGTCTACGTGCCGGCTGACATCTATGTCCGCTACCTGCGGATGCGCGGCCGGGAAGTGCTGTATGTCTGCGGCTCCGATGAGCACGGCGTGCCGATTACTATCAAGGCCCGCCAGCAGGGCTGCACCCCGCAGGACATCGTGGACCGCTACCACGGCATCATCAAGGACTCCTTCGAGGGGCTCGGCATCCATTTCGACATCTACGGCCGCACCTCCTCCAAAGTGCATGAGAAGAACGCCTCCGGCTTCTTCCGGAAGCTCTACGATGAGGGCAAGTTCATCACGAAGGAGAGCGAGCAGTACTACGACCCCGAGGCCAAGCAGTTCCTCGCGGACCGCTACATCGTGGGCACCTGCCCCAAGTGCGGCAACGAGGGCGCCTACGGCGACCAGTGCGAGAAGTGCGGCAGCACGCTCAGCCCCGAGGAGCTGATCAATCCCAAGAGCAAGCTCAGCGGCGCCGAGCCGATCAAGAAGAAAACGACCCACTGGTACCTCCCGCTGCAGGACTACGAGCAGTGGCTGCGCGAGTGGATCCTGGACGGCCACCAGGAGTGGCGCTCCAACGTCTACGGCCAGGTGAAGAGCTGGCTGGACGGCGGCCTCCAGCCGCGTGCCGTCACGCGCGACCTCGACTGGGGCGTGCCCGTGCCCGTCGAGGGCGCCGAGGGCAAGGTGCTCTACGTCTGGTTCGACGCGCCGATCGGCTACATTTCCAACACGCAGGAGCTCCTGCCGGACAGCTGGGAGAAGTGGTGGAAGTCGCCGGACACCCGTCTGGTGCACTTCATCGGCAAGGACAACATTGTCTTCCACTGCATCGTCTTCCCGGCCATGCTGAAGGCCTACGGCGACGGCTACATCCTCCCGGACAATGTTCCCGCCAACGAGTTCCTGAACCTCGAGGGTGACAAGATCTCGACCTCCCGCGGCTGGGCCGTCTGGGCGCACGAGTACCTGCAGGACTTCCCGGGCAAGGAGGACGTGCTCCGCTACGTGCTCACGGCCAACGCCCCCGAGACCAAGGACAACGACTTCAGCTGGAAGGACTTCCAGCAGCGCAACAACAGCGAGCTCGTGGCCATCTTCGGCAACTTTGTGAACCGAGCCATGGTGCTGACGCACAAGTATTTCGGCGGCAAGGTGCCGGCTTGCGGCGCGCTCGAGGACATCGACAAGGAGGTCCTCGCGGAGATCCCGGCGCTCAAGGCCTCGATGGAGAAGAACATCGAGGGCTTCAAGTTCCGCGAAGCGCTCAAGGACGCCATGGGCATCGCCCGCATCGGCAACAAGTACATCTCCGACACGGAGCCCTGGAAGGTCGCCAAGACCGACCTCGACCGCACCGCGACGATCCTCAATATCTCCCTGCAGATCTGTGCGGACCTCGCCATCGCCTTCGAGCCCTTCACACCGTTCGCCGCGGGCCGGCTGCGTGAAATGCTGGGTTCCGGCCTCGACTGGGAGGTGCTCGGCCGTCCGCAGGTGCTGCCCGCCGGCCATCAGCTCGGCGAGCCGGAGCTGCTCTTCGCGAAGATCGAGGACGACGCCATCCAGAAGCAGCTCGACCGCCTGAACCGCATCCGCGCCGAGCGCGAGGCGGCCGCCAAGGCCGAAGCCGCGAAGCAGGTGGCTCCGCAGAAGGAGGAATGCACCTTCGAGGAGTTCGAGAAGATGGACATCCGCACCGCCACGGTCCTCGAGGCCGAGCGCGTGCCCAAGACCGATAAACTGCTGAAGCTCACCATCGACACGGGCATCGACAAGCGGACCATTGTGTCCGGTATCGCCGAGTTCTACACGCCCGAGGCGATGGTCGGCAAGCAGATCTGCATCCTGGCGAACCTCAAGCCCCGGACCATCCGTGGCATCGAGAGCCACGGCATGATCCTGATGGCCAAGCAGGGCGACGGCACGATGCGCTTCATCACCCCGCAGGAGGTGCTGGCGAATGGCGCGATTGTTGGATAATCCCCCCGCGTTATGAAAGTTCTGATTATCGACGACGAGCGGGCGATCCGCAATTCCCTCGGGGAGATCCTCACCGACGAGGGCTACGAGGTCGACACCGCCGAGGACGGCGCCACCGGTCTCCAGCAGGTGGAGAAAGAGAAATACGACGTAATCTTCTGCGACATCAAGATGCCCGGCATGGACGGCGTCGAGGTGCTCGGAAAGCTCACGGAAATGGGTCTGGACAGCGCTGTGGTCATGATTTCCGGCCACGCCGACATCGAGACGGCCGTCGAGTGCATCAAGATGGGCGCCTTCGATTTCGTGCAGAAGCCGCTGGACTTGAACCGCATCCTCATCACCATCAAGAACGCCTCCGAGCGGGTCTCGCTGACCTCGCAGAACAAGGCGCTCAAGAAGAAGGTCTACGGCGCCGACATGATCGGCGAGTCCGCCCCGATGCAGCTCATCCGCGAGATGATCGCGAAGGTGGCCCCGACCGACGCGCGCGTGCTCATCACCGGGCCGAACGGCTCCGGCAAGGAGCTCGTGGCGCGCAATCTCCACCAGCTCAGCCAGCGCAGCGCGATGCCTTTCGTCGAGGTGAACTGCGCCGCCATCCCCTCCGAGCTGATCGAGAGCGAACTGTTCGGCCATGAGAAGGGCTCTTTCACCTCCGCCATCAAGCAGCACAAGGGCAAGTTCGAGCAGGCCGACGGCGGTACGCTCTTCCTCGACGAGATCGGCGACATGAGCCTCGCCGCGCAGGCCAAGGTGCTGCGCGTGCTGCAGGAGAAGAAGCTCTCCCGCGTGGGCTCCGACAAGGATATCGAGGTCGACGTGCGCGTGATCGCCGCGACGAACAAGGACCTGCAGGCCGAGATTGAAAAGGGCAATTTCCGCGAGGACCTCTACCACCGCCTCAGCGTGATCGTCGTGCGCGTGCCGTCGCTGGACGAGCGCCGCGACGACATCCCGCGCCTGATCGAGCACTTCCTCGGGAAGTACACCGACGGCAGCAAGCCGCGCTCCTTCTCGCCCGATGCCGTGAAACTCCTCCAGGAGAAACACTGGCCCGGCAACATCCGCGAGCTCGACAACGTCGTCGACCGTCTCCTCATCCTTGGCGGCGAACCCATCTCCGCTCAGGACGTCAAAACTTACGTGAATCTTTAGCGAATGACCGTGGCGCCCCGACGGGAGAAGCGGCGGGCTTCGGCGTCGGTGAAGCGGCCGTCCGTGGGGTCGTTGTAGCGGCTGCGCTCGAAGGAGAGCAGCTCGTGGGTGTCGGCCGAAATGAGCATCTTGTAGCAGACGGTCCTGGGGCCGATTTCTTCCGGTGCGATGGTAATCGTGAGCAGGGCGCCCGGCTCGGCGCGCAGGTAGGCTTCATCCCCCTGGTCGGGGTCGATGTAGACCGTGCGGCCGCGCAGGTGCAGGCGGTTGGCCGATTCCAGGCCGCCGTAGGCCACTTTGTCGGAGGTCATCGCCTCTTCCGTGAAGCGCTGGATGATGTCGATGAAGGCGCCCATGAAGACGAGCTCGCGCCCCGTGGGGTTGTCCACGCTGGCGATCGGCATCCGCACCACTTCGAAGGGCCGTTTCAGCTGGTCGGTGTCGTCCTTTTTGCCGCCTTTTTCCAGAATCAGATACGCCAGGCCGTCTTCCTGGGCCAGGGTGAGGAAGTAGTAGGAGGACGAGTTCTTCAGGCGGTTGTATTCTTCCAGGTCGCAGAACTCGAAGGGGGAGATGCGCCAGTGGGCGGCGATCTCTTCGCGCAGCGTGAGCTCCAGGAAGGAGTGGCCCGCGAGCACGATCTTCGTGGTCTTGGTGGGGAAGTCCGCCAGGCGCATCTTGCGGGTGTAGATCTTCCCCTGCCCGCATACCGGCAGGGTCGCGGCCAGGAGCAGAAGGCTCAGAAAAAGATGGGTCAATCGCCTTTTCATACGAGCAAATTTACGTAAAAATCATTACATTTGTAAACTATGTCAGACTACGTTGTATCAGCACGCAAATACCGTCCCGACTCTTTCGAGTCGCTGATCGGACAGGACAACATCGCGCGGACCCTCAAGAATTCGATCCAGCGCGGGCAGCTCGCGCACGCTTATCTGTTCTGCGGCCCCCGGGGCGTGGGCAAGACGAGCGCGGCGCGCATCTTCGCCAAGACCATCAACTGCTCGAACCCGGGCCCCGACCTGGAGCCCTGCGGCGAGTGTGATTCCTGCCGTTCGTTCGCCGAGGGGCGCTCGTACTGCATCCACGAGCTGGATGCGGCGTCCAACAATGGCGTGGACGATATCAAGGCGCTGATGGACCAGGTGCAGATTCCGCCGCAGGTGGGCCGCTATTCGGTCTACATCATCGATGAGGTGCACATGCTGTCGCAGTCGGCGTTCAACGCTTTCCTCAAGACCCTCGAGGAGCCGCCGGCACACGCGATCTTCATCCTCGCGACGACGGAGAAGCACAAGATCCTGCCGACCATCCTGAGCCGCTGCCAGACCTACGATTTCAACCGCATCGGCGTGGCCGACATCGTCCGCAATCTGCGGGACATTGCCGGCAAGGAGGGGATCACGGTGGACGACGAGTCCCTGCACGTGATCGCCCACAAGGCCGACGGCGCCATGCGCGACGCGCTGACGCTTTTCGACCAGACGGTTGCTTTCTGCGGCACGGACATCCACTACGAGGACGTGATCCGCAACCTGGGCGTGCTGGACTATGAGTTCAGCTTCCGCCTGGTGGACGCCGCCCTGGCGGGCGACTATGCCACGGAGCTGCTGATCTTCGACGAGATCCTCTCAAAAGGCTTTAACGCGCAGCATTTCGTGGCGGCGCTGAGCGCGCACCTGCGCGACCTGCTCGTCAGCCGTACGGGCGGCCTGGAGGCCCTGCTGGACCTGCCGGATTCGCTGAAGGCGCGCTACAAGGAGCAGGGGGAGCGCTGCAGTGTCAAATGGCTGTATGACGCCCTCGGCGTCACCACCGCCTGCGAGGCCGGTTATCGCCTCGCCACCAACCCCCGCCTCCACATCGAATTCGCTCTGATGAAGCTCGCTTTCCTTCTGCAACAGGCCTCGGCTGCGCAACCTACTGCGACTGCCGGAAATGGTGCGAGGGCGCACGCGAGCGATAGCGGTCCGCGTGCAATCCCCCTTGAGGGGGCGCAGGGGGTGAAAGCTGATTCGTCTGCCGAGCAGACGGGCGGCCACGGTTCTTCGGGGGTGGCCGGCAACTCCGCTCCGTCGGTTGCCAAGAAGGAGAAGCCTGTCGAGGAGAAGGCAGTTGAGAAGGTAGAGAAGGAAGAGGTGGTTGAGAAGAAGGAGGAGAAGGTGGAGGAGCCGAAGGAGCCGAAGAAGCGGGAGCCGAGAAAGAAAGCTTCGTCGTTGTCGTTGAGTGCGTTGATGGACGAGGAAGAGGTGGAGGTGATGCCGGCGGCGGGGACGCAGGCGGCTGCGGAGGAGAAGCCGGAGGCGCTGCCGGAGGACGGCGTGCTGGCCGGCCAGTGGAAGGAGCTGGCGGCGCAGTTCGCGAGCCAGCCGCGCCTGGCGAACGCCCTGTCCAACGCCAACCTGAGCTTCCGCGAAGAAGACGGCCGCAAGGTCGTCGCCTTCACCGTGACCAACGAAGCCCAGAAGAAATGGATCGAAGAGCGCATCCTGCGCGACCTGGAGAGCAAATTCGCCCGCCTGACGGGCTGCGGCAAGCTCCGCCTCGAACCCACGGTCCTGCCCGAAGAAGAACAGGAAAAGAAAATCTACATGCCCTCCGAGAAAGCGGAGGACCTGATGAGCAAGAACGAAGAGGTCCGCAACCTGGTAGTGGACCTCGGACTGGATATCAAATAGCTGCGAGATGAAACTGCATTGCGAGAACCTGGTCAAGAAGTACGGCGTCCGCACGGTCGTCAAGGGCGTGTCGATGGAAGTCGAACAAGGAGAAATCGTCGGCTTCCTGGGCCCGAACGGCGCCGGCAAGACCACCAGCTTCTATATGATCACGGGGCAGATCGTCCCCAACGAGGGGCGCGTCTTCCTGGACGACGAAGAGATCACCGGCCTGCCGATGTACCAGCGGGCGCAGAAGGGGATCGGCTACCTGCCGCAGGACGCCTCCGTGTTCCGCAAGATGAGCGTCGAGGACAACATCGTGTCCGTGATGGAGATGCGCGGCATCCCCAAGCCGGAACGGGAGCGCCGCCTGGAGTCGCTGATCGACGAATTCAACCTCTCGAAAGTGCGCAAATCCCTGGGCATCCAGCTCTCCGGCGGCGAGCGCCGCCGCTGCGAAATCGCGCGCGCCCTGGCCATCGACCCGAAGTTCATCCTGCTCGACGAACCCTTCGCGGGCGTGGACCCGATCGCCGTGGAGGACATCCAGTACATCATCGCCAAACTGAAATACCGCAACATCGGCGTCATCATCACGGACCACAACGTGGGCGAGACCCTCGCCATCACGGACCGTGCGTACCTCCTCTACGAGGGCACGATCCTCCAGCAGGGGACCCCGCAGGAGCTGGCCTCCGACGAAGACGTCCGCACCAAATACCTCGGCTCGGGCTTCGTGCTGAAGCGCTCCGTCTCCGTGGAGCGCGCCCGCGCCGAATACGAAAAATCTAAACCACAGTAATTATGCGCTTTCCTGACATCACCATCGCCATCGACGGCTACTCTTCCACCGGGAAGAGCACCTTCGCACGGCTGATCGCGAAACACTTCGACTTCCTGTACCTGGACTCCGGCGCGATGTACCGCGGCGTGACGCTCTTTGCGCAGGAGCAGGGGCTGATCGCCCCGGACAATACCATCGACCCGGCCCTGGAAAAGGCCCTGGAGGGGCTTGACCTGCATTTTGCGCCCGGGACGGTGCTCCATATGGGCGAGCGCAACATCGAAAAGCAGATCCGCTCCATGGAAGTGTCCGCCCAGGTGAGTCCGATTGCGGCGGTGCCGTACGTGCGCCGCTACGTGGACGACCGCCTGCACGCCTTCTCCGCCGCCGGCCGCGTCGTGATGGACGGCCGCGACATCGGCACCACGGTCTTCCCGAACGCCGAGATCAAGATCTTCATGACCGCCCGGCCTGAAGTGCGCGCGCAGCGCCGCTTCGACGAGCTGGTCTCCAAGGGCGAAAGCCCCGTCTTCGAGGAGGTGCTCAAGAACCTACAGGAGCGCGACTACATCGACTCCCACCGCGAGACCTCCCCGCTGCGCCGGGCCGAGGACTCCTTCGAACTGAATAACTCCGAAATGACCCTCACCGAGGAAATCGCCTGGGTGGAGGGTCTCATGCGCGGAAAATTCGGCCTGCTGAACGCGCCGGAGGAGGTAGAATGCAAGTAGAGATCGACCCGCACTCCGGCTTCTGCGGCGGCGTGATCCGGGCCATCGGCACGGCGGAGGAAATCCTCGCCAAAGGCGGCAAGCTGTATTCCCTGGGCGCCATTGTCCACAACGAAGAGGAGCTCGCGCGCCTGCAGGGCCGCGGCCTCGTGACCATCGACACGGAAGACCTGCGCGAAATGCGCGACCCCGTGCAGGGGGAGACCCTGCTCATCCGGGCGCACGGCGAGCCGCCACATGTCTACAAACGCGCCAAGGAGTTGGGCTTCAAGGTCGTCGACTGCACCTGCCCCGTGGTGCTGGAGCTGCAAAAGAAGATCCGGGAAGCGCGCCGGCGCATGGCCCCGGTGGAGGGCCAGATCGTGATCTTCGGCAAGATCGGCCACCCCGAAGTGCTCGGCCTGGTGGGCCAGGTGGACGGCGGCGTGACCGTGGTCGAGAACCTGGAGCAGCTGCGCGACCGCATCGCGGACGGCACCCTGCGCACCTACCGCGACATCGAGCTTTTCTCCCAGACGACGATGAGCCCGGAGGGCTACCTGCACATCCAGCAGTTTCTCTCGAACATGATGGCCGGCGCCGAACTGAAGATCCACGCGACCATCTGCAAGCAGGTCGCCTCCCGCCACCGCGAGCTCTCCGAATTCGCCCGCAGCCACGACGCCATCGTGTTCGTGTCGGGCCGGGACAGCTCCAACGGCAAGGTCCTCTGCGAGCTCTGCCGCAGCGCGAATCCCCGCACCTGGCACATCGGATCCGCGTCCGAGCTGCGCCGGGAATGGTTCCAGCCGGACGACCGGGTGGGCGTGTGCGGCGCCACTTCCACGCCCAAGTGGCTGCTGGAAGAAGTGGCCGCCGCCATCAAAAATTTGCAATAGTTGAGGCAAATCCGTAAATTTGCCCGGTTATCCACGAAATCAAACCAATAAGAGATAATTTTTTATGGCAACAACAGCTGATTTTAAGAACGGACTTTTCCTCAAGTACAACGGCAAGCCGTGCCAGATCGTCTGGTTCCAGCACGTGAAGCCGGGCAAGGGCCCCGCTTTCGTGAAGACCAAGCTCCGCAACCTGGAGAACGGCAACATCCTGGAGAATACGTTCACCGCCGGCATGAAGATTGAGACGATCGAGGTCGAGCGCCGTCCCTACCAGTTCCTCTACGCTGAGGAAGATGGTTTCAACTTCATGCACGAAGAGACCTACGAGCAGATCCTGCTCCAGAAGGACCTCGTCGACAACGCCGACCTGATGAAGGAAGGCCAGCACGTCGAAATGATGTTCGTCGTGGGCGAGGAGCGCTGCCTGACCTGCGAGCTCCCGACCTACGTCACCCTCGAAGTCACGTACTCCGAGCCGGCCGTCAAGGGCAACACCGCCTCCACCTCCGCCCTCAAGGAAGTCACCCTCGAGACGGGCGCCAAGGTGATGGTGCCGCTGTTCATTGAGACGGGCGAGAAGATCAACGTCAACACCGCTGACCGCTCCTACGGCGGCCGCGCGTAAAACAGAAAAAGAAGCTACAACTGCTGCTGCTCGATCTTGAGCTGCTGGATCTTGTAGGATTTGCCCTTGGAACTCACGAAAATGGTGACGGAGTAATTCTCCCCGCCGGCGTTGAGGGTTCCGAGGGCATATTTCATGTTGTCGCGCCCCGCGGTGTGATTCACCTCGAAGGAGCGCGGCGTGTGGCTCTCGAAGAAGCTCTTGACGATCTGGCGGGCCTGGGCCTTGCTGGCGTTGCTGCTCTGGCTGGTCACGGCGATTTCCAGATTGTCGTCGAACCAGGCGGAAAGATTGTCGGCGTTGCCCTGCGCCATGTATTTGCAGATCGGGATGAAGACATCATACCCCGCGGGCTGGGCCGAGAGGCGTCCGCAGAAGAGCAGGGGCAGGAGGATAGCCGTTATGGTGAGCAGTCGTTGCACGGCCGGAAAGATTGCAAATTTCGAGCCACATTATTATATTTGTGCTTGTATGCGAATCACTTTGCTCACAGTCGGTAAGACGGATATTGCCTGGGTCCGGCAGGGTCTGGAGATGTATGTTTCCCGGCTGGAGCACTACGTGCCCTTCTCCCTGAAGGAGATGCCCGAGTTGAAGGGCGTGTCGGCCCTGACCCACGAGCAGATTAAGCAGCGGGAAGGGGAGATGATCCTGCGCCAGGTGGCGCCCGCGGACGAGGTGGTGCTCCTGGACGAGCACGGCCGCGAGTACCGCTCGCTGGAGTTCGCGGACTGGCTGGGCGGACGCATGGCCCGCTCGGGCCGCGACCTGGTGTTCGTGATCGGCGGGGCGTACGGCTTCTCCGACGCGGTCTACGCCCGCGCCGACGGGAAGCTCTCCCTGTCGAAGATGACCTATTCGCATCAGCTGGTGAGAACGATTTTTGCAGAACAACTTTACCGGGCCTTCACCATTTTGCGTGGAGAGCCGTATCATCACGAATGACTTGGGGCAGACATAGCCGGGAATGGTTCGCCGTGGTTTCGCTCGTGGCGGGGGTGGTGCTTTTCATCGCCTCGCTCAACGACACGCGCTCCCCGGGCGACACCGGGCGCGAGGCGCGGCGCGTGGAGCGCGTGCTGGAGCGCCGCGCCGCGCAGTTGAACGCCTACGCCGCCCAGGCGCTCGCGCAGGACCCGACTGACTGGATGCAGTTGGAGGGCCTGCCGCAGGATTTCGTGCTCTACCGCTATTGCAGCGACACGCTGCAGTCCTGGTGCCATGAGTTCCCGGTCTCCAACGACAATATCAACCGGCGCGTCTACGTCCCCTTCGTCGCGGATCCGCGCATCTCGGCGGAGTCGCCGCTGCTGCAGGTCACGGACTCGCTGGGCTTCCATAATCTCGGACCATCCTGGTACCTGGCCAAGTGGGTCGGGGACGAGCACGTCCGGGTGCTGGCCGGCATCGAGGTGCAGAACCGCCGCCTCCGCCTGCAGCGGCGCTATACCATCCGTCCGCTCTCGGCCAGCGGCGGCTCGGTCGTTTCCGTGCAGGGACGGCCGCAGTTCAAGATCCTGCTGGAGTCGCTGACCGCCTCCGGCCGCGACGCGACCCCGCTGCTGTGGGTCTCCATCGGCGCCATCCTGCTGGCGTTCCTGCTTTTCCTGTCCTCCAAGCGCAGCCCGCGCCGCTTCGCCTGCGTGACGCTGGGCGTGCTCTTCCTGCTCGCCGGCCTGTATTTCTGGGGACGCTTCTCGGGCAGCCGCGTGCTGGTCTTCTCGCCCATGCTCTATGCGGGCGGCGACGTGCTGTACTCGCTGGGCGCGGTGATCCTCATCAACATCGCGATCCTGATGTGCGCGGCGTGCGCCTACATGGTGCGGCGCAAGCTCTGGGCCTGGATGAACACCCGCTCCCGCCGCATCGCCGTGCTGGTGGGCGTGCTGGTGCTGGCCGCCGGCGTCATCGTCTACTCCCAGTCGGCCCTGCGCAGTATCGCGCTCAACTCCGGCTTCTCGCTCGAAATCTATAAGCTGGGACAGCTCTCGCCGTTCTGCATCATCGTCTACCTGTCGTTTATCTCGATGCTGATCAGCGTGCCGCTGCTCCTGCAGCTGGCCGCGCCGACGCTCCGACACCGCGACGGGCGCGCCTTCGACGCCTTCTCCCTGACCGGCCGCGTGGTGTATGCGGCGCTCGTGGCGATCTACCTGGTGGTGACGGCGGGCGTGCTGGGCTTCCAGAAAGAAGAGGACCGGCTGGGCCTGCTGGCGAACCGCCTCTCCTTCGACCGGGACATCGCGCTGGAGCTCCGCCTGCGGCGGGTGGAGGCGCAGATCGCCGACGACATGATCCTTTCCGCGCTCTCGCGTTTCGAGGGCACGGAGCAGTCCATCCAGAGCCGCATTTCGGATTATTACCTTTCCGGCATCGACCGGGACTACCTGGTCTCGACGCGCGTCTTCAACGAATACAACAACACGCGGCAGTCGGCCGCCGAGTTCAGCGCCCTGGTGCAGGACGGCGTGCCGATCGCCGAGAATTCCCGCTTCCTGTACACGCGCCACGAGAGCGGCCGCCCGTACTACGTGGGCGTCTTCTTCTACCTTGCGGAGGATGGCGGGATGTCGCGGGTGCTGGTGCGGCTGGAGCAGCGCGAAAGCCGCGGCGGACGCGGTTATGCGGGCATTTTCGGCTTCTCGACGCCCGGCCAGGTATCGCTGCCGTCGGGCTATTCCTACGCCCGTTACGCCGGACGGGACATCAAGGCCTATAAGGGCAACTATCCCTATCCCACGCGGGTGGACGACGACCTCTACGTGCAGTTGTACGCTTCTGAGAGCGGGCATCTCCAGATGGATGGCTACACGCACTTCACCTACGTGGTCGGCGAAGGGGAGGCCGTCGTGATCTCCCGCGCCAGCGTGAGCATCCTCTCCTATATCATGGCGGGCGTGCTCGTGGGCCTGATCGCCTTCCTGGCGCTGTCGCTGGCCCTGCTGCGCCGGCCCAGGCCGAAGGTGTTCCGGCAGTCCTACTTCAAGTCCCGCATCTCCGGTGTGCTGCTTACCTCGCTGCTGCTCACCCTGCTCGTGATGGCGCTGGTGAGCGTGCTCTTCGTGTACTCCCGCAACAACAGCAACCGCCAGACGGTGATGTCCGACAAGATCGGCTCTATCGTGGCGATGATGGATTCGGGCCTGCAGGACGCGGAAAGCGAGGGCGAGATCAACTGGCAGTCGCTGCGCGTGCTGATGGAGCGCGTGGGCAAGGAGACCGGCTCGGACATCACGCTCTACACGCCTTCCGGCCTGCTGATGATGACCACCACCCCGATGGTCTTCGAGCAGCGCATGGTCACGGAGCGCATGAACGGCACGGCCTACTACAACATCATCTACCGCAACCGCCGCCACTATATTCAGGAGGAGCGGCTCGGTATGCAGCGTTTCTACAGCATGTACGCCCCGCTGTTCGCCGCCGACGGCTCGATGGTGGCCATCCTCTGCTCGCCGTACAACGAGGACACGTACGACTTCGAGGAGGACGCTGTGATGCATTCGGTGACGATCCTCTCGCTCTTCCTGCTCTTCCTGCTGATGGCGCTCTTCATGGTGGCGCGCATCGTGGACCGCATGTTCAAGCCGCTGAGCGAGATGAGCTCCAAGATGGCCAGCGCCGACCTGGACAACCTCGAATACATCGACTATGACCGGGACGATGAAATTTCGTCCATCGTCCAGGCCTATAACCGCATGGTCTCCGAGCTCTCCGAGAGCTCCCGCAAGCTGGCCCAGGCCGAGCGCGACAAGGCCTGGAGCGGCATGGCGCGCCAGGTGGCGCACGAGATCAAGAACCCGCTGACTCCGATGAAGCTGCAGCTCCAGCGCGTGATCCGCCTCAAGGAGAAGGGCGATCCGGCCTGGCAGACGCGTTTCGAGGAGGCGAGCCAGGTGATCCTGGACCATATCGATATCCTGACCGACACGGCCAACGAGTTCTCCACCTTCGCCAAGCTCTATACTGAAGAGCCAACGACCATCGTCCTGGATAAGTTGCTCCGGGAGGAAATCTCGATGTTCGATAACAAGGAGAACATCAGCTTCGACTACCTGGGCCTGTCCGACGTGAAGATCCGCGGCCCGAAGCCGCAGCTTACGCGCGTGTTCGTGAATCTGCTCGGCAACGCCGTGCAGGCCATCGGCGACGCGCCGGACGGCCGCATCATTGTGTCGCTGCGCAAGAGCGTCACGGACGGCTTCTGGGACGTTGTGGTGGAGGATAACGGCCCCGGCGTCTCCGACGAGAATGTCGAGAAACTCTTCACGCCGAACTTCACCACCAAGAACGGCGGTTCCGGCCTCGGCCTCGCCATCAGCCGGAGCATCCTGGAGCGCTGCGGCGCCTCCATTTCCTACTCCAAGTCCTTCACCCTCGGCGGCGCCTGCTTCACCGTGAGGTATCCTGAAAACAGCTAGCTTCCCGACGCACCCTCCCCACGGCTCCCGACGGCGCGGGCAAGCGGAAGCGATGCGTCCTTTTTTGTTGCCCGGCAGGGCAATAAAAAAAGGACGCGCTCCTGGTGCGCGTCCCGAAAAACCAATTATTAACCGTTAGTATCCAGGATATTGTTTAAGGATAGGATTGCCTTGTTTATTGTGTTTCAAAGGTAGCAAGGGACGGGGAAAATAATGTTGCATATTGTCCCGAATAAGTGTATTTTTGTACAAAAGAGCCAAAAAAGTGTAATTTTGTGCGAAATTACGTCCAAATGAAGCGATTTTTACGCCTGTTCGGGATTTTTTGCCTGGTTTTACTGGCTGCGCCCGTCTTTGCGCAGCCGCCCCATACTTTCACCCGCTACGGACGGGAAAACAACTTCAGCGGCACCACGGTCGAGGACATGGCGCAGGACAGCCACGGGCAGTTGTGGCTGGCGACCTGGGCCGGACTGTACTCTTTCGACGGCCGGACGTTCCAGGTTTACCGGACCGACAATCCGGAGGACCGGAACAATCCCCGCAGCAACCATTTTGTCAGGGTCGAAGCCCTCTCGAACGATGAGATCCTGGTCCTGTCGTATGACAATCGCCTGTATCGGCTCAACCCGGAGACCCGCGTCCTGGATCCGTTGGGAAGCAAAGGGACCGGCATTCAGGCGATCTTCCGCCCGGAGGGCGACGAGCTCTATTTTCTGACCTCAGACAATGAGGTGCTGGACGCATCCTTTTCCCGCTTCTGCCGGGTTCGGGAGGACGCGACGGTCCAGACCATCATTTCCAATCCGGACTTCGATACCTGGGTCCTGACCGACCGGGGCATCTACCGCAACCGGCTGATGACGACGGATGCGCCCGCCTTCTGCGCCGAGATGACGCCCGACGCCCTGTACGTCGGCTCGGCGCGCGGCGAACTGATGTGCTTCCAGGAAGGACATCTCAGCACGCTCCCGACGCGCCTGGGCGGCAATATCACCTTCATCACCCGTGTCCCGGAGCGCACGGAGCTGCTCCTCGGCTCTGATCGGCGCGGCATCGTGGCCCTGGACCTGGACAACGGCACGCAATACGTCGTCGTCCCGGAGGAGATGGGCGGAGAGCGCCGCAATTACGCCAGCCGTATGGATGACAACGGCAATCTCTGGGTGTTCCCCCAGCAGGGAAGCCTCTCCTGGTACGACAAGGACAACCGGCGGCTGTATCCCTTCCTCGGCGAGGAAACCCGGCAGGGCTGGAACTCGGAGACGGGCATCACCTCCTTCCTCGTGGACCGGCAGGGCAACCTCTGGCTCGGCTCCAACTGGGGCGGGCTGGAGCGCATCGTGTTCCACCGCGACAATTTCAACCTCCATTCCCTCGACGGCAGCAACCAGGTGACGCAGGAGAACAGCGTCCGCGCGCTGCTGCAGGACGAAAACGGCCAGATCCTGGCCGCCACGCGGGACAGCCGGCTGCACGTGCTGGACGAGTCCATGCGGGAGCGGGCCTCCTGGCTGCTCGACCGCCCTGCCTATTCCCTCACCCGCACCCACGACGGCAAGCTCTGGGCGGGCACCCGCGGCGCGGGCCTGCTGGAGCTGACCCTGCAGGACGACGAGCAGATGCGCTACCGCCTGGTGCGCTATCCCAAGGACGACCTCTTCTACGGCCCCAACAGTGACGACATCTTCTCGCTGCTGGAGGACACGTCCCACCGGCTGTGGATCGGTACCTTCGACGACGGCATCGCTTATGTGGACCTGGACAAGACGGAGCGGATGTTCATCAGCAAGCGTAACCGGCTCAGCTTCCCGACCGACCGGCGCAACCGCATGCGCTGCCTCGCGCTCAGCCCGGACGGCCGGCTCTACGCCGGCGGCCAGATGGGCCTGTTCGTCTGCGACCACCCCTTCGGGGAGCCGGAGAACATGCATTTCGAGCGCTTCTCCGAGATCATCGACTACGACATCCAGCACATCCTTTTCACCCGGGCGGGCGAGCTGTATGTATGCTCCTACGGTGCCGGCCTGCTCCGGCTGAACAGCGGCGACGCCGACAGCGATTTCCACGCCTGGACCACCAACGAGGGCCTGCTCTCCAACTACGCCCTTTCCGCCATCGAGGACGAGTCCGGCAACATCTGGATCGCCACGCAGGCCGGCCTCAACCGCCTGAATCCGCAGACCGGCAGCCTCATCGCCTTCCCCTACGAGCGGCTCGGCCTGGCCCTCCGCTTCAACGAAGGCAGCCCCTGCCGCCTGCGCAACGGCAACATCTGCTTCAATACCTCGGCCGGCATCCTCTATTTCGATCCCGCGGAGATCCTGAACGACGACTACGTGCCGGAGCTGCTCATCCAGAGTTTCTACGTCGCCGGCGTGCGCCGCGAGGTGGACGAAGCCACGCCCGTGCAAATCCTGCCCACGGACGGCATCCGCGTCCAGATGGTGGCCGTGGATCTGACCGCCCCGGAGCAGATTCTCTATTCCTATAAACTGGAGGGCCTGGACAAGGACTGGATTCCCCTGGGGAACCGGACCTCGCTGAGCATCGATCCGCTGCGCCCCGGCCGCTATACCCTGCGCATCCGCTCTACCAACGGCGGCGGCCTGGAGGTGGACAACGAGCGGCGCTACGTCATCATCGTCCGGCGCGACCTCCTGCGGTCCGGCTGGTTCGCGCTCTTCACCCTGCTGCTGGTCGGATTCATCGTCTTCTTGTCCACGCGCCGCTGGTGGAGCAAGGCGCCCGCGCCGGCCGACGCGGGCGAGAGCCCGCTCCTGCGCGGCCTGCACGGGGACGACCGCCACTTCGTGGAAGCTTTCACGGAGTACCTGAACGCGCACTTGGATGACGGCAGCCTGGACGTACCGCAGATGTGCGAGGGGATGGGCGTCAGCCGTTCAGTCCTGTTCGGCCGCTGCCGCACCCTGCTGGGAACGACACCGGCCACCTTCCTGCGCCGCCTGCGGCTCGAGCGCGCGCAGGCGCTCATCCGCGAAGGCGGGCGGTCGATGACCGATATCTCCTATGCCGTGGGATTCAACGATCCCCACTATTTCAGCAAGATCTTCAAGAAAGAGTTCGGCATCACGCCGAGCGACTTCAAGCAGCAGACGCCCGATCAGTAGGCCGCGCGCAGAGTGATGACCTGCCCGGGCTCGGTCGCGATGTCGTAGAGGTGTGCCTGCGGCGCGATGAAGCCCCGCATCGGCGCGCGCTCGCTGATCATCGGGCGGGAAATCTCCTGCACCGCGAAGAGCGGGTTGGGGTTCGGGGTAGATGCTTCGACTTCGCTCAGCATGACAGCCGGAGAGTCCGGCGTAGCAGCAGTAGCGAGCGCGTCGTAGGAGCGCACGCGGAGGTTGCCGCCGATGGTGGAGCGCAGCCGCGCCTCGACGATGTGGCCGTCCTTCCACGCCAGGCGCTCCAGCACGAAGCCGCCGCGGGCGCGGAGGCCCTCCACGAAGCCTTCCTTGAGCGCTTCCGGCAGGGCCGGCAGCAGGTGGACGGCCTCGTCGTGGCTCTGCAGGAAGAGCTCGGCGATGCCGGCGGTGCAGCCGAAGTTGCCGTCGATCTGGAACGGCGGATGAGCGTCGAACAGGTTCGGATAGGTGCCGCCCGCCATGCTGAAGCGACGGCCGGGCGTGACCAGCGTGAGCTGGTCGGTGATGAGCTTGAAGGCGTGGTCGCCGTCCAGCATGCGCGCCCAGAGGCAGACCTTCCAGCCCATCGACCAGCCCGTGGAGGCGTCGCCGCGCTGGATCAGCGTGTTGCGCACCCCCTCCGTCAGCACCGGCGTGCGGTACGGGGAGATCTGGTAGCCAGGGTAGAAGCCCCAGAGGTGCGAGACGTGCCGGTGGTTGTCGGTCGGGCTGTCCCAGTCCTCAAACCACTCCTGCAGCTGGCCGTACTGGCCGACCTGCATCGGCGGCAGGCGGCGGCGCATCGTGGTCAGGGTGTCGCAGAAGGCCGCGTCGCAGCCCAGGATGCCCGCCGCGCGCGCGGTGTTGGAGAAGAGGTCGGTCACGAGCTGGTTGTCCATCGTGATGCCCGCGAACATATTGGTCTTCAGGTGCGCCGGACGGTTCTCCGGCGAGTCGGAGGGCGTCACCACGAGGTAGCCCGTGTTCGGATCCTCCACGAGGAAGTCCACGAAGAACTCCGCCGCGCCCTTCATCAGCGGGTAGACCTCGGCCAGGTAGGCCTCGTCTCCGCTGTAGAGGTAGCGGTCCCAAAGATGCTGGCACAGCCAGGCGGCGCCGCTCGGCCACAGGCCGCAGTAGGCGTAGTCCAGTGCGCCCGTGATGCGCCAGAGGTCGGAGTTGTGGTGCACCACCCAACCCCGGCAGCCGTACATGTAGCGGGCGGTGTTGGCGCCCGTCACGGCCAGCTCGCGGATCATCCGCAGCAGCGGCTCGTGCAGCTCCGGCAGGTTGGTCAGCTCCGCCGGCCAGTAGTTCATCTCGGTATTGATGTTGGTCGTGTAATTCGCGCACCAGGGGGCCATCAGGCTGGCGTTCCAGATGCCCTGCAGGTTGGCCGCCTGCGTGCCCGGCTGCGAGCAGCTGATCAGCAGGTAGCGGCCGAACTGGAAGTAGAGCGAGACCAGCTGGGCGTCGTGGGTCTGCGCGAAATCGCGGATGCGCTCATTGATCGGCGCGTCGGGCACGCCGGAGGGCGCGAATTCGAGCTTCACGCGGCCGTACTGCTTCTGGTAGGCGGCCGTGTGCGCGGCCAGCGCCTGGGCGTACTTCTTCGAAGCGTTCTTCAGGCTCGCCGCGTTGCGGGCGTACGGGTCGGCGTTCACCGTCCGGTAGTCCACGAAGTTGGTGGCCATCGCGATGTGCAGCAGCAGCTCCGTGGCGCCTTCGACGCGCAGCGTGGAGTCCGTGGCCGCCACCTTGCCGCCCCGGGCCGTCGCCTGGAGGTCGTTGACATAGTGGATCGCGCCCGGGATGCCGCCTTTCTCGGCGCCCTGTCCTTCCAGACGGAGCCGGTTCTTCGCGGGCACGCTCAGCTGTGTGTCCTTCATCGGCGTGGTGAAGGAGAGCTCGCAGTTCAGCGCCTTCGGCTGCGAGGCCGTCAGGCGCACGATGATCAGGTTGTCGACGAAGGAGGAGAACACCTCCTCGACGTACTCCACGCCGTCCACCCGGTAGCGGGTGGTCACCACGGCGCGGTCGAGGTCGAGCTCGCGGCGGTAGTCCGTCACCGCCCCGGCGCGCGTCGGGAACGCGATCTTCACGGAGCCGGCGGTCTGGTAGGACATCTCCTCGCCCACGGGCGAGAGGAAATTCGCCTCGGCCAGGTCCTGGGCCTCCTCGTACGCGCCGGCGAAGACCAGGTCGCGGACCTTCTGGAGGTTCTTCAGGCCGTTCGGGTTCCAGTTCTCATACGGGCCGCCCGTGGAGATGGTCTCTTCGTTGAGCTGGATCTCCTCGGTCTCCGTGCCGCCGAACACCATGGCGCCGATGCGGCCGTTGCCGACCGGGAGCGCCTCCTCCCAGTAGGAGGCCGGCTTGTCGAACCAGAAGACGTTTTGGGCCGAGAGGGTAAAGGCTGCAGCCAGCAGGCTGAGCGAAAGGGCGAAAAACTTTCTCATCATAACGGTATGAATTGGTAAAATCAGTATTGTGCTACAAATTCGTAGACGATGTTCCCCTGCTGCCTGGCGGGGGCGTCCGCCTTGGCGGAGAACTTGGAGAGGCGGGCGGCGCGGACGGCGAAGTTCCGCAGGCAGCCGTCCTTCGAAGAGACGGCGTCATCCACCTTGGCGGCGACGACGGTTCCGCCCGGATCCACCGTGATCAGCACGGTGACCTGCCCGGCGCCCATGCAACGATAGGCGGGAATGGGCAGGTGGCTGGCCTTGCGGCCCTCCAGGAAATATGACACGACGGAGGGGCCGTTGTAGACGCTCTCCTCCTGCTTCTTTTCTTCTTTGATTTCGGGGATGACAGGCCCGGGATCGGCCACGTCCTCCTCCGGCACGGTATAGCCCTTGGCAAGCTCCTCCTGGAGCCGCTGGGCGTCCCGGTAGAGCTGCTCGGCATCCGTGCCGCGGTCGTCCTTCAACGCCCCGCGGTCGACCGCGATGCCGCGCACGGGCGTCGACTGCAGCTCTTGCTCCAGCATCTGCGCGATGCTCTCCTTGAAAGCGGCCTCCCGCTCCAGCTTCTCGATCTCCTCCTGCAGCCGTTCCTTCTCCTCCAGGGCGGAGAAATCCAGCACGAAGGTGTTCTCCTTCCGGATACTCCAGTCCAGGCCGGCGACCAATAACACAATCACCACCGCGAGGTGTACGATCACGGTGGTGTAGATGCCTGCCTTTTCTTCCTGGGAGAGCCGGCGCATATGTTAAGCGTGTTCCTCCAGGGATCTTTCGACGGTGGCGGTGATCACGTCGATTGCCACCTTGTTGTGTCCGCCCTGCGGGATGATGATGTCGGCGTAGCGCTTACTGGGCTCGATGAATTGCAGGTACATCGGCTTCACGGTGCGGGAATAGCGCTCGATGACCCAGTGCACATCCTTACCGCGCTCGCTGATGTCGCGTGCCATGACGCGCATCAGGCGGTCGTCATCGTCGGCGTCCACGAAAATCTTGATGTCCATCTGCTCGCGCAGCTCCTTGCACGTGAAGATGAGGATGCCCTCGATGATGATCACGTCGGCCGGCTCGATGTGCTTGGTTTCGGTCTTGGAGCGGGTGCAGGAGATGAAGGAATAGACGGGCTGCTGGATGGCCTTTCCGTGCTTGAGGTCGCACAGCTGGCTGCACAGCAGGTCCCATTCGATCGCATCCGGGTGATCGAAGTTGTGGACGCGCTTCTCCTCGTCGGAGAGGTCGCTGGAATCCTTATAATAGGAATCCTGGGGGATGACCACCACGCTCTTGCCCTTCAGGTTCTCGGTGATGGCCTTGACAACCGTGGTTTTGCCGGAGCCGGAGCCGCCGGCGATGCCGATGACTAGCATAATTTTGAAAGGTTAAAATTCCGCGTTTTTCGGCGTTCTCGGGAAAGGAATGACGTCCCGGATGTTCTGCATGCCGGTGATGAAGAGCAGCAGACGCTCGAAGCCCAGGCCGAAGCCGCTGTGCGGGCAGCTGCCGAAGCGACGGGTGTCGATGTACCACTCGAGGTTCTTGCGGCTCATGCCGAGCTCGTCGATGCGGGCCTCGAGCTTGCCGAGGTCGGCCTCACGCTCGGAGCCGCCGATGATCTCGCCGATCTTCGGGAAGAGGACGTCCATGGCGCGGACGGTCTTGCCGTCCTCGTTCTGCTTCATGTAGAAGGCCTTGATGTCCTTCGGATAGCCCGTCAGGATGACCGGCTTGCCGAAATGCTTCTCCACGAGGTAGCGCTCGTGCTCGCTCTGGAGGTCGATGCCCCAGGCCACCGGATACTCGAACTGGACGCCGTTCTTGACGGCCTCCTCGAGGATGCGGATGCCCTCGGTGTACTCGAGGCGCACGAACTCCGTGCCGATGACGCCGCGCAGGCGCTCGACCAGTTCAGGATCGTAGCGGTCGTTCAGGAACTGGATGTCGTCCATGCAGTGCTCCAGGGCGTAGGAGACGAGGTGCTTGATGAAGTCTTCGGCCAGGTCCATGTTGTCCTTGATGTCGTAGAACGCCATCTCGGGCTCGATCATCCAGAATTCCGCGAGGTGGCGCGGGGTGTTGGAGTTCTCGGCGCGGAAGGTGGGGCCGAAGGTGTAAATCTCACCGAGTGCGGTGGCGCCGAGCTCGCCTTCGAGCTGGCCGCTGACGGTCAGGCTCGTCTGCTTGCCGAAGAAGTCCTTGCCGTAGTCGATGCGGCCCTTCTTGTCGCGGGGCACGTTCTCGAGATCGAGCGTCGTGACCTGGAACATCTGGCCGGCGCCTTCGCAGTCGGACTCGGTGATGAGGGGCGTGTGCAGGTACACAAAGCCCTTGCTGTGGAAATACTCGTGGATGGCGAAAGCCATCTGGCTGCGGAGGCGGTAGATGGCACCGAAGGTATTGGTCCTCGGGCGCATGTGCGCGACCGTGCGCAGATACTCAAAGGAAGTGTCCTTCTTCTGAAGGGGATAGCGCATCGGATCGCAGGTGCCGTACACCTCGATCTCCGCCGCCTTGATCTCGACCGCCTGGCCGCTTCCCACGGACTCGACCAGATTACCGCGCACGCAGATGCAGGCGCCCGTGCTGATCTGCGCCAGCACCGGCTCCGTCTCCGCGTTCTTGTCGACGACGATCTGGACGTTCTTGATGGTCGATCCGTCGTTCAGCGCGATGAAAGCGATTTCCTTATTCCCTCTCTTGGTCCTGACCCAACCTTTGGCCAGCACTTCCTGACCTGCCTTCATCTGCAGCAGGTCCTTCACCTTGGTACGAAGTATTTCCTTCATTTGTTCCTTTTTATTTAAAAAGCAGCCCTCGTTGAAGGGGGCTGCTCGTATTCAATACTGCTTAAGCCTATTTCGCAGGCTTTCTTGCAGAGTACATGATCTTCAGCGCGGAGCAGCGTCGCAGCTCCTGCTTCACATCGGTCACGATACCCATTCTGACATCCTGGTCAGCCTTGATAGACACGGTCATGAGCTGACGGTCAGCCTCGCTCTTGGAGTCGCGCTCCGCGGCGATGAAGTCGCGGATGTCGTCCGTGGTGCGGAAGGAGTCGTTCAACTGGATACGGGCATCAGTACCGTAGGCCTGCTGATACTGCAGGGTCGGGGAACCGATGTTGATGTAAGCGTTGAGGTCCTTGCGCTCCAGCTTGACAACTTCGGAAGCTTCCGGCGTAGTGATTTTGACCTTCTGCTCGGTGTCACGCATCTGCGTGGTCACCATGAAGAAGAACAGGAGCATGAACACGATATCGGAGAGAGAGCTCGAGGTGATACCCGGCATCTCCTTCTTGTCGCCTTTCTTAAATCTTGACATAATCTTTCCTCCTATTATCTTCTTTTACCGACATCCTTAGGCTCTGCCTCGGAAATGTTCTGCGGGACGCAGTCACGGACGATCTTCTGCTGGTCTTCGTCGAGCAGGGAATACTTCTTGCCGAACTCCTTGGTGGAGAAATCGTCACGAAGTTCGTTGACGGCTTTCACAAGCTCGTTCTGCACGGCGATGTAGGCCTGGTAGCTGGTACCACGGTCGTTCTGCAGGGAGATAACGCCCTTGGACACGGGATAGGTGCCCTTGCTGTATCCTTCGATCTCCTTCACCTCCTTCTCAGGAAGGTTCGGGTCGTTGGCAGGGTTGCTGAGGAACTCTTTGATCTTGTCTTTGAGCTGAGAGACATCAATGGCATCGGTACCGGCAAGAATCCTATCGGCAGAGTTGATCTTCACCACGATGATGTTGCGGCGATTGACCTTCTGGTCCTCGATTTTCTGATTGGGATCAGGCATCGGAGGGAGACGACGGGAAAGTCCGAAGTGGGAACCCATCGTCGTGGTCATCAGGAAGTAGCACAACAACAGGAACGCGATATCGGCCGTAGAACTCGAATTGATTGCTGGTGTTTTCTTTGCCATGATTACTTCTTGTTAGAAAGTGCCAGACGAATCTCACCGACAATGATGGCGACGATGGCGCCGACACCGGCGATAAGCGTGAGGTTCAGGATGGTATCAGTGAGTTTGAGCTCACCGGACGTCGCAGTGACGGCGGCACCCGGGACGGGATCACCCTTCGCCAGGAGATACGCGATCAGGCAGACGACAACGATACCGACCAGAGCGATGCCCATCTTGACGAGGGACTTCGGGTCGTTCTTGATGCTGACGAGCAGGCCGATCACGATCCAGCAGAAGAGGGCGATGCAGATCATGATCGCAGCCCAGGTCAGCAGGACGTTCGTGGCAGGAAGTGCCTCGTCACCGATGGCGAAGCCTGCGCTGAAGCCCCAAACCAGGATCGCGACGCTGATAAGGATCAGCACCACCATTCCCCATTTGAATATCTTGTTAAGTTTCATTATTCAGTTGTTTAAACCGGTATTGGACTTATTTCTTCTGGCCGTATTTGGTCAGCACGTCGATCAGGCTGATGGAAGAATCTTCCATGTCGATGGTGATGGACTCGATCTTCGCAAGGATGTAGTTGTAGAAGACCTGGAGGATCATGGCGACGATGAGACCACCGACCGTCGTGATAAGGGCGACCTTCATACCACCGGCAACAACGTTCGGGGAGATATCACCCGCAGCCTGGATGGCGTCGAAGGCGTTGATCATACCGATAACCGTACCGAGGAATCCGAGGGACGGGGCGATGGCGATGAACAGGGAGATCCAGCTCAGGCCACTCTCCAGCTGGCTCTGCTGCACGCTGCCGTAGGAGACGATGGTCTTCTCGACCACATCGAGACCCTGGTCGTAACGGAGGAGACCCTGGTAGAAGATGCTGGCAACAGGACCGCGGGTGTCGCGGCACACTTCCTTAGCTTTCTCGATACCGCCGGCCTTGAGAGCTTCCTCGACTTCCTCGACAAGCTTCTTGGTGTTGATCTTGGAGAAGGAGAGATAAAGGATGCGCTCGATGGCGAGGGCAAGACCGATGATCAAGCAGATGATGATCAGGGACATGAAGGCAGGACCACCTTCGATGAACTTCTGCTTGAGAGCCTGGTTGAGGGGCTGCTCGCTGCCGCTGAGGAGGTCAGCTGCGCTCATCTCGTCCTGGGCGAATGCGATGTTTGCAGAGAAGGCCATAGCGCCTGCAACTGCCAAAAACCTGAAAAACTTTTTCATAATGAATTTGATAATGTATTAGTTGTGATATATTCTATGCGCAATTAATCATCTAAAAGCGGTGCAATTTAGCAAAAAAAATCCATTATTCAATAATTATTTTGAGATTTCGCCCTTGAGATTTTTCTCCAGCAGAACCTTGACCTGCCCGTTGTCGGCGTATTCGCCCATCAGGTAGAACAGTTTTCCGAGGGCGCTCTCGGTCGTGATGTCGTGTCCGCAGATGACGCCGGCGTCCTTGAGGGTGCGCCCGGTGGCGTAGAGGTCCATGTCCACGTCGCCGCTCTGGCACTGGGTCACGTTGAGCAGGATCTTGCCGCGCGTGACGGCGTCACGCACGAGGGCGAGGAACCAGGGACGGCAGGGGGCGTTGCCCGAGCCGTAGGTCTCGAGGATGACGGCGCGGGAGCCGTCCCCGAGCAGGATGTCGCGCACGGCCTGCTCGGTGATGCCGGGGTGCAGTTTGAGCACCGAGACGCGCGTGTCCAGGTCGGTGTGGATGGTCAGCCCCTTGCGGCGGTCGTAGCCGTAGTGGATGAAGCTGTTGTTGTAGTTGATGCTGATGCCGGCCGTGGCGAGCAGGGGGTAGTTGGGCGACTTGAAGGCGTCGAAACCCGTGGCGTTGACCTTCACGCTGCGGTTGCCGCGCAGCAGCTGCGAATTGAAGCAGATGCACACTTCCGGGACCATCGGATGGCCGTCGGAGTCCTTCGCCGTGGCGATTTCCACGGCGGAGATGAGGTTCTCCTTGCCGTCGGTGCGCGGCTCGCCGATCGGCAGCTGGCTGCCGGTGAAGATGACGGGCTTGCCCAGGTTCTCCAGCATGAAGCTCAGGGCCGAGGCGCTGTAGGCCATCGTGTCCGTGCCGTGCAGGATCACGAAGCCGTCGTAGGCGTCGTAGCGCTCCTGGATCAGCCGGGCGAGCGCCTGCCAGAGGGAGGGCTCGACGTCGGAGGAGTCGATGAGCGGGTTGAAGGTGTAGGCGTCGATTTTCATCGCGAACTTGCGCAGTTCGGGCACTTCCTCCAGGATGCCGCTGAAGTCGAAGGGCTTGAGGGTCCCGTCGGCGGGGTCCGCCTTCATGCCGATGGTGCCGCCCGTGTAGATGAGCAGGACGGATGTCGGGGTGTTTCTCTCCTGGAAAAGGTTGATTTTCAGCTTCATATAGCAAACAGACTTTTGGCGTTTTGGGTAGTCACAGCGGCGACTTCCTCCAGGCTCACGCCTTTCTGTTGGGCCAGAAAGGCGGCGATCAAGGGGATGTAGGCGCTTTCGTTGCGCTCGCCGCGGTGCGGCGCGGGGGTGAGGTAGGGGGCGTCGGTCTCCAGCACGATGCGCTCCAGCGGGATGCGCTTCACGGTCTCGGCGAGCGACGCCTTCTTGAAGGTGAGCACGCCGCCGATGCCCACGTACCAGTCGCCCAGGCGCTGCAGGCGCGCGAAGGTCTCGGCGCTGCCGCTGAAGGCGTGCAGGTTGCCGCGAAGGCCCAGGTGGCGGCAGTCTTCGACGATGTCGAAAAAGTCCTCCGTGGCCTCGCGCAGGTGGATGTTGACGGGCAGTCCCCAGGCGGCGGCGAGCTCCAGCTGGACGCGGAAGGCTTCCTTCTGCTCCTCCTTGAAATCGGCGCCGTAGTGGTAGTCGAGGCCGATCTCGCCCACGGCCACGATGCCGCGGCCGCGCCAGGCCTCCAGGGCGTCGATCTCCCGGCGCCAGTCCTTGTCGACGGAGCCGGGATAGAGCCCGAGCATCGGACGCAGCACGCCGGGATGCCGCTCCACGAGGGCGAACATCCGCTCCCGCTCGCGCGAATCCACGTCCGCCTGCAGCTGGACGGTCACGCCGGCGGCGACGCCGCGTGCGACAATCTCGTCCTCGCAGCCGGCGAAGGCCTCGTCGTATGCGTGCGTGTGCGTATCGATGTATTCTAACATATTCCACAAAGTTAACCAATTTTTACATTGATGGTGCACCTTTGGAGGAGATCGATGTCGATGAAGCGCTCCTCTTCCAGCTGCCCCGCCAGCCGGGCCACGTCGGCGTAGCCGAAGCCTGTCTCGCGGCAGAGCTCGTCGTACTGGAGGCCGCGGCGGGTGCGGATGGCCAGGGCCAGCCGGACCAGCCGGTCCACCTCCTCCGCGGGGAGCGCCGTGGCGAAGCGGGCGCGCACGGCGACCTCGAGATCCTCGGATTTGGTGCGCTTCAGCCGGCCGAGCCCGAGCGTGACGGGCAGGGTTTCGGGCGTGGTCACGGGCGCGGCCACCTGCTCCTTGAGCAGCTGGTTGCAGCCCTGCGAGCGAATGTCGTCGAGGCGGCCGGGGACGGCGTAGACGTCCCGGCCGTAACCGGCGGCCAGGCGCGCCGTGATCATCCCGCCGCCCTTGATGCGGGATTCGATGAGCACGGTCGCGCCTGCGAGTCCGGCGATAATGCGGTTACGCCGGATGAAGCTGAAGGCCGCCGGGAAGGTGCCGGGCGGGTAATCGGTGACGAGCGCGCAGCCGGGCGTGGCGCACATGCGCTCCACAAAGGGGGCGTGGCGGCGGGGGTACACGTCGTCGACACCCACGGGGCTCACGCCGACGGTGGGCAGCCCGCCTTCCAGCGCCGCCGCGTGCGCGGTGATGTCGACGCCGAGCGCAAGCCCGCTCACGACCATC
>JAGCDF010000010.1 GCA_017651225.1 Bacteroidales bacterium
TGGTGATCTTCGACCGTATCCGTGAGAACCTCGCGCTCCACCCGAGCGACGACTTCAAGGAGACGGTCAACAAGTCCCTCAACGCGACCCTGACCCGTACGGTCAACACCTCGGTCTCGACCCTCCTCCCGATGCTCACCATCGCGATCTTCGGCGGCGAGTCCATCCGTGGTCTGTCCGTCGCGCTCTGCCTCGGTGTCCTGATCGGAACCTACGCCTCCATCATGATCGGTACCCCGATCATGTTCGACGCCGAGATGGCCGCCCGCAAGAAGAAGGCTGCCGCGAAGAAGTAAGCTTCCAAAAGTTATCAACAATGAACCCCCGGCCCGCTGAAGGTCGGGGGTTTTTGTTTATCTTTGTAGAGCTATGCCCTTCGTACACCTGCACGTCCACACCCAGTACTCCATCCTCGACGGAATGAGCGATATCGAAAAGCTCTTCCGCCGCGCGGAGGAGCTCGGCATGCCGGGCCTCGCCATCACGGACCACGGCAACATGTACGGCGTCAAGGACTTCAGCGACGTGGCCAAGAAGCACCCGGACGTGAAGCCGATTTTCGGCTGCGAAATCTACGTCACGCAGCACTACGACCACCATCTCAAGGACAACGATCACAAGAAATACTATCACCTCATCCTCCTGGCCAAGAATTACGACGGCTACAAGAACCTGATGAAGATCGTGTCCACCGGACACATCGAGGGTATGTACTACAAGCCGCGCGTGAGCCACGAGGTGCTGGAGAAATACCACGAGGGGCTGATCTGCTGCTCCGCCTGCATGGCGGGCGAGGTGCCCCGCGGGATCCTGGCGGGCGACGCCGAGGGCGTGGACAAGGCCATCGAGTGGCATAAGCGCGTTTTCGGGGAGGATTACTACCTCGAAGTGATGCTCCACAAGACGGAGGTTCCCGGCCTGGGCCTGGACCTGTATGAGCAGCAGAAAGAGTACACCTCCCGCATCTTCGAATTGGCGCAGAAGCACGGCGTGAAGGTCGTGGCCACCAACGACGTGCACTTCGTGCGCAAGGAGGACGGCCCCGCGCACGACCGCCTCATCTGCCTGACCACCAATGCGATGGTGGACGATCCGAAGCGCCTGCGCTACACGCAGCAGGAGTTCCTCAAGAGCGAGGAGGAGATGGCGGCGCTGTTCCCGGAGCATCCGGAGGCGCTCGCGAACACGCTGGAGGTCCTGGAGAAGGTGGAGCGCTACGAGATCGACCGTGGCCACGTGCTGCCCAAGTTCGAGCTTCCCGCAGACTTCCTGGCGGACATCGACGCGCAGCTGGAGAAGTACGCCGACATCATCGAGAACGGCAAATACAGCATCTCCAAGGACAAGGACGACAACGAGGTCAAGACCTACCGCGGCGACGAATTCTGCCGCTCGGTGGCCTATCTCTGCCATCTCGCCTACGAGGGTGCGCACCGGCGCTACGGCGCGGAGCTGACCGCCGAGCAGCAGGAGCGCCTGCATTTCGAGCTCATGACCATTTCGTTCATGGGCTTCCCGGACTACTTCCTCATCGTCCAGGATTTCATCAACTGGGGCCGCCGGAACGGCGTTTCCGTGGGCCCGGGGCGTGGCTCCGCGGCCGGCTCCTGCGTGGCCTACTGCCTCGGCATCACGAACCTCGACCCGATCCGCTACGACCTCCTGTTCGAGCGTTTCCTCAACCCGGAGCGTATCTCCATGCCGGATATCGACGTGGACTTCGATGATGAAGGCCGCTACCGCGTGATCCAGTACGTGCAGGACCGCTACGGCGCCGACCACATCTCGCACGTCATCACCTTCGGCACGATGGCCGCGAAACTGGCCGTCAAGGACGTGGCGCGCATTTCCGGGCTCTCCATCCCGGAATCCAACCGCCTCACGAAGATGATCCCCGACCGGCCTATCATCGTCAAGGAGAACGGCGAGGACAAGGAATACAAGCCGACGCTGGCGAACAGCGTCAAATATATCAAGGAGCTGAAGCACGAGTACGAGGAGGGCGAACCGCTGGTGCGCGAGGTGCTGGACTATTCCCTCAAACTCGAGGGCTGCATCCGCCAGACGGGCATCCACGCCTGCGCCATGATCATCGGCCGCGGCGACCTCACGGACTACATTCCCATCACGGTGGGCACGGACAAGGCCACGGGCCAGGAGGTCTGGGTGAGCCAGTACGAGGGCACCAAGATCGAGGACGTGGGCATGCTGAAGATGGATTTTCTGGGTCTCAAGACCCTCTCCATCATCGACCGTGCGCTCGTGATGGTCAAGAAACGCTTCGGCAAGGACATCGACATCGAGAAGATCCCCATCGACGACCCGGAGGTCTTCGCGCTCTACGCCCGCGGCGACACCAAGAGTATCTTCCAGTTTGAATCCGGCGGCATGAAGGAGTGGCTGATCCGCCTGCACCCCGAGCGTTTCGAGGACCTGATCGCTATGAACGCCCTCTACCGCCCGGGCCCGATGGATTACATCCCGGACTTTGTGGCCGGCAAGAACGACCCGTCCAAGATCCACTACGACCTCCCCGACATGGAGGAGCTGCTGAAGGAAACTTACGGCGTCACGGTGTACCAGGAGCAGGTCATGCGCCTCTCGCAGAAGCTCGCGGGCTTCTCCAAGGGCAAGGCGGACAAGCTCCGCAAGGCCATGGGCAAGAAGCAGAAAGCCGTGCTGGATTCGCTCAAGGAGACCTTCATGAAGGGTGCTATCGCCAACGGCCATCCGGAGCCCATCCTGCAGAAGATCTGGTCGGACTGGGAGGCGTTCGCGAAATACGCGTTCAACAAGTCGCACGCCACCTGCTACGCCTGGGTGAGCTACCAGACCGCCTGGATCAAGGCGCATTATCCGTCCGAATTCCAGGCTTCCAACCTCACGCAAAACATCTCGAACATGGACGAGATGAAGGAGATCATGGCGGACTGCCGCAAGGCCGGCATCAAGGTGCTCAGCCCAGATGTAAACGAGTCCGAGGCGACGTTCTCCGTCAACAAGAACGGAGATATCCGCTACGGCCTGGGCGGCCTGAAAGGCTTTGGCGAGAACGTCGTGGAGGCCATTATCCGCGAGCGCAGCGAGCACGGTCCCTTCGCGGACCTCTTCGATTTCGTGGAGCGGATGGCCGAGATGCTGAACCGCCGTGCCTTCGAGACGCTGGTCTACGCCGGCGCGCTGGATTCCTTTGGCTACAAGCGGTCGCAGTTCTTCCTGCCCTGCAAGAACGGGGAGCTCTGCATCGACGAGATCGTCAAATACGCGAGCCTCTACCGCAACGACCAGCTCGACTCCGCCAACTCGCTCTTCGGCGAAGTGGAGGAGCTGAAGCCCGTGCGGCCGGAGGTGCCGACCTTCTCCGGCGACGAGGACGTCCTCGCGCTGCTGCAGCAGGAGAAGGAGTTCGTGGGCATGTATCTTTCCTCGCACCCGCTGGAGCGCTACCGCTTTGAGATTGAGACCTTTACAGACTGCAAGCTGACCGAGCTGCAGGAGCGCATCGACGAGTGCGAGCTGGCCGACAAGAACGGTAAGGCCGCCGTCGCGGGCATCGTGTCCGACGTCAAGACGCTCACTACGCGCAGCGGCTCACCGGGCGCGCGCGTCGTGGTGGAGGACTTCGATGGAACGTACGAGTTCGCCCTCTTCGGCAAGGACTACGAGGCCCTGCTTCCCTACATGCAGCTGCACGCGCAGATCTTCATCGAGGGCGAGATTTCCGCCCGCTACTTCATCAAGCCGGAAGAGCGCGCCCAGGGCAAGAAGGCGCCTTACGGCTTCAAAATCAAGAAGATCACCCTGCTGGGCAACCTCAGCGAGACGCTCATCACCGGCTTCAACATCCTGCTCGAGTCCGAGCGGCTCACGCCGGAATTCCGCGCCGCGCTGGTGAAGGTCCTCAAGGCCCACAAGGGCAAGATTCCCCTCTCCCTCTTCCTGCACGACAAGGCCACGGGCTACAACCTCGAATTCTTCTCCAAGAAGTTCTCCGTCACCGTCAGCGAACCCTTCCTTACCGCCCTCCAGAAACTAGGCGTCACCTACACTGTCGCGCACAAATAAGCCCCGCAGTTTCCTGCGAGGCCTTTTTGTTTAGCGTTCGAAGCCGGGACCGCCGCCCGGGCCACCCATGCCCCCTCCAGGGCCGCCCATGCCGCCTGCGGCGGTGTAGGCGGAGAGCGTCACGTCGCTGCCGCCGGTGGCGGCGGTGGCGCCCATGCCCCCGAAGATCTTCGTTCCGGAGGCCGTGACGCCCGATTTCAGCGTCGTGGTGCCGCCCGTCGAGACCATCAGGGTGTTGCCACCCCGGGACGGCGCCTGGAAGGCCAGCGCGAGCGCACCGTCCTGGTAGAGACCGTACCAGGTGTTGGCGTTCCAGTTTGCGGAATAGCAGGCCTGGCAGAGGTGGGCGCCGCCTTCGAGGCCACCGATGGCCACGAGCGTGCCGCTGATGACGTAGAGCTTGTAACCGTCCTCGGTGTTGGCATCCACGGCGACCTCCGGCGTGCCGCTGCCGACGGCGTAGACGAGGGCGCCCTGGATGTAGCAGTTGCCGTTGGCGTCGAGGCCGTCGTTGCCGGTGGAGATGGCGCAGACGCGCCCGCCGCCGAGGATCATGTTGCTGCCGGAGTTGATGGCGTCGTCGGAGGACGTCGCGTAGACGTCGCCGCCGGTCACGATCAGTTCGCCCTTGGCCTCGATGGCCTCGTGGTTCTTGGCCGAAACGGTCACGGTGCCGCCTGTGATGACGAGTTTGCCGTCGAATTTGATGCCTTTGGCGGAGCTGGAAGTGTCCTCCAGCCCGGCCGCGGATGCCGCCGGGACCTCGTAATTGGTGCCCGTCACGGCGATGTCAATGGTGCCGCCGGCAATCAGGCCGCCCGCGTCACCGCTGATGCCCTTGCCGCCCTGGCCGCTGTTGGTGATAGAGAGCGCGCCGCCGTTCATCACAAAGGCCACGTCGGCCTTGATGCCGGACGAGGAGGACAGGTCCGTGAGGTCGGAATCGTCCACGTCGCCGGAGACGGTCAGCTTCACATCGCCGCCGTCGATGCGGACGGTGCCGTCGGAAGTGATGGCCTTTTTACCCGCTTTGCTGACCGAAATGTCCAGCTTGCCGCCGCCGATCACGACCGCGTCTTTGCCGCGGATGCCGTGGCCCTTGGCGGCGCTGACGGTGATGGTCGGGGTGTCCAGCACGCGCACGTAGTCATCGGAAGAGATGCCCGCCTTGCCGCCGGTGGACGTCACGCTGAGCGAGCCGCTGCCGCTGAAAATGAGCTGCGCTTCGCTGAAGAAGGCGCCTTTCTCATCCTCGTCCTCGGGCGTGTCGGTGTATTTCGTGCCGTCGGCAAGCGTGTTTTTGCCGTTCACGACCACGAACGTGCGCTTCTTGTTCTGATTGTTGATGGCGGCGCCGTTGAGATTCGTCAGTTCCAGCCCGTTCAGGACGATGGCCTGCTTCTTCTCGCCGTAGATCTTGAAGAAACCGTCTGCGGCCGAGCCGGAGAGCTCGTAGCGGATCGCTTCCTGGGTGGTGTTGTTCACGGTCACGTCGTTGCCGACGACCGTCACGATGTTGTTTTCATCGCCGCTCACCGTCGCGCCCGCAGCCGCAAACACAATGGAAATCGTGCGGTCGAAGGTCGTGTTGGCGATGGCGTCGTCTTCATCCTCGAGGACGAAAGTATCCTCGATCGTAGTGTCCGGTACGACCGGATCGACGGGGTCATCCGTGTAGGAACCGTTATTTCCCCCGCCAAAGGGATCCGTGTACGGATCGGCTTTCTCGCAGCTGCCCAGGATGAGCAGCGGAAGGAATAAATAGGAAATACTCTTTTTCATAACAATTCGGTTTTAGTCACGGCACACTAAAATACAAAACGGTTGCCAGTTTCGGAGCGATTCAGCGAACGGGCCGAATTCTTCAACGAACGGGCGGGATAAGAAAAAAAACGTTATTTTTGCTGCAATGATCGTCGCGTTTCTGGTTCTGCTTTTGTTGCACAATTTCCTGGCCGTCCCCCTGCTGGTCCGGAAAAAGAAGCCGTGGGCGTACGCGTCAGCGCTGCTCGCGCTGTTGGCGGCGTTCGCCGCGTATGTGCTGCTCTTGCATCCCGGTCCTGGTCCGGAAATGCGGCCACCGATGCCGCCGGAAGGTGGTTTTCCGCCGCCGGGCCCTGGCGGGCCGCCGCCTGGTCCGGGAGGTCCGGGAGGCCCCGCCGGGAAGGGACCTATTCCTCCGGAATGGTTTGAAATGATCCTCGGCGTGCTCCTGCTGGCGGCCAACGTGGGCTTATATTATTGGATCCAGGCGAGGCGCTCGACGGCCCGTATCCGCGAGCTGGAGGCCGAGCTGAAGAAGCGCGATGAGTTGCCCATGCCGGCTGAGCGCGGAACCATGCTGTTCCGTTCCGAGGGGCAGGACGTCCGCGTGGAGGCGTCGCAGATCCGCTATATCGAAGGCATGAGCGAATATGTAAAGATCTGGCGGGACGATGCCCGGGATCCGCTCATTGTGCTGGAGCGTCTCAAGAATCTGGAAGAAATGCTCCCCAGGGGGCAATTCCTGCGGGTGCATCGCTCCTATATCGTCAATCTCTCGCGTATTCGCGCCACGGCGGCCGGCCAGATCACCCTGGACGACGGCACGCACATCCCGATCGGCGACAGCTACCGCGATAATTACCGAAAAATGACTATCTTTGGAAAAACTCAATAACCATGGCAAGTAAATTCTTTAAGAAACTGTCCGATCTGACCCACATCCACAACCGGGCAGCCTTCACGGATGTCCCGAAGCGTGCAGGCATGACTGAGAGTGCTTTCAAGACGCTTGTGAGAGAGCGTTATTCCTGCCGGGCCTTTAAAAGTACACCCCTGACGCAGGCTCAGATTGACAACATCCTGGAAGCCGCCCGCCTGGCCCCGACGGCTGCCAACAAGCAACCCGTCCATGTTTGGGTGGTCAAGAGCGAAGAGGGCCTCGCCAAGTTGAAAAAAGCGACGGACTACACATACGGCGCGCCCGTCGTATTCATGGTCGGCGCGAAACCGGACGCCGCGTGGGTGCGGAAATACGATGGCAAGAACGGTGCAGAGATTGACGCCGCCATCGTGGGTACGCACATCATGTTGGAAGCCTCGGCCCAGGGATTGGGCAATGTCTGGGTCGGATCCTTCGACCCCGCGCAGATCAAGGCGGATTTCCCCGAAACGGAAGGCTATGACGTGGTATGTCTCTTTCCGGTGGGCATAGCAGACGCGGCCCCGGGTCCCAAGCACAATGAGCGACAGCTTCCCGCGGATTTCTCCAGCGAAATCTAGTCGCTTCTCTATCTCGTCAGCTTGAAGCCGGCGTCCACGCTCTTGGCGGTGGTCAGGATGTTGCCGACGGTGGCGACACCGGCGCTGGTGGTGATCTTCTTGGCGTACTCGATGACGCGCGTGGCGAAGTCCATGAACTTCTCGCCGTTGAAGAGGATCTTGCAGCCGTTCGTCGCGGCGCTGACGGTGCCGTCGAGCTGCAGGAAGGTCAGCTGGCGGCCGAACTTCATCGTGACGGCGTTGCCGTTCTGCACGTAGGTGCCGTTGATCGCGGGCAGGCGGCCGGCCTTGAAGGAGAAGGTGCCGTCCTGGTTGAAGGTGAACGTGGCGGCGCCCGGTGCGATGCCGGCCTTGGCGAGGATGTTGTCCACCTTGTTCTCGATGGTGCTCACGGCGGCGTTACCCGCCAGGTTGCTCAGGATGTTGTCGCTCTTGACGGCAGCGCCCACGCCGCCGTAGTTCCAGGTGCCGGCCAGGTCGACCTGGCCGCCGCCGAGCACGCCTGTGAGGACATTGCCGATGGTCTCGCCGGCATTGCCGCCGGACACGGAATTGAGGATGCTGCCCAGGATGTTCTGGGCGCCGGCAGCCGACGCAAACAGCATCAGGATGCCGAGAATCGCAGCAATTTTCTTCATATCGTTATTGGTTATTGGTGGTCCATCCTTGCGCGGAAACGGGGTGCTCCAGCCCGTCGGGCGACACCAGCACGGCCCCCACTTCGGGCTGCGCCAGGTGGCCGATGATGTCGAAGGTCTGGAATTCCGTCCGGAAACGCTCGTACTGCACGAGCGGAATTACGTACAGCAGGTGGTAGTCTTCGCCGCCGTTCATCGCCGCGGAAACGGGGTCCAGGTTCAGTTCGCGACCCAGGTCGAAGCTGCCGCCCTCGAAGGGAATCTTGTCGGCGTAGACCTTCGCGCCCAGCCCGCTGTCGCGGCAAAGGCGCAGCAAGGCGTCTGCGAGGCCCCTGGTGACGAAGTAACCGTACGCCGGGGAGAACTTACCATCCTCGAGCTGCGCGGGCAAATTCGGGCTTAATTCGGGCCTTAAATAGGATCCGACGAGCATCTTGTACTGCTCGAGCGCGGCCTGGTCGGTAGAGCCCTTGTCGAACTTGATCCGCTCGCGCTCCAGGACCTGCAGGCCCAGGAAGGCGGCGCCGAGGGCGCCCGACACGCAGATCAGGTCGCGCGACTGGGCCTTCGGCCGGGCGGCCGAGACGGCGGCGCTGTGCCGGCCGGTGGCCGACAGCGCGACCGTGAGGCCGTTGCGCGAAGGCAGCAGGTCGAGCGAGAGCTGCTTGTAGCCGTGCTCTTTGGCGGCGGCGACCAGTCCGCTCCAGAGCTCCTGCACCTGCGGGAAATCCAGCTTTGCGGACACGCCGAGCTGCACCGAGAGCGACTCGGGACGCGCCATGACGGCGTACAACTCGCCCGTGACCTTCAGCACGGCCTTGCGGCCCAGGTGCTTGAGCGGGAAATAGACCAGGTCGAAATCAATCCCTTCCAGCAGCAGGCCGGAGGCCGAGGTGATGCATTCCTGCGGCTTCGCTTCGAGCCACAGCGGCTCGCCGAAGGGCGCATAGCCCGTCCCCTCGAAGAGCTGCCGGATGGCCTCGATGCGGCCTAACTCGCTGAAACTCTGCGCCATTACAGGTTGCGAAGGAGATTATTCAGGTTGACCTTGGCGTCGATCATCGCGCGGAGGTCGGCGATGGGGACGCGCTGCTGGGTCATCGTGTCGCGGTCGCGCACGGTGACGCAGCGGTCGTTCAGGGAGTCGTGGTCGACGGTGATGCAGAACGGGGTGCCGATGGCATCCTGGCGGCGGTAACGCTTGCCGATGCTGTCCTTCTCCTCGTACTGGCAGTTGAAATCGTACTTCAGCAGATCCATCACCTCCTGCGCGAGCTCGGGCAGGCCGTCCTTCTTGACGAGCGGCAGCACGGCGGCCTTGACCGGGGCGAGCGGAGCGGGGATGCTCAGCACGACGCGGGTCTCGCCGTTCTCCAGCTGCTCCTCATGGAAGGAGTGCGACAGGACCGCAAGCACCATACGGTCGACGCCGATGGACGTCTCGACCACGTACGGGGTGTAGGAGGCGTTCTCCTCGGGGTCGAAGTACTCGATTTTCTTGCCGGAGAACTTCTGGTGGTTGCCCAGGTCGAAGTTCGTTCGGCTGTGGATGCCTTCCAGCTCCTTGAAGCCGAAGGGGAAGTTGAACTCGATGTCGGTGGCGGCATTGGCGTAGTGGGCCAGCTTCTCGTGGTCGTGGAAGCGGTAGTTCTCCGCGCCCATGCCGATGTTGACATGCCATTTCATGCGGTTCTCCTTCCACTTCTTGAACCAGTCGAGCTCGGTGCCCGGCTTGATGAAGAACTGCATCTCCATCTGCTCGAATTCGCGCATGCGGAAGATGAACTGGCGGGCGACGATCTCGTTGCGGAAGGCCTTGCCGATCTGGGCGATGCCGAAAGGAATCTTCATGCGGCCGGTCTTCTGGACGTTCAGGTAGTTCACAAAGATGCCCTGGGCCGTCTCCGGACGCAGATAAATGGTGTTGGCGCCGTCGGCAGTGCTGCCCATGGAGGTGCTGAACATCAGGTTGAACTGACGGACGTCGGTCCAGTTGCAAGTGCCGCTGATCGGGCAGACGATGTTGTTGTCAATGATGATCTGGCGGTATTCCGCGAAGTCGGAAGCCTGCTCGGCGGCCACGTAGCGGTTGTGCACCTCGTCCCACTTGGCCTGCTCGCGCAGCACGTTGGGGTTCGTGGCGCGGAACTGCGCCTCGTCGAAGCTCTCGCCGAACTTCTTGCGGCCCTTCTCGACCTCCTTGTTGATCTTCTCCTCGATCTTGCCGAGGAAATCCTCAATCAGAACGTCGGCGCGGTAGCGCTTCTTGGAGTCCTTGTTGTCGATGAGCGGGTCGTTGAACGCGCTCACGTGGCCGGATGCCTCCCAGATGCGGGGGTGCATAAAGATGCAGGAATCGATGCCCACGATGTTCTCGTTCAGGCGGGTCATCGCGTTCCACCAGTATTGCTTGATGTTGTTTTTCAGCTCAACGCCCATCTGGCCGTAGTCGTACACGGCGGCCAGGCCGTCATAGATTTCGCTGGACGGGAAAATGAAACCGTACTCCTTGCAGTGCGCCACGAGTACCTTGAACAATTCGTCTTGTGTCATATCTTTTTTACTAACTTATTCTTAAATCGTGCAAATATAGTCATTTCTGCGGTAAAATCTCCCGCAAAGGGCGCATAACGAAGTCCCGCTGCTCCATCAGCGGGTGTGGAATCTTCAAATCGGGGTCGTCCACACGCTCGTCGCCGTAGAGCAGGATGTCGATGTCGATGGGGCGGTCATGATAGATCCTGCGGCCTTCGGCGTCGTATTCCGGGCCGCCGCGGCGCCCCATGGCGCACTCGATCCGCTTGCAGATGTCCAGCAGCGTGTGCGGGCGTTTCGCCGTGCGGTAGCAGACTACGCAATTCAGAAAATCCGGCCCCTCAAAGCCCCAGGACGGGGTTTCGATGATGGAAGAGAGCGCCTCATAGTGGCGTCCGATGGCCGCGTCCAGGCGCCGCAGCGCCTCGTCGATCTGCGCCGCGCGGTCGCCCTGGTTGGTGCCAAGGGAGAAATATACGGAGACGGTTTTCATCAGAATTCCGGATCCCAGCCGAGCGCCACGCGCGCCTCGTCCGAGAGCATGCTCTGGTCCCAGACCGGGTCGAAGACCAGTTCGATCGAGCAACTTTTGATGCCCGGGGTGTCTTCCACCATCTGCTTCACTTCCGCCAGCACCTCGTCCGCCATCGGGCAGTTCGGCGCAGTGAAGGTCATCTTGATGGAGACTTCGTGCTCCTTGTTGATATGGAGCTCATAGATCAGGCCCAGGTCGTAGATATTGACCGGGATTTCCGGGTCGTACACCTGCTTGAGCGAGAGTACGACATCTTCGTAGAGTGGCGCCAGCTCCTTGACGTCCTGCGGGGTCAAAACTTCATCCTGTGCCATCCTAAAGCTGATTTTGCGCCGTTCGGCGAAGGGTTTCGATCATTGAGGCGAGGCCGTTGGCGCGCGTCGGGGAAAGATTCTCGCGCAGACCGAGCTTGTCCACGAAGGAGAAATCGTCCTCCGCGATTTCGCGTGCCGTACGGCCGGAATAGACACCGATCAGCAGGGAAATGATGCCCTTGGTGATGATGGCGTCGCTGTCGGCGCGGAAATAGAGCCGGTCCCCCTCGACGGTGGCGTCCAGCCACACGCGGGACTGGCAGCCCTTGATCAGGCGGTCTTCGGTTTTGAGTTCCTCGGGGAACGCGTCCAGGTTGCGCCCCAAATCAATCAGGTATTCATACTTGTCCAGCCATTCGTCGTACATCGAAAAGTCCGCAACGACTTCAGCCTGAGCTTCTTGCAATGATTTCATCCTTCCAGCATTTTGATCGCCCGGTCGAGCGACGCGATAAAGTATTCCGCCTCCTGCACGGTGTTGTACGGGGCGAACGACACCCGCAGCATGCCCGTGACGCCGTAGCGGTCCATCAACGGCTCCGCGCACATCTGCCCGGAGCGAACGGCGATCCCCATCTTGTCCAGAATCAGCGCCAGGTCCTCGTGGTGGACGTGTTCCACGGAGAACGCGAACAGCGGGATCTTCTCTTCGGGTGCGTCCGGAACGCCATAGAGACGGATCCTGGGGTCGCTTTGTAATTTATTTAAAATCAACTCTTTGATTGCGTTCGTTTCGGCCTCGACGGCCTCATTGCGCAGCGCCTCCGCCATCTCCAGCGCCGGCCGGAGCGTCGGCGTCCCGGCGATATTCTGCGTGCCGGCTTCGAATTTCTGCGGGAGCGGCGCCCAGGTCGAGCCGGACCAGCGGACCGTCCCGATCATCTCACCGCCGCCCATATACGGCGGCATCTGCTCCAGCAGCGCGCGGCGGCCATACAAAACGCCCGTGCCGGGCGCTGCATAGACCTTGTGGCCGGAGAATGCGTAGAAGTCGCAGCCCAGGTCGCGGACGTCCACACGCTCGTGGACAATCCCCTGCGCGCCATCGACTAAAACCGCACAATTATTTGAATGACAAATATTTACAATCTCTTTAACGGGATTCAAAAGGCCCAAAACATTGGAGATATGGGCCACGCAGACGAGCTTGGTTTTGGGGGTCAGCAGTCCGGGCAGCAGGTCGACCCGAAGGTGGCCGGAATCGTCAATCGGGAGCACCTTCAAAATGGCCTTTTTGCGCTCACAAAGCAACTGCCAGGGAACAATATTGGAGTGGTGCTCCGCTTCGCCCACGATGATCTCGTCGCCTTCCCGGACAAAGGCTTCGCCGAAGCTGAACGCGACCAGGTTCAGCGACGCCGTGGCGCCCGACGTGAAGATGATTTCTTCGCGGAATTCCGCATTCAGGTACTTCTGGACGGCATCTCGGGTCGATTCGTACGCTGAAGTGGCCAGATCGGCGATCCGATGGACGGCCCGATGCAGGTTGGCGTTGTATTTTTCCGACATTTCCGTCCACTTTCGAATGACGGACAGCGGGCGCTGCGACGTGGCGGCATTGTCCAGATAGACAAGCGCTTTGCCGTACACCTGCTCCCCGAGTTCCGGGAATTCCTGTCGTATATTTTCTATCTGAGTCATAAGGAAATGCAAATTTATATATTATTTTTGTGATATGATAGATTATGTCTCCGGAAAGCTTGCGACACTGACCCCCACGATGGCAGTGATCGACAACCAGGGAATCGGCTACGCCGTCGAGATCTCCCTGCAGACCTACGATGTCCTGCGCGGCAAGGACAGTGCAACCGTCTATATCCAGCGCCAGGTCAACCCGCGCGACGGCTCAGAAGTCGATTACGGCTTCGCGACACAGGACGAGCGGGAACTCTTCCGGCAGATCACGAGCGTGTCAGGCATGGGCGCCGCGTCCGCGCGCATGATTCTCTCCTCGCTGACCGCGGACGAGCTGCGGAACGCCATCCTCAGCGAGGACGTCAACCGCCTCAAAGGGGTCAAGGGAATCGGCCTCAAGACAGCCCAGCGCATGGTTTTGGAGCTCAAGGACAAGATTGTCAAGGGCGAAGGCGCCAGCAGCGACGTGCTCTTCCGGACGGATGCCGGCGCGGCGGCGGAAGAAGCCACCACTGCCCTCCAGATGCTGGGTTTTGCCAAACCGAACATCAACAAAGCCATTCAGGCGATCCTCAAGGAGAACCCGTCCGCGTCTGTGGAAGAAATCATCAAAGCCGCCCTGCAGCGGCTCTAACCATCAGCGGCCAAAATAGACCAGCAAAACGGATATATCCGCTGGCGAGACCCCGGAAATGCGAGCAGCCTGGGCGATCGTCAGCGGATGATATTTTTTAAACTTCTGCCGACATTCGATCGTCAGGCCCGCCACGCGGTCAAAATCAAAACTCTCGGGAATTCGGAGATCTTCAAGCCGTTGAATCTTCTCGGCCATCTGCATTTCCCGATCGATATAACCCCGATATCGGAGCGAAATTTCCACACTTTCAACAACCTCCCGTTCACAAGTTCCACGTGGAACAATCCTCAGTAGTTCCCCAAGCGAAACCTCGGGCCGAGTAGCGAGGTCCGCGATTCTTTTGGACTCCGCAATGGGACTGGATCCGACGGATTCCAGGTAAGGATTTGCCTCTTTCGCGGTCAGATTCCTACGCTCGCAATATTCTTGTAACTCTTTGACTTGCTCGTATTTACGCATTGTTGAGGCATAGCGCCTTTCGTCTGCAAGGCCAATCTCATGGCCGATGGGTGTCAGGCGCTGGTCGGCATTATCCTGGCGCAGCAAGATGCGATATTCGGCACGCGAGGTAAACATCCGGTACGGTTCATCCACTCCCTTCGTGACCAGGTCGTCAATCAGGACGCCGATATAGGACTGGTCCCGGCGCAGGATAAGCGGATCCTGCTCCTGCAGCTTCCGATGTGCATTGATTCCAGCCATAACTCCTTGAGCAGCAGCCTCTTCGTATCCGGTTGTGCCGTTTACCTGGCCTGCCAGGAAGAGATTTTCGACGAAACGTGATTCGAGGCTCGGCCGGAGGCCGGTCGGATCGAAGAAATCGTATTCGACGGCATAGGCCGGGCGGAAGATCTTGACATTCTCCAGGCCCTCGATCGCATGCAGCGCGTCGAGCTGAACCTGCAGCGGCAGCGAAGAGGAGAATCCTTGCAAATAGTATTCGTTCGTGCTCCGACCTTCCGGCTCGAGGAAGAGTTGGTGGGCCGGGTTGTCCGGGAAGACGCGAAGCTTGTCTTCGATGCTCGGACAGTAGCGCGGGCCGCGGCCATGGATCAGGCCGGTAAAGAGCGGCGACTCGCCGAAGCCGCTCCGCAGAATCTCGTGCACCCGTTCGTTGGTGTGCAAAATATAGCAGGGCATCTGCTCGGCGCCCGGCCCCTGGACGGCGGAAGGCTCCGGCAGGAAGGAAAAACGCGCCGGGTCCGGGTCGCCGAGTTGGAGCGGAAGCTTGGCCGTGTCGACGGACGAGATGTCGATCCGGGGCGGGGTCCCCGTCTTCATCCGATCGGTCGAAAGACCCCGGTCGACCAGTTGTTCGGTCAGACCGTAAGACGCCGGCTCGCCAATGCGACCGCCTTCCATCTGGTGGCGGCCGATGAAGAGTTTGCCCGAGAGGAAGGTCCCGGCGGTCAAAACAACCGCCCGAGACTTGAAAATTGCCCCGGTATTGGTCTTGACGCCGCAGATTTTTGAATTCTCAAAGAGAAATTCCGTCGCGGAATCCGCGTAAATATCTAAGTTACAAGCACTTTCAAGAACCTTGCGCCAATTGAGCGAAAACTGGATTTTATCGCACTGAGCGCGCGGACTCCACATCGCCGGGCCCTTCGAGCGGTTCAGCATGCGGAATTGGAGCGTCGACCGGTCGGTCACGATTCCGCTCCATCCGCCGAGCGCGTCGATCTCCCGGACGATCTGTCCTTTGGCGATTCCGCCCACCGCCGGGTTGCAAGACATCTTGGCGAAACCGAGCATGTCCATCGTGACGAGCAGCACCGACGAGCCGAGCGTCGCGGCCGCCATCGCGGCCTCGCATCCGGCGTGTCCCCCGCCCACCACTATAATATCATACACCCGCTCCATCACAAAGAAGCCCGCATCTCGAGGTAGTAATTCTCTTTCTGGCGCATCACGGCGATGTCCGCTTCGCTGTGATCGTCATAGCCAATCAGGTGCAGCACGCCGTGCACCATCACGCGGTTCAGCTCGTCGGCGAACTCCGTTCCATAGAATTGCGCATTCTCGCGCACGGAATCGATGCTGATGAACAGGTCGCCGGAAAGCACGTCCTTCTCGCAGTAGTCAAAGGTGATGATGTCCGTGAAATAGTCGTGCTGGAGGTACTTCATGTTGACATCCAGGATATAATTGTCCGAGCAGAAAATGATGTTGATTGCGCCGAGGCGGCGCATCTCGCTGCCGGCCACCATTTTAAGCCAGCGGTTGTTCAGCATTTTCTGCTTCAGTTCGAAGCGGATATCTTCCTGAAAGTAGCGTATCATTGGCAAAATTTTTGCAAATTTACATCTATAAAATGAAATAATTGGAATTGAGAATAAATATTTCTATCTTTGAAACCCAAACGGAATATTTAATGTAACCACGAATATGGAAGTCAAGAAATCACCCAAGGCTGATCTGAACAACAAGAAGCTCTTGTTTGTCGAGATTGGTTTAGTTCTTTCCCTTCTGATTACGATCGCCGCTTTCGAGTATCGTACGCAGGAGAAGAAAGACAGCTTCTTTGAGGCTGAAAACACCGAACTCATTGAGGAGGAGATCATTCCGATTACGCAGGACACCCCTCCGCCGCCCCCCGAGACCCCGAAGATCCCGATTCTGTCCGACCAGATCGACATCGTGGACGACAACATCAAGGTGGATGACAACATCCTCAACCTCGAGGATGACTCCAACCTGGGTGTCGAGATCATGGACTACGTAGAGGAAGTTCAGGAAGAAGTCGTCGAAGAGGAAGCGATTCCGTTCGCCCTCGTCGAGGAGAAGCCGAAGTTCCAGGGTGGCGATGCCAACACCTTCTCCAAGTGGGTGTCCCAGCATCTCGATTATCCTGAGCTCGCTAAGGAGAATGGCGTTTCCGGCCGTGTCATGGTGCAGTTCACCGTGAACCCGAACGGTACCGTCTCCGACGTGAAGGTGCTCCGCGGCGTGGACCCGTCCCTCGACAAGGAGGCTGTCCGCGTGATCCAGAGCTCCCCGAAGTGGACCCCTGGCAAGCAGCGTGACCGCGCTGTGAAGGTTACCTACCAGTTCCCTGTGATCTTCCAGCTGCGATAAGCAAGCTAAAATGAATAAGAGGCCGTCCACGGACGGCCTTTTTTTGATGAAAGATGGAGAATAAGAGAGAAGAAAAAGCGGTTTTTGTCGGCATCATCAAGCAGGATGACGACGAGCGTAAGATCTACGAATACCTCGACGAGTTGCAATTCCTCGCCGAAACGGCCGGCGCCATGGGCGACAAGCAGTTCGTCCAGCGGGTGGACCGTCCCGACAAAGCCACCTATATCCGCAGCGGAAAACTCAAGGAAATCGCCGATTACTGCGAGGAGAATCATATTGATTATGTGATCTTTGACGATGAATTGACGGGCATGCAGCAGCGCAACATCGAGAAGATCATCAAGACCTCCGCGGTCATCGACCGGACCAGCCTGATCCTCGAAATCTTCTCCCAGCGCGCCCAGACGGCCTACGCCAAGACGCAGGTCGAACTGGCCCGCTACAACTACATGCTGCCGCGCCTCGCGGGCATGTGGACCCACCTGGAGCGCCAGCGCGGCGGCATGGGCACGCGCGGCGGTATGGGTGAAACCCAGATCGAAGTAGACCGCCGCATCGTGCGCGAGCGCATTTCCAAGCTCAAGGAGCAGCTCAAGAAGGTGGACAAGCAGATGGCCACCCAGCGCAGCAACCGCGGGCAATTGGTGCGCCTCTCGCTGGTCGGCTACACCAACGTGGGCAAGTCCACGCTGATGAATCTCCTTTCCAAATCGGACGTATTCGCTGAAAATAAGCTCTTTGCGACCCTCGACACCACCGTCCGCAAGGTCGTCATCGGCAACGTCCCCTTCCTGCTCAGCGACACCGTCGGTTTCATCCGCAAACTCCCCACCCAGCTGATCGAGGCCTTCAAGAGCACCCTCGACGAGGTCCGGGAGGCGGATATCCTGGTCCACGTCGTGGACATCTCGCATCCCGACTACGAGGAGCAGATGGAGGTCGTGGACAAAACGCTCAAGGACATTTCCGCGGCGGACAAGCCCGTTTACGTCGTTTTTAACAAGACGGACGCCTATACCTACGAACCCTACGACGAATTCTCTTTAGAGCCCAAAAACGAGCAGAATTTCACGCTGGACGAGCTGAAGTACAAGTGGATCAGCGGACGCAAGATCCCCTGCATCTTCATCTCCGCCATCAAGAAGGAGAATATCGAAAAACTCCGCGAGGACATCTATAAGATGGTCGCGGAGATTCACGCGGGAAGATATCCTTTCAATAACTTCCTTTGGTAAAAAAGAAGCCCGGCTGTTTGGCCGGGCTTTCTTTTTAGTCAGAGAACTTTGCCTTGAGGAACTCGCGGTTCAGGCGGGCGATGTGCGACACGCTGATACCCTTCGGGCACTCCAGCTCGCAGGCGCGCGTGTTGGTGCAGTTGCCGAAGCCGAGTTCGTCCATCTTGGCGACCATCGCCTTGGCGCGGCGCTTGGCTTCCGGACGGCCCTGCGGAAGCAGGGCGAGGGAGCTGACGCGGGCCGCGACGAAGAGCATCGCAGAGCCGTTCTTACAGGTGGCTACGCAGGCGCCACAGCCCACGCAGGCCGCTGCGTCCATGCTTTCCTCAGCGCGATCGTGCGAAATCAGGATGTTGTTGGCATCCTGCGCAGCACCGGTGCGCACGGAGATGAAGCCGCCAGCCTGGAGGATCTTGTCGAAGGCGCTACGGTCCACGACGAGGTCCTTGATGATCGGGAAACCGGCGCTCCGCCAGGGCTCCACCGTGATGGTCGCGCCGTTCTTGAAGTGGCGCATGAAGAGCTGGCAGGTGGTCACATGGTCGTCCGGACCGTGTGCACGGCCGTCGATATACAGGCCACAGGCGCCGCAGATGCCTTCGCGGCAGTCGTGATCGAAGGAAACGGGGCCGCTGCTCTGACAGCCACGCTCCACGGCCACAGGATCGCAACCCTCACGGATCAGCTGCTCGTTCAGGATATCGAGCATTTCCAGGAAGGAAGCATCCTCTTCGATGCCGGAAATATGGTAGGTCTCGAAATGACCCGGGGTCTTGGCGTTCTTCTGACGCCATATTTTCAGATTGAATTCCATCTCGCTTAGTCTTTGTAATTTCTCGTTTTCACCTCGATAAACTCATACTTGAGCGGCTCCTTGTGGAGTTCGGGCTCCTTGTCTTCACCCTTGTACTCCCAGGCGGAGACATACATGAAGTTGGCGTCGTCGCGCTTGGCCTCACCCTCCTCGGTCTGGCTCTCCACACGGAAGTGGCCGCCGCAGGACTCTGTGCGGTTCAGGGCGTCGCGCGCCATCAGCTCGCCGATATCGAAGAAGTCCTCCAGACGAAGCGCTTTCTCGAGCTCCTGGTTGAATTCAAACTGCGATCCGGGCACATTGACATTCTCATAGAATTCCTTCTTGAGGGCCTTGATTTCGGTAATGGCCTTCTTCAGGCCGGCCTCATCGCGGGCCATACCCACGTTGTCCCACATGATGTTGCCGAGACGCTTGTGGATGGAATCCACGGTCTCCTTACCCTTGATGGCGAAGAGGCGGTCGATACGGGCCTGGACGGCCTTTTCAGCCTCGTCGAATTCCTTCGTATTGACGTCCGTCTTGGGCTCGGCGAACTTGTAGGAGAGGTAGTCGCCGATCGTGACGGGCAGCACGAAATAACCGTCCGCCAGGCCCTGCATCAGCGCAGATGCGCCGAGGCGGTTGCCGCCGTGGTCGGAGAAGTTGGCCTCGCCGATGGCGTAGAGGCCCGGAATCGTGGTCTGCAGGTCATAGTCGACCCAGATACCACCCATGGTGTAGTGGATGGCCGGATAGATCATCATCGGCTCCTCCCAAGGGGAGCTGGCGGTGATCTTCTCATACATGTCGAAGAGGTTGCCGTAGCGCTCCGCCACACGCTTGTGGCCCAGGCGCTGGATGGCATCCGCGAAATCGAGGAACACGGCCTTGCCCGTCTCATTCACGCCGAAACCGGCGTCGCAACGCTCCTTGGCGGCGCGGGAAGCGACGTCGCGCGGCACGAGGTTACCGAAGGCCGGGTAACGGCGCTCCAGGTAATAATCGCGGTCCGCCTCAGGGATCTGGGAGGCCTTGATTTCGTGCTTGCGAAGCTTCTCAACATCCTCTTTCTTCTTCGGTACCCAGATACGGCCGTCATTACGCAGGGACTCGGACATCAGGGTCAGTTTGCACTGCTGGTCGCCGTGGACCGGGATACAGGTAGGGTGGATCTGCGCGAAGCAGGGATTTCCAAAGAAAGCACCCTTGCGGTAGCACTGCATGGCAGCGGAACCGTTGCTGTTCATGGCATTCGTGGACAGGAAATAGGTGTTGCCATAGCCACCCGTCGCAATCACGACGGCGTGGGCGCCAAAGCGCTCCAGCTGACCGGTCACGAGGTTGCGGGCGATAATACCCTTGGCCTGACCGTTCACAACCACGAGGTCGAGCATCTCATGACGGGGATATGCTTTCACGCTGCCGTTCGCAATCTCCTTGTTCAGGGAAGCGTAGGCACCCAGCAGGAGCTGCTGGCCGGTTTGACCGCGGGCGTAGAAAGTACGGCTTACCTGCACGCCACCGAAGGAACGGTTGGCCAGATATCCGCCGTATTCACGGGCAAAAGGAATACCCTGCGCCACGCACTGGTCGATGATGGAGGCGCTCACCTCAGCCAAACGATAGACATTGGCTTCGCGGGCGCGGTAGTCACCACCCTTGATCGTGTCATAGAACAGACGATAGACGGAATCGTTGTCGTTCTGATAGTTCTTCGCAGCATTGATACCACCCTGCGCGGCGATGGAGTGTGCGCGGCGCGGGGTGTCACTGATGCAGAAAATCTTGACATTGTAGCCCAGTTCGCCGAGGGAAGCGGCTGCGGATGCGCCACCCAGACCGGTACCGACCACGATGATCTCAAGTTTTCTCTTGTTGTTCGGACTCACCAGACGGATTTCCGACTTGCGCCGGGTCCATTTGCTTTCAAGCGGTCCTGCAGGAATTTTGGAATTTAACTTGTCAGACATTGTTAGGTGTTTATATATTGTTTCTTTGCTCAAAAAAGCGTGTTGGCGTTGTTCTGATAGGGATCCAGCCCCATGTGTTTATAGGAAAGCTCCGTCGCCACGCGGCCGCGCTGCGTCCGGACGATGAATCCTTCCTTGATCAAGAAAGGCTCATACACTTCCTCGTAAGTACCCTGATCCTCTCCGATGGCCGTCGCGAGGGTATTGGCGCCGACCGGGCCACCCTTGAACGTGGAGATGATCGTGCGGAGGATCTTGTTGTCGATGGAATCTAGTCCCCGCTTGTCTATATTCAGTTTATCGAGCGCATAACGCGCAATCTTCAGGTCGATGTGGCCGTCTCCCATCACCTGCGCGAAGTCACGCACGCGACGGAGCAGGGAATTGGCGATACGCGGTGTGCCACGGCTGCGAAGGGCGATCTCCTGCGCCGCTTCCGGCTCTATTTCCACTTTCAGGATCCCGGCGCTGCGCTTGACGATCTTGACCAGATCTTCAGTATCGTAGTATTCCAGCCCTTCGGTGATGCCGAAACGGGCGCGGAGCGGTGCCGTCAGCAGGCCGGCGCGCGTCGTGGCGCCCACCAGCGTGAAAGGATTGAGGGATATCCGCACCGAACGGGCACCCGGACCCTTGTCGATCATGATATCGATCACGAAATCCTCCATGGCCGAGTAGAGGTATTCCTCCACCTCCGGGGCCAGGCGGTGAATTTCATCGATAAAAAGGACGTCGCCCGTCTCCAGGGAAGTCAGCAGACCGGCCAGGTCGCCGGGACGGTCCAGGACGGGACCGGAAGTAATTTTCATGTTGACTCCCATCTCATTGGCGATGATGTGCGCCAGGGTGGTCTTTCCCAGGCCCGGAGGGCCGTGGAAAAGAGTGTGGTCCAACGACTCTCCGCGCATTTTGGCTGCCTGGATATAGACGCGCAGACGGGATACGATTTCTCCCTGTCCGGTGAAATCTTCCAGCTCCTGGGGCCGGATAATTCCGTCCAATTCCTTATCTTTGCAGTCGTTTGCGTTATGAGGGTCGAATTCCTGCATGCGAGGGGCTTGACTTTTAGAATACAAATATACTTCTTTTATTTTGAAAATCTGTTATTTCTTTTTGGGTTGTTGAAATGTTGATAACTCAATCAAGTGATTATTTATCAAATTTTTAAAATAAGAGAGGAGCGTTAAAAAGTCTGTTGATTTTCTGTGTGCGCCGTTGTTGATAACGGTCCGGTATATTTTATCCACAGAAAAAATCCGGCGGTAAACAGGATTTCAACATACTTTTCAACCGATTTTTTACATAGCATGTTGATAAGTTCAAAATCCACTGAACTCCTTCGTGACAGAATAAAAACCTCGCGGGAAGTATTCTGTCGCGGGCTGTTTTTGTCCGCCCGCTGGTTTGTCCTTTCCCAGACAGTTCAGAAGGGGATGCAGATCGTCGTCCTGCCGAACCGGGAAGCGGCTGAATACTGCGCGGCGGACGTGTATCATCTCATCGAAGGGGACCGGGTATTCTTCCTTCCCGAGTCGGGAAAAAGCGTGGAGCGGAGCAACTATAAATCCTCGCTCGGAGTCCAGCGCACCTCTGCCATCGGGAAGATATTGTCTTACGGAGATGCTGACTTGCTGGTCATCGTCACGTATCCGGAGGCGCTGTCGGAAGAAATTCCGGCCACCCAGGCCATCCAGGAGGCGGTTTTCAAGATAGAAAAGGGGCAGGAAATCTCCCATGACGAGATTATCAAAACCTTGGTCGGGAAAGGATTTGAAAAGGTGGATTTCGTTTCCGCGCCGGGTCAGTACGCGATCCGCGGGTCTATCGTCGATATCTTCTCTTATTCAGAGAATTACCCCTACCGCATCTCCTTCTGGGGCGATGAAATCGAGCAGATTCATTCCTTCGACTGCAACACGCAGCTGTCCCGCGAGCAGGTGGAAAAAGCGGAAATCGTATCCGACGTCGTGGGCGGCGGAGAAGTGCAGGGGCAGCCGCTGACGGACATTTTCCCGAAGGACAGCCTCATCTGGCTGGACTCTTCGGATATGTATCACAAGCAAGCCTTTTTCCAGGCGCTGAAGCCGTTCAAAAGCGTATTTCTGGATCCGCCGCTGGCCTACGAAGGAGATGATTTCGTCTGGTTCAAGATTTCCCCGCAACCGTCATTCAACAAGAACTTCGAGCTCCTTACGGAGGATATTCGCAGCCACCTGGAAAACAACTATCAGGTCTATATCTACGGCGAGAAAGAGCAGCAGCTGGAGCGCATCCGCTCCATCCTGGTCCAGAACGGCGGTCTGCAGCCCAAGTTTGTGAGCGGCAAGAACATCCACAACGGATTCATCGACGCACAGGACAAGGTCTGCTGCTACTCCGACCACGAAATCTTCGACCGATTCCACCGCGTGAACCTGCGGCGCACGGTCGAGAAGAGCGAGCAGCTGACAGTCAACGACCTGAATTCCTTCAATATCGGCGACTACGTCGTGCACATCGACCACGGCGTGGGCGTGTTCGGCGGCCTGGTGCGACTGCGCGACGACTTCGGGCGCATGCGCGAAGTGGTGAAGATCACCTACAAGGACGGCGACGTGGTGTTCGTATCGGTGCACGCGCTGCACAAAATTTCCCGTTTCCGCTCCAAGGACGGCGAAGCGCCGCGCATCAACAAGCTGGGTTCCAAGTCCTGGATCACGCTGAAATACAACGCAAAATCCAAGGTCAAGGATATCGCCAAGGATCTCATTCAACTCTATGCCAAACGGCGCGCGTCCAAAGGCTTCGCCTTCTCGCCGGACACCTACCTGCAGGAAGAGTTGGAATCCTCCTTTATGTACGAGGACACGCCCGATCAGGAGACGGCCACCGCCGCCGTGAAGCGGGACATGGAAGACACTTGCCCGATGGACCGCCTCATCTGCGGCGACGTCGGCTTCGGTAAGACGGAAATCGCCGTCCGGGCTGCCTTCAAAGCCGCTTGCGACAGCAAGCAGGTGGCCGTCCTCGTGCCGACGACCATTCTGGCCCTGCAGCATTTCAATACCTTCAAGCAGCGCCTGCAGAACCTGCCCTGCAACATCGATTATGTCAGCCGCCTGCGGACGGCCAAAGAAATCAGCGACATCAAAAAGCGCCTGGCCGCCGGCCAGATCGACATCCTGATCGGCACGCACAAGATCCTCGGCCAGGATTTCCAGTTCAAGGACCTGGGCCTGCTGATCATCGACGAAGAGCAGAAATTCGGCGTGGCCGCGAAGGAGAAACTCCGCTCCTTCAAGGCGTCCGTGGACACGCTCACGCTGACGGCGACCCCGATTCCGCGCACGCTGCAGTTCTCCCTGCTGGGCGCGCGCGACCTGAGCATCATCAACACCCCGCCGCCCAACCGCATCCCCGTTCAGACGGAGATTATCCTCTTCGACGAGAAGGAAATCCGGAGCATCATCAACTACGAACTCAACCGGGGCGGCCAGGTCTTCTTCCTGCACAACAAGGTGGAGGAACTCCCCGCCATCTACGACATCCTACACCGCCTGATTCCGGATATGAAAATCTGTGTCGCGCACGGGCAGATGGAATCCAAGGAGTTGGAAAACAAGATGTTGGATTTCATCCGCGGGGACTACGACATGATGCTCTGCACCACGCTGATCGAGAACGGCCTGGACATCCCGAACGCCAACACCATCCTGATCAACCAGGCGCAGAACTTCGGCCTGAGCGACCTGCACCAATTGCGCGGCCGCGTGGGACGTTCCAACAAGAAGGCCTTCTGCTACCTGATCGTCCCGCCGCTGATCAGCATCAGCGACGACGCGCGCCGGCGCCTCAAGGCCATCGAGGAATTCTCCGACCTGGGCAGCGGCTTCAACATCGCGATGCAGGACCTCGACATCCGCGGCGCCGGCAACCTGCTGGGCGCGGAGCAGAGCGGCTTCATCATGGACATGGGCTTCGAGACCTACCAGAAAATCCTCGCGGAAGCGATGGAGGAACTGGGCGTCGAAGCGGGCATCATCCCGAAGAACGACCGCGGTAAGTTCGTGACGGACTGCACGGTAGAGACCGACCAGCCGGCGATGATCCCCGACGATTACATCGACGTCACGGCGGAGAAAATCCGCATTTACCGGACCATCGACGCCATGTCCTCGGACAAGGAAATCGACCGTTTCGCCACCCAGCTGGCCGACCGCTTCGGCGAGTTCCCCGCCGAAATCGGTAACCTCTTCGAGGTGGTCAAGATCCGCAACCTCGGCGCGCGGCTGGGCTTCGAAAAAGTCATCGTCAAGAACGGACTGCTGATCGCCTTCTTCATCGCGAACCAGATGTCCCCGTACTACAAGTCGGACACCTTCGCGACCATCCTGCAGCGGGCGTCGGAATCGCCGCGCTACGAGCTCAAGCAGGCGGAGAGCAAGCTCAAAATCGTGGTACGGGGCGTACCTTCGCTCAAAGACGCCCATACCCTTTTAAGTAAATTGCGATAAAATGCTTATATTTGCCCGGATATGGCAAATCTTCTGGTAGAAGCTGGCAATACGGCGCTGAAAGCGGCCTGGGCCGAGGGAACCACTCTCGGCAAGACCTTCCGGTACCAGGGTGAGAAGATGATGGATTATCTGCTCTCGCTGCTGGACAAGGAGCGCCCGGAGGTGCTGACGGTGGCGTCCGCGATGGGCGTTACGCCGGAAGAAGAAGCCCTTCTGCGTCCGCGCTGCGGGCATTTGCTGATCCTGGACCGTTCGCACACGGACCTGCTGCTCCGGCAGGATTTCCCGGAGTACCTGTCCTACGACCGCGCCGCGGAGCTGGTGGCCGCCGCCTTCCTGTTCCGGGGCAAGCCCGTGACCGTGTTCGACTTCGGCACCACGCTGACGGTGGATTTCCTCAGCCGCGAAGGCCGCTACCTGGGCGGCAACGTGTCGCCGGGCTGCCGGACGCGTTTCAAGGCGCTGGAACGCTATTCCAAGTCGCTTCCGCTGGTGGACACGCCCGAAAAAATCCTCCCGGAAGGGAAGTCGCTCCAGGGCTCGATCGAGTCCGGCGTCATTTCGGGCATAATGTTTGAAATTGAAGGCTACATCAGGCTCCGACCGGAAAATATCATTATTTTCACCGGTGGGGATGCAATTTATTTTGCCAAGAAGATGAAAAACTCGATATTTGCAGTTTGCAATCTGGTTTTGATGGGCCTGGCTTTGATAACCGATGATTATGTCAAGAAGAATCTTACATAGCGCTATCCTGACCGTCCTGCTGGCGGCGGGCGCGGCATTCTCCGCGTCCGGCCAGACGACGGGTACCTACACGCCGTACTCCATCTACGGAGTCGGTGATCTGGCCCAGCCCGGCTCCGCCTACAGCAAGACGATGGGCGGCACGGGCGTGGCCCTGCGCAACAACCGTTTCCTGAACCTGATCAATCCCGCCGCCGTCACGGCGCGCGACAGCTTGGCCTTCATGGCCGACTTCTCGCTATACAACGACAACAAGCTGTTCCAGCAGGCCGGCGTCAAGTCTGCCAGCAACACCTTCAATATCAACGATCTGGCGATGTCCTTCCCGATCTGGCGCAAGTCCGCCATGATGGTGGGCATCATGCCGTACAGCGACACGGGTTTCGGCTACAGCTTCAACTACACCGACCCGCAACTGATCGGCCAGACCGGCAACATCACCTACTCCGCCACCGGCGCGGGCAGCCTCTACAAGGCGTTCGCCGCCGCAGGCGTGACGTTCTTCAAGCACCTGTCCCTCGGCGTGCAGTGGAACTACTACTTCGGCAAGATCGACAAGGTGTATTCGACGACGTTCAACGACGCCTCCTACAACGGCGTTCTGAACGGCACTACGGGCATCATCACGGGCAACGGCTTCAAGTTCGGCGTCCAGTATGAGCAGCCCCTCGGCACCAAGCACGCCCTCACGGTCGGCGCGACCTACTCCCTGCCTGTGAAGCTGAGAGGCACGATGGAGTCCTACCGCTACTCCGCCGGCAGCGCCGTGTCCGACACGCTCTACTACAAGATGGATAATCTCGGTGTGGACAGCAAGGTGGAGATCCCGAGCGAACTCGCGGTCGGCATCTCCTTCCAGGAGCGCGGCCGCTGGGTGGTCACGTTCGACTATTCCCGCTCCGACTGGCGCACAAGCGGCCTGGACGGCGCCCGCGGCTTCACCGCGAGCAGCCTCTTCGCCTCCTCCGTGGCGCAGACCTTCCGCGCGGGTTTCGAGATCGTTCCGAACCGAAACGACATCCGTTACTATTTCAACCACGTGGCCTATCGCGTGGGCGCCTATCATAAAAAGGAATACTTTTTGCTGAACGGTAAGGAAGTAGCCTCCACCGGCATCACCCTGGGCGTGACCCTGCCGATCGTGAACAACTACAACGGCTTCACCATCGGCGTCGACCTGGGCCAGCGCGGAGCCCTGAGCGGGGAGATGATCCGCGAGCGCTACGTCAACATTTCGATCGGCTTCAACCTCTTTGACATCTGGTTCCGTAAACCTCAATACGAATAACAATAAAACTATCGCGATATGAAAAAATTAACTTTTGTCATTCTGACCCTTTCCGCCATGTTCCTGGGAACCAATGGTTTCGCCCAGGGTAAGTATGGTGCGGACAGCGCCAAGTGCGTGACCAACCTTTCCTTCTACAAGGAGTACTTCAAACAGAAAAATTACGATGAGGCCCTGCCCAGCTGGCGCCAGGCATACCACTTCTGCCCGCCGACGGCTAACCAGACGATGCTCATCGACGGTACGACCCTGCTCCGTCACCTCATCCAGAAGAACGCCCGCAACGCCGCGTACCGCAAGGCGCTCGTGGACTCCCTGATGACGCTGCACGAGACCCGTGCCCACAACTATCCCAACAACGCCCTGACCACCTACAACAACATGGGTCAGGACCTGCACAACTACGTCAAGGACAACAACCGCCGCCTCTATGACGGCTTCGAGGTCATCATCAACCGCGTCCAGGAGAAGGTCCGTCCGACCACCCTGCTCTATGACCTGCAGGCCGCCATCGACCTCTTCCAGGCCGGTGAGCTGGATGCCGAGAGCGTGATCAACGTCTACCAGCGTAACAACGACCTCCTGGAGAAGATGGCTCCCGCCAACGACACCGAGAAGGAGCAGGTGGCCAGCGTCAAGAACGACATGGGCAGCGTCTTCGCCGGCAGCAAGGTGGCCAGCTGCGATAACCTCATCGAGCTTTACACCCCGCGCCTCGCCGCCGATCCGGACAACCTGCAGCTCGCCCAGGCCATCGTGAAGACGATGAGCATGACCGAGAACTGCGACAACAACGACCTCTTCCTCGCGGCCGTGACCACGATGAACAAGCTGGATCCTTCCGCCAGCAGCTCCTACTATCTGTCCCGCCTGCACGGCGCCCGCGGCAACTATGCCGAGGCCGTCTCCTACCTGGAGAGCGCCATCGCCGGCCTGGAGGCTGGTGACAGCAAGATTCCTGACTGGACCTACGAGCTCGCTACGCTCTGCTTCAAGAACGGCGACAGCGCCCACGCCTTCGAGTATGCCAACAAGGTGGCCGCCGAGAGCGAGACCCTCGCCGGCAAGGCCTACTTCCTCATCGGCAACATCTGGGGTTCCACGCGTTGCGGTGGCGACGAGATCGCCCGCCGCGCCCCGTACTGGGTGGCCTGCGACTACATGAACAAGGCCAAGGCCGCCGATCCGTCCCTGACGGACGAGGCCAACCGCTACATCGGCCAGTACAGCGTGTACTTCCCGGAGACGGCGGAAGCTTTCATGTACGACATCACCAAGGGTCAGTCCTACACGGTCGTCTGCGGCGGCATGCGCGCCACGACGACGGTGCGCACCAGATAAGTTGGACGCCCGGCGACACTTCGGACATCGAGTGCTGGCAATCACGTTCGTGGTTGCCAGCATTGTCGTTTCCTGCCGGAGCGGCATCGGCGAAGCGGAGAAACTGGACCTGAGCAAAACGCCCACGCAGCGCTCGCACGACGTCTTCGCCGTGCAGACGCGCAACGGGGCGGTTTCGATGCGGATGGAATCGCCCCTGATGGAGCACTACGACGCGGACACCGTCTCGTACGACGCGTTCCCGCAGGGGATTTCGGTCTATGGCTATACGGAAGACGGCCTGCTCGAATCGATCATCGTGGCGGACGACGCCCGGCACATCGTGCCCAAGAAGGCCGGCCGCGACGAAATCTGGGAGGCCTTCGGCAACGTCATCATGCACAACGTCCTCGAACAGGAGACGATGGAGACGGACACGGTCTACTGGGACCAGGCCAAACGGGAGATTTACACGGACTGCTATGTCAAGCTGTACTCCCGTCAGGGCTTCCTGCAGGGCTTCGGAATGCGTTCCGACGACCACGTGCGCAACTCTATCCTGTACCGTCCGTTCGACGGCTACGGTGTGGTGGTGCAGGACAGCACGGCCGTAATCATTGATTCTGTGAATTTTATTGGGCCGTTTCCAAAAAAATAACTATCTTCGCAGCCCCTTAACGGAAAATTATAAAATTATATAACCATGGCGGTACTTGAAAAAATACGCGTAAAGTTCGGCCTCGCGATCTCGATCATCATCGCGCTGGCCCTCCTGTCTTTCATTATCGATCCCAGCACCCTGGAGTCGGCCCTGAACTCGATGTCCTCCAAGTATGACGTCGGTCAGATCGCCGGCAAGAGCATTTCCTACTCCGATTTCCAGGCGGATGTGGACCGTTATACGACGATCAACGAGCTCCTCGGCGCCACCCGCGACGAGGAAAGCCAGAAGCAGATCCGCAACGCTGCCTGGCAGGAGCTGCTCGACAAATACCTGTTCGTGAAGAACGCCAAGGAGGCGGGTATCACCGTCGGTGAAGACGAGATGCTGGCCCTGATGAGCGGGGAGTTCGCTTCCCCGGTCCTGGTGCAGAACCCCGTTTTCATGGATGAGAACGGCGTGTTCTCCGCGGATCGCCTGAAGGCCTTCATCCAGAACGTGGACGCTGACGACAGCGGCCAGCTCCGCACCTACTGGAACTACATCCAGAACAACGTCCACAACCAGCAGTACTATGCCAAGTACGGCGCCCTGTTCACCGCCAGCGGCAACGACAACGCGCTGCAGCTCGCCCAGGCCGTCAAGGAAGGCAACACCACCGCCGACGTGGACTACTGCATGGTGTTCTACCCGATGAACGATATTGACAGCACCCTCACCGTCTCCGACGACGAGGTGCGCGCCTACTACAAGGCCCATAAGGAATTCTTCAAGCAGAAGGCCAACCGCGAGATCGAGTATGTCGTCTTCGAGGTGGTTCCGTCTTCCGAGGACATCGCCGCCGCGAGCACCGCGATGAGCGAGGCGTTCGACGAGTTCGCCACGACCGACAACATGCGCGCTTTCCTGCTCAAGAACTCCGAGCGCGGCCTGGACAACTACTGGTACAAGGCCGGTGAGCTCGCCACGGTCAACGCCGAGCTCGACGACCAGATCTTCGGGGGCAGCAAGCTCACCCAGATCGTGACCGACGGCACCAGCTTCTTCGCGGGCCGCGAGATGGCCAGCAAGATGATGCCGGACTCCGCTTTTGTCAAGCACATCCTCTTGCAGGGCGACAACGCCGCGCACGTGGCTGACAGCCTGGTGAACGTCCTCAAGAAGGGCGGCAACTTCGCTAACCTCGCCGCCGCCTATTCCGCCGACCAGGGTTCCGCCGCTGACGGCGAACTCGGCAGCATCGGCTGGATGACCCAGACCTACATGATCCCGGGCTTCGAGGATGTCTTCGACGCCAAGGTGGGCACCCCGTACGTGCTGACGACCCAGTACGGCACCCATGTCGTGCTCGTGAGCAACAAGACCAAGCCGGTGGCCAAGAAGCAGGTCGCGATCCTCGAGAAGACCGCCCTGGCCAGCAAGGAGACCTTCAATAACTTCTATTCCCAGGCCAACACCTTCGCCACCCTCGCCGGTGGCACCTATGAAGGCTACCAGAAGGCCCTGGATTCCACGAAGGTCTACTCCCACCAGGCCACCATCACCGAGGCGACGGCCGCCTACGGCGCCATCGACAACGCCAAGGAAGTGACCCGCTGGGCCTTCGACAACAAGCCCGGCAAGTCCTCCAACATCATCACCGTGGACAACAACTACTTCTTCGTGGCCGCCGTCAAGGAGGCGAACAAGGAGGGTTACGCTTCCGTGCAGAAGGTGGCTTCCCAGATCTACCAGCTGCTCCTCTCCCAGAAGCAGCAGGAGGCCAGTTCGAAGAAGGTGGCCGAGCAGATTGCCGGCGCTTCCTCCCTTGAGGAGATCGCCGAGCGCCTCGGCGTGACCGTCGAGCACCGCGACGCCCTCTCGCTTGGATCCTCCAGCGTGGAGCCGGCGCTGATCGGCGCCATCGCCGCCGCGAAGGAAGGCGAGATTTACGGCCCGGTGAACGGTGTGATGGGCACCTATGTCGTGCGTGTGGCGAACAAGGCGCAGGGCAGCTTCTACAGCGAGGCTGACGCCAAGAACCTGGCCACGCAGAAGGCCCAGTACCTCTCCCAGATGATCCTCCCGGTCATGCAGGAGTACGACAACGTCAAGGATAACCGTGAGCGCTTCTTCTAGCCGTTCCGGCCAGAAGCCGAAAAGTCCCGCAGGAAACTGCGGGATTTTTCGTTATATTAGCACCATGAAACGGACTATGATTATACTGACCCTGCTGCTGGGCTTCTGTCCCCGCGCGTTTTCCCAACAGGACTCGCTGTTGGTCGTTTTCTGGAACGTAGAGAACTTCTTCAGCTACCATTCCGAGAGCAAGCCCCAATACTGGACGAAAGGCCGTTTCCAGGCCAAATGCGACGCCATTGCGAAGACGCTGCTGCGCATCGCCGACCGCTACGGGCGGCTGCCGGACGCGGTCGGCTTCGCGGAGGTCGAGAACGCCTTCGTGCTGCGCCGGCTGACGCGCGAGACGGCCCTGCGCAAGCTCGACTACCGCATCGTCCACTACGACTCCCCCGACCACCGCGGCATCGACTGCGCGCTGCTCTGCCGCGAATCCACGCTTCCCGTGCGCGCCAGCGCGCCGAAGCACCTCCCGGACAGCGCGGGCGGCGTGATGGCCACGCGCGACATCCTCCTGGCGGAGTTCGACCGCCTGGCCATCCTGGTGAACCACCATCCCTCGCAGCTGGGCGGCAAGGCGGAGCGGCGGGAAGCGGCGCAGGCGCAGCTGCGCGCGCTGACGGACTCGCTGCACGCCGCCGGGCAGCCGCGCACGCTGGCGGTGGGGGATTTCAACGAGGACCTGTGGGGGAGCGGCGCCGGGACGATCAAGTACAACGGGCGCTGGGAGAAGATCGACGGCGGCTTCGCCGAAGGCTTCCCGCGCGTGCGGGAGGAGGTTTTCGCCGACCCGCTGCTGCTGGAGGAGGACAAGGCCTTCGGCGGCACGAAGCCCCGGCGGACCTTTGTCGGGCCGCGCTACACGGGCGGCGTCAGCGATCATCTGCCTGTTGTCTTTATCGTTTATTATTGATAAATTTGTCGTTGCGACAAATCTTAAAACCACATACCATGGACAACATGCTCAGCAGCATTCACGAGAAATTCCTCTCCTTCTACGGCGAAGGCGGCTCCCTGTACGCCGCGGCCGGCCGCATTAACCTCATCGGCGAGCACACGGACTACAACGGAGGCTACGTCTTCCCCGGCGCCATCGACAAGGGCATCGTGGCGGAAATCCGCCCCAACGGCACGAAGACCGTGAACCTCTTCTCTGTGGACTACAACGCCGCGACGAGCTTCGGCCTGGAAGAAGAGGACAAACCCGACGAGCAGTGGGCGCGCTACGTCTTCGGCGTCTGCCGGGAGACGATCAAGCGCGGCGGGCGCGTGGAGGGCTTCGACGCCGTCTTTGCGGGCGATGTGCCCCTCGGCGCCGGCCTCTCCTCTTCCGCGGCCCTGGAGAGCTGCTTCGCGTTCGCCATCAACGACATCTTCCAGAACGGCATCGACAAGTTCGAGCTGGCGAAGATCGGCCAGAGCACGGAGCACAACTACTGCGGCGTGAACTGCGGCATCATGGACCAGTTCGCCTCCTGCTTCGGCAAGGCGGGCAGCCTCATCCGACTGAACTGCAAGACGCTCGAATACAAGTATTTCCCCTTCGACCCGAAGGGCTACAAGCTCGTGCTCGTGGACTCCTGCGTGAAGCATGAGCTGGCCTCGTCGGCCTACAATTTCCGCCGCCAGAGCTGCGAGCGCGCCGCCGCTGCGATCCAGAAGAACCACCCCGAAATCGACTGCCTGAGCGACTGCAAGCGCGTCTGGCTGGACGAAGTGCGGGACGAGATCTCCAGCGAGGACTTTCTCCGTGCGGAGTATGTCATCGGCGAAGTGCAGCGTGTGCTGGACGTCTGCGACGCCTTGGAGCGCAACGATTACGAGACCGTGGGCGAGATGATGTATCAGACACATTTCGGCCTGAGCAAGCTCTACGAAGTGAGCTGCGAGGAGCTCGACTTCCTCAACCGCCTGGCCCGCCGGCTCGGCGTCACGGGCTCCCGCGTCATGGGTGGCGGCTTCGGCGGCTGCACCATCAACCTCGTCAAGGACGAGCTCTACCTGCCCTTCGTGGCGGCCGCCAAGGCGGAATTCACGCTCAAGTTCGGCCACGCCCCGAAGATCTACGACGTAGTCATCTCCGACGGCGCCCGGAAATTGTAAAATTTCCTTACCTTTGCAGCGCAAAAAAGCAAAGATTCTATGTCCCTGAAATGCGGTATCGTCGGCTTGCCGAACGTAGGCAAGTCCACCCTCTTCAATTGCGTGAGTTCCGGGAAGGCCCAGAGCGCCAATTTCCCGTTCTGCACCATTGAGCCGAACCTCGGCTCCACCAACGTCCCCGACAAGCGCCTGGAGGTGCTTTCCGATATCTGCAAGCCGCAGCGCACGATTCCCGCGACGGTCGACATCGTCGACATCGCCGGCCTGGTGCGCGGCGCGAGCCGCGGAGAGGGCCTGGGCAACCAGTTCCTCGCCAACATCCGCGAGTGCGACGCCATCCTGCACGTGCTGCGCTGCTTCGACGACGGCAACGTCGTCCATGTGGACGGCTCCGTGGACCCGGTCCGGGACAAGGAAGTCGTGGACCTGGAGCTGCAGATCAAGGACCTGGAGACGGTGAACGCGCGTATCGCCAAGGTGCAGAAGCAGGCCACGACCGGCGGCGACAAGGAAGCCAAGAAGCTCCTGGCGCTGCTGCTCCGCTACAAGGAAGCGCTCGAGCAGGGCAAGTCCTGCCGCAGCGTGCTCCCGCAGAACGAAGAGGAGGCCGTCCTGGCGCATGACCTCTTCCTCCTGACCGACAAGCCCGTGATGTACGTCTGCAACGTGGACGACGCGTCCGCGGTGAACGGAAACAAATACGTCGACGCGGTCCGCGAGGCCGTCAAGGACGAGCACGCCGAGATCCTGATCATCTCCGCCCGCACGGAGTCCGAAATCGCGGAGATGGAGGACTACGACGACCGGCAGATGTTCCTCGAGGAGATGGGCCTGCACGAGTCGGGCGTGGTACGCCTGATCCAGGGCGCCTACCACCTGCTGGGCCTGCAGACCTTCTTCACGGCGGGCGCCGACGAGTGCCGCGCCTGGACCATCCACCAGGGTGACAAGGCCCCCAAGGCCGCCGGCGTGATTCATTCCGACTTCGAGAAGGGCTTCATCCGCGCCGAGGTGATCAAGTACGATGACTTCGTCCAGTACAAGACCGAGGCGGCCGTGCGCGCCGCCGGCAAGATGGGCATCGAGGGCAAGGACTACGTTGTCCAGGACGGCGATATAATGCACTTCCTCTTCAATGTCTAAAATAGCCACCCAGTGCACCCGGTGCGGTGCAGTCCATGAGGCGGAGATCCCGCAGAGCGTGAACGCCGCGACGGAGCCGGACCTGAAGGAGAAGGTCCGGAGCGGGGAGCTGTTCACCTGGGCCTGCCCGCACTGCGGCAGCTCGAACCTGCTGTCCGTGCCGTTCCTGTACCACGACCCGGACGCGCACCTGATGCTGGTGCTGAGCCCGGCGCCGTTGGGCGCCGAGGGCCTGCAGGAGGGCTACACGGGCCGCCAGGTGCGGACCGTGGGCGATCTCGTGGAGAAGATCAAGATCTTCGACGCGGGCCTGGACGACCTCACCGTCGAGATGTGCAAGTTCGTCACCTGCCAGGAGCTGAAAAAGGACGTTTCGCTGCGTTTCGCGGGCCTGAACGGGGCTGACGGGGAAATGACCTTCACCTACCCGCAGGACGGCCAGATGGAGCTCGTAGCCGTCGGATTCAACGTATACGAAGATTGCGCCGGCATTCTCCGACGCAATCCCCAGATTCGCGAGTCTGTCCAGGGCCTCGCCTGCATCGACCAGGCCTGGCTTGCAAAGTATTTCCGCTAAATACCGCTGAAGGAAGAAAATCCGCCATCGACGGGCAGGATGACGCCCGTGACGAAGGAGGCGGCATCGCTGCAGAGGAACTGCGCGGCGCCGTTGAGTTCCGTCAGGTCGCCGAAGCGGCGCATCGGGGTCTTGGCGATGACCTTCACGGAACGCTCCGTCAGGGACCCGTCCTCGTTGAGGAGCGCGGCGCGGTTCTGCTTGCCGATGAAGAAGCCGGGCGCCAGGGCGTTCACGCGGATCTTTTCGCCATACTTGATGGCCAGCTCGGCGGCCAGCCAACGGGTAAAGTTGGACACGCCTTCCTTGGCGGCGCCATAGCCCGCCACGCGGCTCAGGGCGTCGTAGGCGGCCATCGAGGAGATATTCAGGATGCAGCCGTAGCCCTGCTTTGCGAAGACTTTCGTGAAGACGTGGCAGGGATAGACCGTGCCGTTGAGGTTGAGGTCCAGCACCTTGGTCCAGTCCTCGAGCTTCATGTCCCAGAAGTTCTGGTCGGGCATGATCGTCGCACCGGGCACGTTGCCGCCCGCGACGTTGATGAGGATGTCCACGCGACCGAATTTCGCAACGACTTCGTCGGCGATGCGGCTCACCTCGGCGGTGTCCATCACGTTGCAGGCATAGCCGATGGGATTCCCGCCGAGCGCCTTGAGCGCAGAGACGGTCGGTTCGACCTGTTCAGGACGGTGGACCAGCGCCACGACGTCGGCGCCTTGTGCGGCGAAATGGCGGGCGAGCGAGCCGCCCAGGGCTCCGGCTGCGCCGCTGATTACGGCCACCTTGCCGGCTACGGAATAGAGTTCGTTCATATTTCTATTGCTTTTTGAATTCGTTTTGGACAGCCGCCATCATGCCGCTGATCTGGCCCAGGGCCAGCATGCGGCCGTGGAAGCTGTAACCGGCGTTGTAGCCGCGCGTCTCGTCGCCGAGCATAGTCCGGCCGTGGTCCACGCGCATCGGAAGGTCCCGGCCCTCACGTTCGAAGATACGGACCAGTTCCACCAGGTCCACGCGGCCGTTGGTGTGCGGCGCCTCGACAAAGTTGCCGCCCGGCAGCAGGCTGCAGGTGCGCAGATGCACGAAATGCGTGCGCGGCGCGAATTCGCGCGCCATGGCCTCCACGTCGTTGTGCGCGCCCGCGGAGAGCGAGCCGGCGCAGAAGGTAACCCCGTTGTGGAAATCATCCACCGCGTTGAGCATCCATCGGATGTCGTCGGCGCTGCAGACGATGCGCGGCAGGCCGAAGATCTGCATGGGCGGGTCGTCGGGGTGCACGCACATGCGCATGTCCCACTTCCGGCAGACCGGCATGATCGCCTCGAGGAAGTAGCGCAGGTTCTCGCGCAGCTGCGCCTTGTCGATGCCCTTGTACGGCTCCATCAGCGCGCGGAATTTGGCCACCGGGGAGCCGTCGCCGTCGCCCAGCGGGCCGTTCACGAAGCCCTGCGTCTTGACGATGAGCGCGTCCACGAGCTGTTCCTTCTCCGCGTCGGTGATTGTGCGGTCCAGCTCCTCGACCTTCGCCACCACCTCCGGCGAAAAATCCTTCTCTGCGCCTTCGCGCTGCAGGATCTTGATGTCGAAATAGGCGAAGCGGACGAGGTCGAAGTACAGCGCCGTGGTGCCGTCGGGCATGGGGTGTTCGAGGTCCGTACGGGCCCAGTCGAGCACGGGCATGAAGTTATAGCAGATGGTGTGGATGCCGCAGCGGCCCAGGTTTTCCAGGCTCTGCCTGTAGGTTTCGATGAGTGCGTCGCGATTCGGACCGGCGTATTTGATCTCCTCGCTGACCGGCAGGCTCTCCACCACCGACCAGCGCAGGCCGGCGGCGGCGATGCGATCCTGCAGGGCGCGGATGTCCGCCTCGGGCCAGAGCTCGCCGGGGGCGTATTGATGCAGGGCGGTTACGATTCCCTCCACGCCGATCTGGCGCAGCATTTCCAAAGTGATCTTGTCGGACGGGCCGAACCATCTCCAGGTTTTCTCCATAGGTGTATGTTTTGTCAAAGACAAAGTTATGAAAAATTACCTATCTTTGTTTGTTGTATATGTACCAAAACCTGTAGAAATGGCAAACAAACAGAATTTGTCCAAGCTTTGGAAGACGGAAGACTGGCTGGCCGTCTGGATTGGATTCATCGTGATCGCCATCGGCCTGGTGGCCGTCCTCACGAAAGCCTTCGACTTCTCCGCGCTGACCTTCAAGACCTGGACCTGGGGCGAGGCGCTCAGCGACGCCCAGATGGCCAAGGTCGTGCCTCTCGGGCAGCAGTTCGCCTCCGGCGCCTTCTGGATCAAGCTCCTGCGCACGTTCCTCGTGCTGGGCGTTCTCTTCACCGTCGGGGCCGCTCTGACCGGTGAAAAGGTGAAGAAATTCGTCCCTGCCTTCCTCGTCGTTTTCATCCTGTCGGTGATCGTCCGCCTCATCAGCGCCGAGTTCACGCTCAACCGCTACCTGGAATGGGCTTTCTGGGCCTTGATCGTGGGTATGCTGGTGTCCAACACCGTCGGCACGCCGAAGTGGCTGAAACCGGCCGTAAAGACGGAATTCTACATCAAGACGGGCCTGGTCATCATGGGCTTTTCCGTCCTCTTCTCCAATATCGCCAAATTCGGCCTGTATGGTCTCGGCATCGCCTGGATCGTGACTCCGGTCGTGATCCTGTTCATGTGGTGGTTCGGCACGAAGGTCCTGAAGATGGACAACAAACCGCTGGTCATCACCATGGCCTCCGCGACGAGCGTCTGCGGCACCTCCGCTGCCATCGCCACGGGCGCCGCCTCCAACTGCAAGAAGGACGACCTGACGATGACGATCTCCATCTCGATCATCTTCACGGTCCTGATGATGGCCCTCGAGCCCATCATCATCCGGGCCACGGGCATGTCCGCCATCATGGGCGGCGCGCTCATCGGTGGCACGGTCGACAGCACCGGCGCCGTGGCCGTGGCGGGCTCCGTGCTGGGCGGCGAGGCCGAGCAGGCCGCCGTGCTGGTCAAGATGATCCAGAACATCCTCATCGGCTTCATCGCCTTCTTCGTGGCCCTCTTCTTCGCAACCAGCGTGAACAAGAAAGACGGCCAGAAAGTGGGCGCCGGCGAGATCTGGGCCCGCTTCCCGAAATTCATCATCGGCTTCTTCGTCGCCTCGCTCGTGGCGTCTTTCCTCGTCCAGCCGCTCGCTGGCGCGGACCAGGTCAAGGCCGTCAACGGCGTGCTCGACCAGTATAAGAACTGGGCCTTCGTGCTGGCTTTCGTCAGCATCGGCCTGGACACCAATTTCAAGGATCTGGTGAAGCAGATGCAGGGCGGCAAGCCGCTCTGGCTGTACCTCGTCGGGCAGTGCTTCAACATCGCGCTGACCTTCTTTGCGGTGTGGCTGCTGCTCAGCGGCGTGCTCTTCCCGATCCCGCACCTGTCCTAGGCGGCGATGTCCAGGCGCAGGACCGCGGCCCGGGTGGCGTTCTTCGCCGTGGGGGCGCTGACGATCGCCGCCGCCGTGTACATCATGGTCCGGCGGATCGGCCTCAACCCGGAGCTGGACTTCGGCGCCGGCGCCTATTACTACGCCGACATCCCGGAGTACGAGAAAGTGCTCGACTGGGACAGCTACCAGGCACGCTTGCCGTACTGGGTTTACGTAGTGCTCTTCCTCGCCTGGGGAGCCTTTATGTACTGGCTATGGAAACGCATAGATCAACATTCAAATAGTAGTGTAAACATGAACAAACTCAATCATCCCGCCATCCTGGTCGTTGACATGCTCAACGACTTCGTAACCGGGTCCCTGGCCTGCGACCGTGGCAAAGCCATCGTCCCCGCCACGGCCCGCCTGCTGGACGCCGCCCGCGAGAAGGGCGTCCCCGTGATCTTCTGCAACGACTGCCACCTGCCGGGCATCGACCGCGAGCTCGCGCTCTGGGGCGACCACGCCATCAAGGGCACGCCCGGTGCGGAAGTGATTCCCGAACTGAAACTCAGCGACAAGGACTACGTCGTGCCCAAGCGTCGCTACAGCGGATTCTTCCAGACGGACCTCGACATCCTGCTCAAGGAGCTGGGCGTGAAGACCGTCATCATCACCGGCCTGCACACGCATATGTGCTGCCGCCACACTTCGGCCGACGCCTACATGCTCGGCTACGATGTGGTCGTCGCCAAAGAGGCGACCAACGCCTTTACCGAAGAGGACTACCAGGGCGGCCTGGCCTACCTGAAGACCTGCTACGGCGCGGACGCTTACAGCAATGATGAACTGATCGCCGCCTTCTGATCATTCCGGGTCCCTCAATAGTCATTCCGGGCTTGACCCGGAATCCCCCAGATAGCGTCTGACGGCGTCCTTGTATTTCCGGGAAACCGGAAGCAGGACGCCGCCGACATTTACGGTGTCTGGCGACGCCAGAGTGGAGACAGACAGGTTGATGAGGTAGGAGCGGTGGATTCGCAGGAAATCGCTTCCCAGCAGGTTCTCCCACTGGCTGATGCCGGTTTTGTTCCGGTAGGATTCGCCGCTGGCGGTGACGATGCGCACCTCCGTGTCGTTGGATTCGACGTAGGCAATCTCCGAACGGCGCAGCGTGACGCTTTTCCGGTCGGAGAAGAAGGTGACGGAGCGGTCCTCGTCCTTGAATCGCTTGTCCAGCCATTTGGCCCAGAAATAATCACCGTACGACAGGGTCGTGAGGATCAGCGCCAGGAAGACCGGATTGATGAGCATGGGAGAGACCTCTTTCTCCGGCTGGTGAAACCCGAACTCCGTGATGGTGGTCCAGACGGACTGGTGTAAGACCACGATCAACAGGATCACGGAGGCCAGCACGGCGAGCGCCAGGTACACCTTATCCATCGGTTTGCGTGCCTTGGGCATCAGGATTTCCAACAATATCGCGCAGGGGCTGAAGACCATGCCGATCAGCAGGGCCTGGTCCAGCGTGTAGTCCAGGCTCCCGAGGATGGCGGCCAGCAGGGCCAGGGCGGCCAGCCAGTATGCGATGCGCAGGAGGGTTCTCATCTCAGGACAAATGTATGTAAATTCCCGCTTGTCTGCAAGCAGACAGGCGCCACAGAGGGTTTTGACCGGCTTGCACGAGGATTTCACCTTGTATATATCGTGTGTGAAGCCGTATCTTTGCAACAAACCAAATCACAAAATGCCATGAAACAAGAAATGATGTATGTTGTTGACTCTCTCGGAGTCGCCCATGAAGAAGTCATCGAGCGTGCCGACTGGACCATTTCCCGATTTTTCGTCGAAGGCGGCCTGGGTGGCATGATTGTCATCACCCTGCTGCTGATCGCCCTGCTGGTCGCCGCCTGGAAGGCACCGAAGTGGGTGAAAGAAATCGGCATTGCCGCAATGGTTGCCGGTATTCTGTGGACCCTGATCGGCCTTTATAACATGATGGATGCTATCCAAATGCTTGGCGACGCCAGTCCCGTCATCGTCGCCGCCGGTCTGAAAGTCGCCATGCACAGCACGGTCTATGGCATCTGCATCTACTTCCTTTCCCTGATTATCCGCGTCATCCAGAAACCCCGCATATAATATAGAGGCATGCCGCCCGCGGGGAAAGGGCAAGCCGGAAGTAAAACGGGGACCGCATCGCGCGGTCCCCGTTTCGGTAAGGTTTCAGTACGGTTTATTGTTAGTCATCGAGGCCTTCGATGGTCTCGATGGTGCCGTCGGGACGGTAGGTCAGCTCGCAGACCTTGAGGCTGCGGAGGCGGTTGATACCCTTGGAGATGCCGCTGTCGTGGTGGAAGAGCCACCACTTGCCGTTGAACTCCACGATGGAGTGGTGCGTCGTCCAGCCGTACACCGGGGTGAGGATCACGCCCTTGTAGGTGAAGGGGCCGTACGGGTTGTCACCGATGGCGTAGCAGAGCTTGTGGGTGTCGCCGGTAGAGTAGCTGAAGTAGTACTTTCCGTTGTACTTGTGCATCCAGCTGGCCTCGAAGAAGCGGCGCTCGTTGTCTTCGACCTTGATCGGGTCGCCGTTCTCGTCGATCAGGACGACGGGCTTCGGCTCCTCGGCGAACTGGAGCATGTCCTTCGCGAGCTTCACCACGCGGCCCGGCACGGCCGGCTGGCCGTCGGCGGGATAGGACGTGCCGTTGTCCTTGGCGAGGTTGTCCTCGTAGCGCTGGAGCTGGCCGCCCCAGATGCCGCCGAAATACATGTAGTACTCGTCGTCGGCGTCATCGTGCAGGATGGCGTAGTCGATGGAGTAGCTGCCGCGGATCGGGTCCGGCATGGCCTTGAACGGGCCGGTCGGGCTGTCGGAGACAGCGACGCCGCAGCGGAAGATGTCGGTCTTGTCCTTGGCCGGGAAATACATGTAGTATTTGCCGTCGCGGCCCTTCACGACCTCGTTGTCCCACAGCTGGCGGCGGGCCCAGGGGACATCCTTGATGTCGAGGGCGACGCCGTTGTCCTTGACCGGGGAGGTCATCGGATCGGGACCTTCGAGGGAGAGGACGTGGTAGTCCTTCATATCGTACTCGCTGCCGAAATCATCGTCCGGCGCGGCGGACTCCCAGTCGTGGGACGGATAGATGTAGAGCTTGCCGTCGAAGACGTGCACGGACGGATCGGCCATGTAGTCGGACGGGAAGAGGTAGCGTTTCTGAACTTTCTTTGCCATATAATTATGCGTTGAGTTGTCTTGCTTCGATTTCCTTGTTGATTTCGTCCATCTTCTCGTCGCTGAGTTCGTACTTGCTGATGATGAAGATCGCGAGGAGGAGGAGGATGGCCGGGATCACGCACACCAGCCAGAGGATACCCTGGAGGGCGAGCGGGGTCTGCGTGGCGGCTTCGGCGTTGAAGCCGACCCAGGCGAGGACGAGGCCCGGAACGACACCGCCGAGGGCCATGCCGGCCTTGAAGAAGATGCCGGTCAGGGCGTTCACGATGCCGGCGATGCGCTTGCCGGAGGTGTATTCGCCGTAGGCGATGACCTCAGGGACGAGGGCCCACATGTAGCCCGTGGCGGTGATGATACCGGTGGACTTCACGAACTGGGCGATGCACAGCAGCACGAAGTTGCTCTTGGTGGCCGGGATGGATACGAAGGTGTACATCAGGGCCATACCCACGATGGCGACGCCGAGGAAGAGGTAGAACATGCCCTTCTTGCCGATCTTGCGCTTGATGGCGGGCACGAGCGGCATGAAGATGAAGGCCGGGATGGTGCCGAGCCACATGAAGAGCGTGGTCAGCAGCGGGGTGGCCTCGACGTTGTAGCTCATGAAGTAGGCGTCGGCGGCGTTGCTCACGCTCATCATCGCGAAGGCGGTGATGAAGAAGAAGGCCACGATGCGGAGGGGCTTGTTGCGCACGAATTCCATCCACAGGTCGCTGACCTTGACGTTGGCGGCCTCTTTCTGGTCCATGACGACCTTCTCCTTGCACTGCGAGAAGCAGAAGACGAGCAGGGCCAGGCCCACGATGGCGAAGATGGCGTAGGTGATGAACCAGGCGCTACCGGCCTCCGGGGTGTTATAGACGGCGACCATCTTGCCGGTCTCCTCGTTGAGGACCTTCGGGGCGAAGATGGCGATGATGATAGGCAGGGATTTGACGATCAGACCACCCAGGTTCGCCATGAACATACGCGTGGAGGTGAGGATGGTGATCTCGTTCGTGTCGCGGGTCAGGGAGGCGTTCAGGGCGCCGTACGGCACGTTCACGAGGGTGTAGCACATCGACATGCCGACGTAGGTGACGTAGGCGTAGATGAGCTTGACCGTGTCGGAGGAGGCGGAGAGGCCGTTCCAGAAGCAGAGGATGGCCAGGCCGACGAGCGGAATACCGCCGAGGATGAGCCAGGAGCGATATTTACCCCACTTCGGGTTGCCCTTGTCGACGATGGTGCCGACCACCGGGTCCCAGAGCACGTCCACGAGACGCACCACGAGGAACATCAGGGCGGCGGGACCGGGCTTGAGCCCGAACACGTTGGTGTAGAAGAAGAGCAGCCAGATGCTGACGGTCTGATAGATGAGGTTCTGCGCCATATCGCCGGCGCCGAAGCCGATGCGCTGCATCCAGCTCAGTTTGTAGAAGCCTTTCGCTTCGTTGGGATTGTTGGACATAGGTTATAGTTTTGATCAAATTATCCAGTCTAGCAAATATACAGAAAATCCGGGAGAAACTTTCCCGGATTCGCTCAAAAACGGATACTTTTCGGTCAGCGGGCCTCGCGTGTGGCCGATGACTCCGTTCCGAAGAGGAATTGGGGCGTGTAGCCGCCGTAATCGACCACGATTTTCTCGAAGACGATGCCCGGGTCCAGCGGGCGCAGCGTGAGCGTGGTCCAGCCGCCGGAGGCGGGCAATTCGGACACGGTCTCCACCACGCGGCGCGCGACGGTCGGATAGTAGACGGTGTAGATGTTGCGCGGGTCCTCATTGAGGCGCTCGTTGAAGAACTGTATCTGCTTCTCGCCGTCCAGGTCCACCTCGTAGCGGTGGCCGGTGTTGTTAAAGGCGAGGGTGGACTTGGTGACCACGTGCACCTTGACGCTGGAAGTCCCCTCCGGCAGCTGCACCCGATAGCTGAGGGCGCCGCCTTCGGCCGGCACGGTGTAGGGCATCAGCGCCACGCCGCTGAGCGTGCGGCCCATGTCGGGGATGACCGTCCAGGCGGCGTCCGCAGCGGGCTGCGCGGCGAACCAGTGCTCCGCCTCGACGGCGGTGTAGCCGCGCGGGTCGGCGGCGAAGGAGAAGCCGCCGGGGGCCGCGTCGCCGATGCGCTGGATCTGCGGCAGGCGGTCGGCGGGGAAGTTGTCGTTCCAGGTCCGGTAGCCGATGTGCTTCTGGGTCATCATGCCGTCCCACTTGCCGCCGGACATCTCCTTATTGTACTGTTCCATCAGGAAGGCGTCGCGCGCGAAGCACTTCTCCACGACGTCCGCCCAGCGGTCCGCAGCCGGGTTGCCCTTGGCGTAGAGGTCGAGATTCATCGCCTGCGCGTAGTACATTTCATAGATGTTGGCGAGGGCCTGCACCGGGAAGAGGATGACCTGCCGGTAGGTGTCGCGGCGCTCGGGCGCGAGCGCGAGGAACTGGCGCAGCGCCTCGGCTTCGAGGCGGGCGAATTCGTCGCTGACGCGCTTGAATTCGCCGGAGGCGAGGTCGTAGGTGGTGCGGTCCATCATCTCGGCCGTGGTGCGGCCGCTGTATTTGCTGTAGAGGTTGAGGATGCGCGCGGCCTCGTCCGCCTGATCCTCCCCGAACGCCGCGGCGCAGAAGGCGCGGGTGTGGTCGAGCAGGTTGTCGACGTTGAAGGCCTCCGGCCGGCGCGCGATGGCGAGGAAGAGGTCGATCGGGTACTCCATCGGCTTGAGGTCGCCGACATTCAGCACCCAGAGCTTGTCCACGCCGTAGGCGTAGGTCAGCTGCAGCTGCTCCCACATGTTCTGGATCGGGGTGATGTTCAGCCACTTGGAGTTGCGCGGGGCGCCCACGTAGTCCACGTGGTAGTAGATACCCCAGCCGCCCTTGCGCTTGCGCTCCTCGGCGGTCGGCAGCTTGCGGACATTGCCCCAGTTGTCGTCGGACAGCAGGATCGTGACGTCGTCGGGCACGCGCAGGCCCAGGTCGTAGTACTGCTGCACCTCTTTGTAAAGGGCCCAGACCTGCGGCCGCTCCTCGGCGGGGCGCTTCGTGACCTTGCGGATGATCTTGCGCTGGTTCTTGATGATGCTCTCCAGGAGGTCGATGTACTTCGCCTCCTCGCCTTCCTTGCCCAGGGCGGCGTCGCCGTCGCCACGCATGCCGATGGTGATCAGGTCCTCGGTGTCCTTGGCGCGCTCCATACCCTCGGTGAAGAATCTGTCGAGGGTCTTCTTATTCTTCGTATAATCCCAGGGGCCGTCGGCATTGCGCTTGCGCACCCACTCCTGGTGGTTGCGCGCCATCGGTTCGTGGTGGGACGTGCCCATGATGATGCCCATCTCGTCGGCGGTCCGGCTGTTCTCCGGGTCGTCCGCATAGAAGGCCCAGTCCCACATGGCGGGCCAGAGGAAATTGGCGCGCAGGCGGAGCAGCAGCTCGAACACGCGGGCGTAGAAGCGGTGGTCGCCGTAATTGGTGCCGTAGGTATTCTTGACCCAGCCGGTCAGGCAGGGGGCTTCGTCGTTGAGGAAGATGCCGCGGTAGCGCACGGCGGGCGGATCCACGCGGTAGCTGCCGGGCGCGAGCGAGAGCTCCTCGCGGTGCTCCACGGCCACGTCGGCCCAGTCGTACCAGGGCGACACGCCGATCTGCTCGGAGATTTCGTAAATGCCATAGATGGTGCCGCGCATGTCCGCGCCCACGATGACGAGCGCGTCGTCGTAGCCGGGCACGGCGTCCCCGAGCGTCTGGATCAGGTAGCTTTCATATTCCCCCTGCAGCGGGGAAATGTCCACCAGCCCCTTCGCGACGAGCTCGCGAACGAGCGCGCTGCCGGGCGTGCCGGCCAGAATGGCGCGGCGGCCGGCTGCGGGAGCCTTCTTCCCGCATACGCGTGCAAAGTCCTCCCGCAGCGTCTCGGCGGCGATGAGCACGCCGGAGGCGTCGGCGGGGTCGGTGACCACGGCGGCGGGGAGGCCCTTTTCAATCAGGGAGAAACGGCCGGGGGACGTCCGGGTTTCCGTGATGCCGGGGAAGTCGATGGCGATGGCCGGCAGGCAGAGCAGCCAGGCTGCCAGGAGGGAGGATAATCTCTTGAGCGGGATCATACTTGACAAGGTTTGGTTAGATTTTGGTACAAAACTAACAAAACTTCCCCACAAGATGTTCCAAATAGAGAACATAGCTTGTAAATAATGTAACTATCCCCGGCTATTCAAACATTTTTCGCAAATTTTGGTCCTCCGGATGCTCCAGCAGCTGCGCCACGAATTCGCGCGGCGAGAGGCCGAAGAATTCCTTGAAGGAGCTGGAAAAATAAGAATGGGAGGCAAAACCGACGCGGTAAGCGACCTCGGACACGTTCACCTGGTTGTTGGCGAGCAGGTATGCGGCCTGCTTCATGCGGAAGGTCTTGATCAGCGTGCCCGGCGAATCCTTGCCGAAGGCCTTGAGCTTGCGGTTGAGGTGGACGCGGCTGATGCCGACATCCTCGCAGAGCGTGGCCACGCCGAATTCAGGATCCTCCAGATGCGCCTGGATGCTCTCCACGATGCGGCGGAGTAGTTTTTCGTCGGCGGAGCCCATCTGGATGCCGGAGTAGTCGTAGTTGAGCTGGACGCCGAACTTGTCCTTGACGGCCTCGCGGGCGGAGATCACCTGGGCGACGCTGCTGAGCAGCAGATCGACGGAAATGGGCTTGGAGAGGAACTTGTCGGCACCGCTGTCGCTGGCCGTCTGCTCCTCCTGCTCGCCGTTCTGGCCGGTCAGGATGATGACCGGGATGTGGCGCGTGGCCTCATTCCCGCGGATGCGGGCACAGAGCTCGCTGCCGCTCTCGCCGGGCATTACCAGGTCGGTAATCACGGCATCGGGCAGCCGGCTCTCCACGACAGCCCAGGCGGAACCGGCGTTCGCGCAGGCAATCACGTTGTACGGACCGCGCAACAGGCTCTTGAGATACTCGCGCGTGTCGTCGTCATCGTCTACGATCACGACATTCTTCTTGGCCCTGGCGGCCTTCTCTTCCGGAGTCTCTTGCTTTGCGTAGGTCTGGTCCTCGTGCTCGCCGGGTGAGGTTTTGGTGTAGAGATCTTTGTGATGCGAGGTGTAGGAGAGTTCCTCTTTGGTCAGGTGGTCCTTGCCGACGGGCATGAGCACGCGGAAGACCACGCCGTCCTCCTCGTTCTCGGCTGTGATGTGGCCGTGGTGCAGCTCCACGAGCATTTTGGTTAGGTTGAGGCCGACGCCGGAGCCGGAGCTGGCGTCGTGCGGATTCACCTGGACGAAGCGGTCGAAGATGCGGCTGATCCAGGCCTCCTCGATGCGGCTTCCGGAGTTGAAGATGCGCACCTGTACGAATTCCCGGACCGTCGCCTGCAGCTCGCCCCGGTTGGCGGCCGGCGCGGACACGTCCACGCGGATGCGACCGCCTTCGGGGGTGTGCTTGAAGGCGTTCGAGAGGATGTTGTAGATGATTTTGTCGAAGTTGCCCTGGTCGATCCACAGATCTTCTTCCGGGTGGGTCGACGCCAGGGAGAAGTCGATGTGCTTGCTCTCGGCCAATTTGTCGAAAGACTGCATAATGTCCCGGATGAAGAAGATGATGTCCGTCTCGCGGAAGTGCAGCTGCATCTGCCCGGCGTCAATCTTCCGGAGGTCCATGAACTGGTTGACGATACGATTGATACGCAAGCAGTTGCGATACATTAGGTTGTAGGTATCCTTGCGGGCGGGGTCCTCTTCCGCTTCGCGCAAGGCGCCCAGTGGCGACATCACGAGGTTGAGCGGGGTGCGGATCTCGTGGGTGAGGTTGGTGAACAGGCCGAGCCGCAGTTCTTTCAGCTCCGCTTCCTTCTTTTCCATGGCACGCAGTCGCTTCTGCCGGATCCAGTTGCGCAGCAGCCGGATCAATACCGCCAGCAGGGCCAGGTAGCAGAGGTAGGCGAGGCTGGTCCGGTACCAGGGGGCCTCGATGCGCAGGTCGACGCTGCGCTCGGAGAAGTTCTCGGGCGCATCCGCGAAATAGGCCTTCACTTCGAAGCGGTAGCGGCCGGGCGGCACATTCGTATAGGTGGCCATGCGCAGGCGCGCGGGGGCGATTTTCCAGTCGGAGTCGAAGCCGACCAGGCGGTAGGCATAGACCAGGCGCTGCGGATTGGTGTACTCCGGGACGGAGAATTCGAGCGAGAAGAGGTTCGCGCTGCGCGGTACCTCGATCCGGGTGGCCTCGGAGATATGCTTATCAATCAGATTGTTGCTGCCTTCGGCGGGGTCGTACGAGACCACCTGGTCCAGCACGGTCAGGCGGGCCAGGGACACTTGCGGGACGCGGTGGCCGCTGCCGTCCACCAGCAGCGGGGAGAAGTAGGTGATGCCGCCGAGACCGCCGAAATAGAGCTGGCCCGAGGAGGCCTTGAGAGCGGCCCCGGAACGGAATTCATTGCCCTGCAGGCCATCATAGGAGCGGTAACTGTCGATCTTGCCGCTACGCGGAGACAGGCGTGAAAGGCCGCTGAGCGTTGAGAGCCAGACTTCGCCGTTCGCGGAGCAGAGGATGTCGCGGATCACGTTGTTCGACAGGCCGTCGGCCTCGGTGTATTGCCGGACTTCGCGGGTGTTGTTGTCCACGCGGAAGAGGCCGTCGTCCGTACCGAACCACATCGTCCCGTCGGGACTGCTGCCGATGCCGTAGATGCGCAACGGCAAGTCGCACTCGGACGGAATCGTATAGGCGACGATCCGTCCGGACGAGGGATCGTAACACCAGGGGCCGTTGTAGGAGCCCACCCAGAGAAGGCCGTTCGCGTCCAGGTGCAGGGCGCTGATCCAGCGGTATTTCTCATCAACGGACTGGGAGGCGAGCCGGCGCGAGGCGGCCTGGATGACGGTCAGACCCGCGCCGGAGGTGCCCACATAGACCAGGTCCCGTGCCGGATCGTAGGCCATGGTGCGGATACGCACGGTGCCGACCCGGTCGTTGTCGGCGAAGCGGTGGATCGTGCCGCCTGCATCCATATAGAAAACGCCGTCGTTGTAGGTTCCGATCCAGAGGGTTCCATGTTTGTCGCCCACGAGGGCCATGACAGAGTTGTCGGTCAGCGCGGAGTTCTCGCTGGTGAAGACCCGTTCAGGGCCATTTCCATTGAGGGGTTTGCGGAAGATGCCGGCGCCGTCGGTGGCGACCCAAAGCGACTGCCGGTCTTCATAAATGGCGGTGATGCAGGCGCTGTTTTCGCCCGGGATGCCGCGGCTGCTGCAGCCCAGGTAAAAGAAGCCGTACATGGATTGTGGAGCCACCACGACGCCGCGCTGGTACAGGCTGAGCCAGATGTTGCCCTGGGAATCGATGGTGCTGTTGGTGACGCTCCAGCTGCTGATATCCTGCCGGATGGACGGAAGCACCGCCTCCCGGACCTCTTCCTTGGCCGGGTCGAAAAGCAGCAGTCCGCCGTCCTTGTCGCCGACCAGGAAGGTCCGGCCCTCGCCGGGCGCGGCCTGGCGGTTGAAGAGGATCGTGGTGGCCGTGGTGGCGGCGGCCCGCTTCCCGACAGCTTTCCGGATGAGCCCGGAACCGGCCCTGCAGAAAAGCAGTCCCTCGGTGGTCCCGATCAGCAGATCGCCCGTGAGTGGGTCTTCTGCGATGTTTCCGAAGCGGATCTGGTCGGAGAGGCCGAGCAGGTCCGGACTCCAGTACAGATTCTGCACGGGCTCGAGCGTGACCATGTCCAGAATGGTCGGGAAACCGGCACCCTCCGGGAAAATCCAGATGTGTTTTCCGGCGTCCAGGAACATGGCCCGGATATAATCCGTGGGCAGCTGCCGGTAAATCTGTTCGCGCAAATCAGGCAACAGCTTCATCGTGTTGCAGTCGATGACAAAAATGCCGGCACCGCTCGTGCCCACGTACAGGCGGCAGCCACCGCTGCGGCCGGGCACTTCCAGCAGGTAGCTGGTATAGGGATTGACAATGGCTTTCTGCTCGTCAAGCAGTTCAAAGCGATGGAACTCGCTGTGCTCGGTGTCGAAGCGGTTGAGTCCGTTGGCCGTGGCCACCCAGGTATTCCCGCGGCTGTCCTCCAGCATGAAATTGACGGACGAACTCGAAATGGAGTTGGCCCGCTCCCGGTCGTGGCGGAATGTTTCGAAGCGCATGCCGTCAAAGCGGATCAGTCCTCCTTCCGAACACATCCACATATAGCCTGAGCTGTCCTGGTAGAGGCTTGAGACCTGCGAATTGGGCAAGCCGTTTTCCGACTGATACACGCGGGCGGTCTGGCCCCCTGCCGGTGAGAGGGCGGCTGTAATGAGCACAAAGAAAAGGAAATAACGTCTCATTGTCGATTTTGTTCCATTCGTTACAAAAATACCAAATCTTTCGGGCTTCGCAAGATTCATGGTTCAAATTTGACAATATGTGTTCTATCCTTCGTGCCTGTCCTTTTTATATTATGATACATTTGCGGCACAAACCCACAAAACTGCCAAACAAATCACCATTAATTATCTATTCATTATGCGATTAAACCTTAAGAAAACGCTTGTCGTTCTGGCCGCTTGCCTGACGATGCCGTTCTTCGCGCTTGCGCAGAACATCACCGTCAGCGGTACCGTCACGGACGCAAGCGGGGAGACCGTCATCGGCGCAGCCGTGATGGTCGTCAATTCTCAGAACGGCGCCGTCACGGGTGTCGACGGAACGTATTCCCTCCAGGTCAGCGCCAACGCGACCCTCGAGGTCTCCTGCATCGGCTACAAGACCCAGCAGATTCCCGTCCAGGGACGCAGCCGGATCGATGTGGTCCTCGTGGATGACGCCGAGCAGCTGGAGGCTACGGTGGTTATCGGTTACGGTACCGCCCGCCGCCAGGATGTGACCGGATCCATCGTCTCTGTGGGCGGTGACAACCTCCGTGCAGTTCCTGCCGGCGACGTCACCCGCGCCCTCGAAGGCCGTGTGGCCGGTGTCGAGATGACCCAGACCAGCTCCAAGCCGGGTTCCTCGATGCAGATCCGCATCCGTGGCCAGCGCTCGCTGTCCGCATCCAACGACCCGCTCATCGTGCTTGACGGTATGCCGTTCATGGGCTCCCTGACGGACATTTCCCCGAGCGACATCAAGAGCATGGACATCCTCAAGGATGCCGCCTCCACGGCCATCTACGGTTCCCGTGGTGCCAACGGTGTCATCCTCATCACCACCTACAAGGGTGTCGAGGGCCAGGCTCCGAAGATCTCCTTCAACGCATACGGAACCTTCAAGACGCCGGTCAAGTACCCGATGATGCCGCGCGACAAGTATATCGAGATGCGCCAAATGGCCGGCCAGTACAAGAACACGCTGGACGAGTCCGACGCCCAGTTTACGGACTGGCAGGATCTGCTGTATCGCAACGGCTACACCCAGAACTATGACCTCAACATCGCCGGCGGCACCCAGAAGGGAAGCTACCGTTTCGGCATGACCTACTATAATGACGAGGCCGTCATCCCGACCCAGGGTTACAACCGCCTCGCCCTGAACGGCAGCGTCGATCAGCAGATCGGCAAGTGGTTCCGCGTGGGCTTCACCACCAACACGAGCTACACCACCAACAGCGGCAACCAGGTGGATCTGTACGCCGCCCTGTCCAAGTCCCCGCTCGTGGTCCCCTACGATGCCGACGGCAACCTGAAATGGCGTGTCAACATGCCTTCTGACAACGACCAGTACATTGTCACGCGCGAGCGCGTCGAGGATCTGACCGCCCAGGGCCTCTGGGTGAACGAGTCCAAGTCCATCGCGACCTACAATACCGGTTATGTGCAGTTCAACTTCCCCTGGGTCGAAGGTCTCTCCTTCAAGGCCAGTGTCGGTCTGAACTACCGCAACTCCAAGGGCGGTTCCTTCACTGGCGTGGGCGTGAATGGTTCCGCGACCAACCCGAACGGCGCGTCCTGGAGCTACAACGACACCTTCAACTGGACCATCGAGAATCTCCTTACCTATGACCGCACCTTCGGTAAGCACCGCATCAATGCCGTGGCCCTGTACTCCGCCGAGCAGACGACCAGCACCGGTCAGTCCTTCTCCGGCAAGAACATCCCGAACGAGCTCTTCCAGTACTACAACATCGGCAGCGCCGTGGCCTCCGATATCACTGTGAACGGCGGCAGCTACACGCAGACGGGCCTCATCTCCTACATGGGCCGCGTCATGTATTCCTACGATGACCGCTACATGATCTCCGCGGCCGTCCGTTCCGACGCTTCTTCCCGTCTGGCTCCCGGCCACAAGTGGCACACCTATCCGGCCGTTTCCGTCGGTTGGAATATCCACAACGAGAAGTTCATGGCGGGCACCAGGGGCTGGCTCGACGAGTTGAAACTCCGTGTCGGTTACGGTGAGACCTCCAACCAGGCTATCTCCGCTTACGCGACCCTCGGCCGTCTGAGCACGTCCGTTTACAACTTCGCGGACGAGAAATACGCGACCGGTTATTACGTGTCCACCCTCCCGAACGAGGATCTCGGCTGGGAGTACTCCCAGACCTGGAACTTCGGTCTCGACTTCGGTTTCTTCCAGGGCCGCCTGCGCGGTACCCTCGAGTACTACATGGTTGACACCAAGGACATCCTCCTGAGCCTGGGTCTGCCTTCCACCTCCGGTGTGTCCAGCTACACCGCCAACATCGGTGCGACCCGCAACCGCGGTATCGAACTCACCCTCAACGGTACCATCCTCGACAAGGGTGACTGGACCTGGACGGCCGGCCTGAACATCTATGCCAACCGCAACAAACTCGTGGCCCTGGCCGACGGCAGTGACCGCGACGAAGGCAACGCCTGGTTCGTGGGCTACCCGCTGAACTGTATCTATGACTATGAGTATGACGGTCTCTGGCAGCCCGGTGATCCTTACATGGACATCCTCGAGCCCAGCACCGAAGTCAACGGCATGAAGCAGGCCATCGGTTCCATCAAGGTCAAGTACCATGGTGACTACGAGGCCGACGGCACCCCGAAGCGTGCGATTGACTCCAACGACCGCGTGCCGATCAATGCCGAGGCCATCTTCCAGGGCGGTTTCAACACCACCGTGAGCTGGAAGAACCTCGATCTCTCCGTGATCGGTTCCTTCCAGGCGGGCGGCATCCTGCTGTCCTCCCTGCACAGTGCCAACTCCTACCTGAACATGCTCTCCGGCCGCCGCGGCCAGATCGACGTCGATTACTGGACGCCGACCAACACCACCGCACGTTACCCGCGTCCGGGTTCCCTGAACAGCAGCGACAACCCCAAGTATGCCTCTACGCTGGCTTACTTCAACGGTTCTTACCTGAAGATCCGCACGATCACGCTCGGCTACCGCTTCCACAAGCTCCCGGCCCTGAAGCGTGCCGGCATCGACAACCTCCGCGTCTATGCCACGATCCAGAACCCGGGTCTCGTGCTCTTCTCCGACTTCACCCGCGAGACCGGTCTCGATCCGGAACCGAACGCCAACAGCGGCTCCACCGCTTCCGGCCGTCCGGGCCCGGGCCGTATGTCCTACGTGGGCTACAATACGCCGAACACGCGCAACTTCCTGATCGGTGTGAACCTCACTTTCTAATAGAATCAGAATATGAAAAAGATAGCTAAAATCGCATTGGGAATCGCCGGCGTCGCCCTCATTGCCAGTTCCTGCAACAAGGTGCTGGAGGAGCATCCCAAAACCCTCTACACGCCGGATTTCTTTACCACCCCGATGGGTGTGGAAGGCGGTCTGACCGCCCTGTATGCCCAGCTCCGCTACCTCTATGGCAACGCATACTATTACAATATCCTGACCACCGGTACCGACGAGGCAACCTACGGTGAGTCTGCCGACGGCAACTTCAAAGACGCCGACCTTTCCGGCGCCGGTTCGCTGAACGCCAGCACTTCCCGCAGCGACAACCTGTGGGGCCAGGCCTTCACCTACATCAACACCGCCAGCGGCATTATCGAGAACGCCGAGGCCGTGGGCCTGGACAAGGCGATGATCGCCGAAGCCCGCTTCTTCCGCGCCTTCGATTATTTCCAGCTGGTCCAGACCTTTGGCGGCGTGCCCCTCGATCTGGGCGCCGGCGAACTGGCCTTCAACAGCAAGCCGGTCCGCGAATCCGTGCGCAACACCGTCCCTGAGGTGTACACCAAGGCCATCTTCCCCGACCTCAAGACTGCGGTGAACGACCTGCCGGTCAACCCGCGCGTGACGGGTGCCGTGACCCAGAATGTCGCCCGCCTCTACCTTGCCAAGGCCTACCTGACCTATGCGTGGTGGCTGGAGAATCCGAAGAACATCCCGACCTATCCTGAGACCCCCCGCACCGATCCGGACGGCAAGACGGCAGCCCAGTATTTCCAGCTTGCCTACGACCTCTCCCTGGAGGCCATCAACAATCCGGGCCCCTACGGTCTGATGGAGTACTTCTATCTGATCAGCGACGGTGCTCACGACCGCAACAAGGAGATCATGCTCTATGCCGACCACACCGAGAACTCCGAGCAGTACAACGGCGCCAGCCTGAGCTATGGCTCCGGCGGCGGCATGGACAACTTCGCCGGCTGGATGATGAACTGGAACTATCCGAACATGGCCATCCGGGCCAACACCGGCAGCAACATCAACCCGGTGCTCCGTACCGACCAGCAGTACTGCGGCCGTCCCTGGACGCGTATGGCTCCGACCCAGGAGGCCATCGCCACCTTCATCGACCGCGACAAGGATTCCCGTTACGACGGCACCTTCGTCTATGTCCTGCGCACCAACTGGGACCGCGGCGGCAACCCGGCCACCTATGTCGAGGGTCCGAACGGCGCCCAGATCGGTCTGAACGAGCCGTTCCTCGTCTTCCTCCCGGAAGAGGATCCGACGGTAAACCAGAATGTCGATGTTTCGCAGGTCATGATCGGTGCTTCTCCGAACTATGATTTCTATGTTGTGAATCCGAGCGGTGTGAGCCGCCGTATGTACCCGAAGACCTGGAAACTCGGACCGTACCGTACCAATACGACCGGTACCGGCCAGCCGAACGCCTCCCACACGCGTCCGTTCAACATCGCCAAGTTCTCCGAGTTCTACTTCATCGCCGCCGAGGCGGCCGTGAAGGGAGCCTCGGGCAGCAAGTCCGCCCGCGACCTTGTCAACGTGCTGCGCGCCCGTGCCGGCAAGTGGGAATATGATGTGAACTTTGATGTGGTGCGCATCGAGGACTACAGCGCCGAACTGGTGGCGGACACGCCGGCCACGATCACGATCGACTACCTCCTCGACGAGCGCATGCGCGAGTACTACGGCGACGGCTTCCGCTGGTTCGACCTGGTCCGTACGCAGACCTGGGCCGAGCGTGCCAAGACCTACACGATCTGCGGCCCCGGCAAGAACGACCTCACGCCCCAGACCTTCACCCGCGATATCCAGAACTTCCATTACCTCCGTCCGATTCCGCAGGGTCAGCTGGACAACATGAAGATGGAGAAAGCCGAAAAACAGGCTTATCAGAATCCGGGTTACTGGAGCGAAAAAGAATAGGAATACCGAGCATAAGCATTTGGTTTTTTATTAATACTTTGGTTGGTGAAAAGGGCGCCCCGTGAGGGCCGCCCTTTTCTCATGGGCGGAAATCGACACAAAATGTTTCACCAGTAGCCGGAAGGAACGGGGAATTTCGTATCTTTGTAAGAAGTACAAATCCTTGATTCTTATGCGGAAATCCATTTTTCTGACTGCCCTGGCAGCTGCGGCGCTGCTGTCCGCCTGCAGCAGTCCCGTCCCCGCGACGCAGGACGGCACGGAGCTCTGGCTGGCCGCCGGCCGCCCCTATGCCGACGTGCTTGCCTCCGTGCAGACGACCATCGATCCCACCCTCCCGGCAGAGGGCTACCACATCTATGACGCGGACGGGCAGCGCCACGTCGCCGCCGGCTCCGAGGCCGGCCTGCGCTACGGCGTCTATGCCCTGCAGCGCGCCGAGGTGCTCGGTTTTGCCGGCCCCGGCATCGATATCCAGGAGCAGCCCTGCTACGACCTGCGCCTGCTCAACCACTGGGACAACCTTGACGACACCGTGGAGCGCGGCTATGCCGGCAAATCGATGTGGGAGTGGACCTCTCCGGACGTTCCCGAGGCGCGCATCCGTCGCTACGGCGAGCTCTGCGCATCCGTCGGCATCAACGGCGCCGTCCTGAACAATGTCAATTCCAACCCGTTGATCCTCGATGCGGAGCACATCGCACGCGTGGCGAAGATCGCGGATATCCTCCGCGAATATGGCATCAAGACCTACCTGTCCATCAAGTGGACCAGCCCCATCGCGCTGAGCGGGGTGAAGAGCGGCGATCCGCTCGATCCCAAGGTCCGTCAGTGGTGGAAGGACAAGGCGGCCGAGATCTACCGGGCCATCCCCGACTTCGGCGGCTTCCTCGTCAAGGCCAATTCCGAGGGCCAGGCCGGTCCGCAGGACTACGGCCGCACGCACGCCGACGGCGCCAACATGCTGGGCGAGGCCCTCGCCCCGTACGGCGGCATCGTGATGTGGCGCGCCTTCGTCTATGCCCCCACCAGCCCCGACCGGGCGAGCCAGGCCGTGGAAGAGTTCGTCCCGCTGGACGGCAAGTTCGCCGACAACGTGATCGTGCAGATCAAGAACGGTCCCGTGGATTTCCAGCCGCGCGAGCCCTTCAGCCCGCTCTTCGGCAAGCTCAAGGACACGAAGATGATGATGGAATTCCAGATCACCCAGGAGTACCTGGGCTTCTCCAACCACCTCGCCTACCTGGGCACCATGTGGGAGGAGTGCCTGAAATCCGACACCTACCGCGACGGCCCCGGCACGCCCGTCTCCAAGACGGTTTCCGCCATCGCCGGCGTCGCGAACACCGGCCAGGATCCCAACTTCTGCGGCTACGTCTTCGCGCAGGCCAACTGGTATGCCTTCGGCCGCCTGGCCTGGAACCCCGAACTGAACGCGGAGACGATCGCCGACGAGTGGATCCGCCAGACCTTCCTCAAGCCCGCGGGGATGAGCGACAGAGCCTTCGAGTCCAAGTTCATCGAGCCCGTGCGTGGCATCCTGATGGCCTCCCGCGAGGCGGTCGTCAATTACGAGATGCCCATGGGCCTGCACCACCTCTTCGGCGGCACGCACTACGGCCCCATGCCCTGGGACCGCACGCCGCCCCGTCCGGACTGGCAGCCGGTCTATTACCACAAGGCGGACGCCGAGGGGATCGGCTTCGACCGCACGCGCAGCGGCTCCGGCAACGTGGACCAGTACAACGAGCCCCTGGCCTCGGATTTCAACGAACTCTCTTCCTGCCCGGAGAACCTCCTGCTCTGGTTCCACCACGTGCCCTGGGATTACAAGCTCTCCACCGGCCGCACGGTATGGGACGAGCTCTGCCTGCACTACGACGCCGGCATCAAGCAGGTTGAGGCGTTCCGCCAGACCTGGGCGGAGCTGAAGCCTTACGTGGCCCCCGCCCTGTGGGAGGAGACCGCGAAGAAACTGGAAATCCAGCAGCATGACGGTGAATGGTGGCGCGACGCCAACGTGGGCTACTTCCAGACCCTCAACGGCCTGCCGCTGCCCGCGGACGTGCGTCCGCTCGACACGCCCATCGACTCGCTGATCAACCGCCAGATCCGTTCCGACCGCCTCGGCATGCCGATCCACGACGAGAACAACCGGCCCGTCATCGACCTCCCCCGTTTCCGCCGTCCGCAGCAGCCCGGTCGTCCCAGATAACTCTGTTACCCCGATATGAAAAAGATCCTATACCTCCTGATGGCCGCGGCGCTCAGCTTCGCCGCCTGCGCCGAGACTCCCGACTGGACCACCACCTGGGCCACGGCCCTCCAGATCGCCGAGCCGCACAACAACCCGCCGGCACCCGGCCTTGCGGACAATTCCTTCCGCCAGATCGTGCAGGTGTCGATTGGCGGCAAGGCCCTGCGCCTGCACCTGTCCAACCTGTTCAACGAGGACGAGACCGAGATCCTCGGCGTGGAGATCGCCCGCGCCGCGACGATGGGCGCGAGCCCCGAAATCGTGGACGGTACCACCGTGGAGCTGACCTTCGGCGGCGAGCGCGCCTTCACGATGGCGCCCGGCGACGAGGTCGTCTCTGACCCGGTGGACTTCGCGCTGGAGGAGCGCGAGAACCTCGCCATCACCATCCACTATGGCAAGATTTCCGCGACGCGGCTGACCAGCCATCCGGGCTCCCGCACCACGTCCTACATTGCCGCGGGCAACACGACCGACTTCTCCGAGCCCGTGGCCAAGACGGACCACTGGTACACCATCAGCGCCATCGACGTGATTCCGCTGCGCCCCAGCGCCGCCATCGCCGTGCTTGGCGACTCCATCACGGACGGCCGCGGCACCACGACGAACGGCCAGGACCGCTGGACCGACCAGTTGTCCCGCTCGCTGCTCGCCGATCCCGAGACGCGCGACCTCGCGGTGCTGAACTTCGGCCTCGGCGGCAACTGCATCCTGCGGGGTGGCAACGGCCCCACGGCCCAGCGCCGCTATGCGCGCGACCTCTTCAGCCCCTGCGGCGTCAAGTACATCATCCTCTTCGAGGGCACGAACGACCTCGGCGGCAGCCGGGACGGCGAGAAGACGGCCGAGGACATCCAGGCCGTCTGGCGCGAGATCATCCAAGAGGCGCATGAGCGCGGAATCAAGGTGATCGGCGCCACGGTGACCTCCGCCGTGGGCAGCTTCTACCAGCGCGACGGCGAGCACGAGAAGGGCCGCCAGGCGCTGAACAAGTGGATCCGCGAGGGCGGGGAATTCGACGGCGTGATCGACTTCGACGCGATTACCGCCGGTCCGGACGACCCCACGCGCATCAACCCGGCTTTCCTCTTTGAGAACGACTGGCTGCACCTCAATGCCGACGGCTACCGCCTCATGGGCACCAGCATCGATCACGCTTTGTTCCGCTAAGGGGACTACATTTCCACAGAAAAGACCAGCGAGACGCTGTGTCGCTGCACGGGGAGTTCTTTCGCGACCAGGGTGTCGTAGGAGGGACCCCCGTTGTAGTTGTACGACACGCCGATGCGGGTGGGATACGGCACCCAGAGGAGATTGCCCAGCACGGCGGTCAGGTCCGCGCCGGCGCTGAACAGCGCGCCCTTTTCCCGCCGGGAAGAGAAGGCGGTGTAATCCCCGTGCAGGGTCAGCTCGAAGTTGCGCAGGTAGGCCACCGGGCCCAGGATGGCGCGGTCGACGGGGATCAGCGGCAGCTTGTAGTCCAGCGCGCCCTTGATCTGCGAGGGATAGGAGGCCAGCCAGCGCGTCACCGAGGCCGGGAAGCCGCGCGGGGCCGTGTTGGCGAAGGCTTCGCTGAAGACGCCGTCAAAGGATCTGGAATACATGACGCTCCAGCGCAGGCCGTGCGTCTCGTGCAGGCCGGGCAGGTAGCCATACAGGTAGCCGAAGGCCGAGGGCGAAATCAGCCCCGGGATCCAGCGGAAGCTGACACCCAGCTCCGCGCCGACGCCCAGACGGGGATAGACCCGCGACGCGGGCGTGGACTGCATGATGTAGCCGCGCAGACTCAGGGTCGTGCGGCTCATCGACCGCCCGTCCTGGAAGCGGTCGGTGTTCCACAGGAGCGTGGCGGTGGGCACGAGGCCGCGCTGCCAGCCACCGGAGGTGAAATTCCAGGGGATATAGGTTTTGAGGGTGCCGGACACGGACGGAACGCCCAGGCTCCGCGTGTTCAGCCGGATGAGCTGCTTCTCCGGGTCTTCCTCCAGGATGTACTCGAAGGCGTACCGATCGCCGAAGTCCACGGACGCCTCGATCACGGGATAGAGCCCCGTGTAGGTCAGGCTGGCGTGCAGCGAATGCCACCAGCGGCCGTCCACACGTGCGGCGTGGTAGCCGGCGAAGCCGTAGCTCGTGCCCAGGTCGTTCTGCCAGAAGGCGGTCGCGCCCAGGCCGGCGTCCTGCGTCAACGACTCCATGGAAAGGTTGTCAACCGAGTCGAAATGGAAATAGAAGGGCAGCCAGGAATGGAAGCGGAACAGGTGCGCGAGCTTGTTGTATGCCTTCGGCTCGCTCACTTCCACCGGGGCGTCCCAGTCGATCGCCTCCGCCTCGCCCGCGGAGAGCTCCTCGGCGAAGGGGTACTTCGCCGGCTTCGTGAAGTCGGCCGCCACCGGCTGCAGCTCGCTCCAGGCCAGCTTGTGGACCAGGCGCCCTTCGGGCTGGAGGACACTGAAAAACAGGGAGTCGACTTCCAAGTCGAAGTCCATGCCGCCGAAACGCAGGTTCGTCAAGCGATTTACCCGTCCGTCGGACGGATCCAGGGCATAGAGTTCCTGCACGCCCGTGAGGTCGCTGGAGAACATCAGCTGGCCGTCCTGGGCCCACAGTGCGCCGATGTTGACCGGCGAGGGGCCCAGGACCGGGGTGAATCCGTCCGCCACGCGGTACAGGCCGGCACCCGCTTCCGTGATGGCGCTCGCGAACAACTCGTCGTCCACCCAGATCGTTTCCACCACCTGCATGCCTTCCGGCGCCTGCCAGTCGCGCAGGCGGCTGCCGTTCTCCGCGTCCAGCAGGACCACGCGGCTGGTCCCGTCCACCGGGTACTCGGTCACGGACAGCACCGGCTCATGGGGCGCCGGAACAGGATTGTAATAGCGCGTCTTGCGCGTCAACTTGCGGGCATACTTGCCGTCGAAGCTGCGGATAATCGAGTAGGAACGGAGCGGCCAGCGCGCATCGCGCACCACCTCGCTCCAATAGGTCCTGCCCAGCGGGCCGCCGGACTCGGGGCCGGACGCGTGGGTGCCGAGCAGCATGTGCGGCTCCACCGTCCCGTCGGGGTAAATGCGCACCAGCCGGTCGGGTTGCGTAATGCCGCTTTGGATAGCATAAATATGGTCTCCCTGATGGTCCAGCCCCGTGTATTCCGTGAAGCGCCGCGGCACGGCCGTCACGGGCTCCGTCTGCAGGAACGGCCCGCGGGCGAGCTCGTCCGCCTCCCAGAAATGCTGCAGGGTATCGCACACGGCCGCGAAGGCGTCCTTGAAACGGAGGCCGGTGGCCTCGCGGATGGTCTTGTCCCAGTTCAGGAAGGCCACGCCATGCCTGGCGATACGCTGATAGAAACGGGCGCTGAGGTCCGGCACGTCGAACGTGGCGCGGATGCCGCCCACGGCCAGGTAGCCGGCCCGGTAGTAATCGGGGGTATAGTAGCGCTGCGAGCCGTAGCGCCAGCGCCAGAAGTCGCGCAGGTCGCCGGCGGCGAAGCTCACGCGGTAGTATTCGAGGAAATCCGCACTGCGGCCGCGCCCGGCGGGGGTCAGCGCCGTCTCGGCGACCACGGCGTCGCCTTCGAAGAAGGCCGGGCCGCCGTAGATGGCCGCGATGCCGCCGGGGATGAGCTGTCCGCCCAGGACGTTCAGCCAGCGGAAGGGTTTCATGGCGCCCGCCTGCAGTTGAGCCACGTGGCGGGATTCATGGATGCCCAGCTGGCGCACCCAGGGCGTCACCTCGTCCGGGAAGGCGTCCGGGACGGTCAGCAGTTCCATGCGTCGCGGGGTCCAGGTCACCTGGCCGTTGGAATAGGCGGTCCAGGGGTGCAGGATGACGGGCATCTTGTTGCCGTAGGCGGCGTTCGGCCGGATGCCGATGCTGCCGCCCACGGGCGTGGCGGCCCGCTCCAGGGTTAGGGCGTAGGCGCGCGCCAGCGAGTCCAGCCCGCGGGGGTAGACCACGCGGTAGGTCGGGGTCTCGATCTGGTTCCAGCGCAGTCCGCCCGGGTCCGCACCCATCGTGTGGAACTGGGCGGATGCGGGCAGGGCCGCCCCCAGCAGGAGCAGCCAAGCGGTCAGGATTGCGGGCAGACGTTTCATTATCTGCAAATTTAACTTTTTTTCGCTAACTTTATGGCTTGACAATGAAAAGGGCTGCATTCATATTCCTGCTCCTGCCGGCGCTGCTGCTGGCGGGTTGCCGGGGTGGCGGGCAGCCACAGCAGCCCGCTGCACCACAACTGCGCCCGTTCCCGTATCCCGAGGTCCCGGCGGTGTATTCCGACCCGGGAGAGCGGCGGGAATGGGTCCTGGACCATTTCTGGGACGCTTTTCTGGCCGGAGACGGCCCCTGCGACACGGGCGCCGTGCTGGGGGTGCGCCATTCCGACGTGGAGGGCCAGGTGGCGCTGTTCGCGCAGGAGCTGGAGCAACTCCCGCTGCCGGAGGCGCAGCGCAAGATGCGCCATTTCTTCGAGCAGGTCGAGAAGCGCCAGGCCGCCGACACGGCCTCCCATTTCTACCTCCTGATGGAGGAAATCGTGTCCCGCTACCTCTACGATCCCAATTCCCCCGTGCGCGACGAGGATCTGTATCTTCCTTATGTTGAGGGGCTTGCAACCTCTCCTTTTACGCGTGACGCAGCCCGGCCGGGCTACGTCTATGAGGCGCAGATGTGCGCCCTGGCTCCCGTGGGCAGCGTGGCGCCGGACTTCCGCTTTACGGACGCGCGCGGCCGCACGCGCCACCTGCGCGACGTTAAGGCGCGCACGACCCTGCTTTTCTTCAGCAACCCCGGCTGCTATGCCTGTCGGGATATCATCGAGCGGGTGACCGCCATTCCCGGCATCGACGACCGCATCGCCCGCGGGGACTTCGCCGTGGTCAACGTCTACATCGACGAGGACCTCGACGCCTGGCGCGCCTACGAACCCAACTACCCGCGCAACTGGTACTGCGGCTACGAGCCCGACGGCCTGGTGCGCTCCGACCGGATCTACAACGTCCGCGCGATTCCGTCGCTGTACCTCCTCGGCGAGGGGCAGCGCATCCTGATGAAAGACGCCCCCGTGGAGCGGGTCGTCTCCTGGCTGCAAAATTCACAAAATCAATAACATCATGGCTATCAACAGAAAACTTTGGGGCAGGACCCCTGATGGCAAGGCCATCTACAAGTACACCCTGACCAACGCCAGCGGCGCCTCCGTGGTGCTCGGCAGCGTGGGCGCCGCGATCGTGAGCGTCAATGTCCCGGACAAGAACGGCAAGCTCGGCGACGTGGCCCTCGGCTACGGCAAGGCGGAGCAATACTTCAACGACGGCCCGTACCTGGGCAAGTGCCCGGGCCGCTTCGCCAACCGCATCGCCAAAGGCAAGTTCACCCTCGACGGCAAGACCTATACGCTCCCGATCAACAACGGCCCCAACCATCTGCACGGCGGTCCCGGCGGCTTCTCCGAGCAGGTCTGGGATTCCCGCAAGCGCAAGGGTGGCGTGGAGTTCAAGTACGTCTCCGCCGACGGCGAGATGGGTTATCCCGGCCAGGTGGTCGTCGTGGCGCGCTATGAGTGGAGCGAGGAGAACGAGCTCCGCATCACCTTCAGCGCCAAGTCCGACAAGAAGACGGTCATCAACCTGACGAACCACGCCTACTTCAACCTCAACTGCGGCGGTTCCATCCTGCGCCAGTTCCTGAAGCTGAACTGCTCCGAGTACCTTCCGACCGACCCGGGTCTCATCCCGCTGGGCGATCCGGAGCCGGTGGCGGGCACCCCGATGGACTTCCTGAACGGCAAGACCCTGGGCCGCGACATCAAGAAGGATTTCCCGGCCCTGAACTACGGCAAGGGCTACGACGCCTGCTTCGTGATCGACGGCTACCGCAAGGGTCAGCTCCAGGAGGCCGCCGAGCTGTGGTCCAACCGCAGCGGCCGCACGCTCAAGGTCTTCACGACCCAGCCGGGCCTCCAGGTCTACACCGGCAACTGGCTCGGCGGCTGCCCCGTGGGCAAGCGCGGCCGCATCTATCATGACTATGAGGGCGTAGCCCTGGAGGCCCAGCACTTCCCGGACAGCCCCAACCAGCCGGCCTATCCCAGCACGGTCCTGCAGCCGGGCAAGACCTACCACGAAGCCATCATCTTTGCATTCGGAGTCAAGAAATAATGAAGCAATATCTCGACCTCCTGCAGGAAATCATGGACCACGGCGTGGTGAAGCACGATCGCACCGGGGTGGGCACGAAGAGCATCTTCGGCCACCAGATGCGTTTCGACCTGTCGCAGGGTTTCCCCCTGCTCACCACCAAGAAGGTCCACCTCAAGTCCATCATCTACGAGCTGCTCTGGTTCATCGCCGGCGACACCAACATCAAGTACCTCAAGGACCACGGCGTGTCCATCTGGGACGAGTGGGCCGACGAGAACGGCGACCTGGGCCCCGTCTACGGGCACCAGTGGCGCAGCTGGCCCGCCCCGGACGGGCGCGCCATCGACCAGCTCTCGCAGGTGATTGACACCATTAAACGGAATCCTGATTCCAGACGGATGCTCGTGTCCGCCTGGAACCCGGCCGAGGTGGACAAGATGGCCCTGCCGCCCTGCCACTGCCTGTTCCAGTTCTATGTGGCGGACGGCAAGCTCTCCTGCCAGCTCTACCAGCGCAGCGCCGACACCTTCCTTGGCGTTCCCTTCAACATCGCGTCCTACGCCCTCCTGACGATGATGATCGCCCAGAGCTGCGGCCTTCAGCCCGGCGACTTCGTCCACACCACGGGCGATACGCACATCTACCTCAACCACTTCGACCAGGTGCGCGAGCAGCTCTCCCGCGAGCCGCGCGCGCTGCCGGTGATGAAGCTCAACCCGGACGTGAAGAGCGTGTTCGACTTCACCTACGAGGACTTCACCCTGGAGGGCTACGACCCCTGGCCGGCGATCAAAGCCCCGGTGGCGGTATGATGGAGAAGTGCATGATCGTGGCGATGGGCGACGACCGCGCCATCGGCCGGGGCGGGACGATGCCCTGGCACCTGAAGGGGGACCTGCAGTACTTCAAGCGGGTCACGATGGGCTGCCCCGTCATCATGGGGCGGACCACCTTCGAATCCATCGGGCGTCCGCTGCCCGGTCGCACCAACATCGTGCTCACGCGCCGTCCGGAGCCCATTCCGGGCACGGTCTGCGTGGATTCGATGGAGGCGGCGTATGCTGCAGCTGGCGACGTGCCGCGGGTGTTCGTGATCGGCGGCGCGTCGGTGTACAAGACGGCCATCGACACGATGGACCGTCTGTTTGTCACGCACATACGCACGACAATTCCGGACGCAGACGCGCATTTTCCGGAAATTAATACCGATATTTGGACCGTCGAGGCGCGCTCCGGGCTCCTGCAGGATCCCGCATCCGGCCTCGAATACGAATTCGTCACCTACATCAGACGGTAGGAGACGTCGGACATAGAATAGTCATTCCGGGCTTGACCCGGAATCCGGTAAGTTAGTAGAAGATGACAGGCAAACGCGAAAAATTCGGCGGCCGCGTGGCCGTGATCCTGGCGATGGCGGGTTCCGCCATCGGGCTGGGCAATATCTGGCGCTTCCCCTACATGGTGGGGGAGCACGGCGGCGCCGCATTCGTCTTCGTCTACATCCTGGCCACGATCCTTATCTCGCTCCCGGTCTTCCTCGCCGAAGTCATGGTCGGGCGGCGCAGCCACACCAACGCCCGCGACGCGTTCGCGCGCCTGTCGCGCCAGCATCCCTTCTGGAAGGCCGCCGGCTACCTGACCATCCTGATTCCGACGCTGATCGCCAGTTACTACAGCGTGATCGGCGGCTGGTCGGTCGAGTATTTCATCAAGTCCTGCGGGATGACCTTCGTGAAAACGCCTCCGGAGGAGGTCAGCGGCCTGTTTGCGCCCTTCGTCTCGTCCGCCTGGACCCCCGTCGTGATGCACCTGGTCTTCCTGACCGCGTGCGTGGGCGTCGTGGCCGGCGGCGTGAAGTCCGGCATCGAGAAGTTCAGCAAGGTGTCCCTGCCGGTGCTTTTCGTGCTGATCATCTTCATCCTGGCCTATTCGGTCGCCCTGCCGGGGGCCGGTGCGGGGGTGCGCTACCTGCTGCACCCCGACTGGAGCGAGCTGACACCGCGCACCTTCGCCTATGCGATGGGGCAGAGCTTCTTCTCGCTGTCGCTGGGCATGGGCGCCATCATTACCTACGGTTCGTACGTCAGCAAACGGGAGAATATCCTCGTCACGAGTTCGGGCACAGCGGTCTCCGACCTGCTGTTCGCCATCCTGGCCGGCTTCGCCATCATGCCGGCGGTCTTCGCCGCCGGGATTGAGCCGGGCGCCGGCCCGGGCCTCATTTTCCAGACCGTTCCCTACGTCTTCGCGAAGATGGGCGCCGACCTGCCCGTGCTGAGCGGCGCCGTGTCCATCATTTTCTTCCTGGCCATCATCGTGGCGGCGATGACCTCGCTGATCTCGCTGGTGGAAGTCGGCGTGTCGTTCCTGATGGAGCGCAAGGGGCTTTCGCGCGGCCGCGCCTGCCTGGTGGTGTTCGCCATCTGCGGCACGCTGGGTACGCTCTGCTCGCTGTCCTTCGGTCCGCTCGCGAACGCGACGGTGGCGGGGATGAGCATCTTTGACCTGCTCGATTGGGTGTGCTCCAACATCCTGCTCCTGGTGATGGCGCTGCTGGTGGTGATTTTCGTCGGCTGGATCCTGCCCAAGCGGGTCGTGCGGGACGAGTTCACGAACGGCGGGACCGTCAACGGGCGGTTCTTCCCGGTGCTGTATTTCCTGATCAAGTGGGTGGCGCCGATCGCGGTCGTCGTCATCTTCTGCACCAATTTCATATTATAGATGGAGCGGCGTCGGGAACTGTTCGGCGGCCGCAGCGCGGCCATCTTCGCCCTGGCGGGCTCCGCCATCGGGCTGGGCAACATCTGGCGCTTCCCCTACATGGTCGGCCAGACGGGCGGCGCGGCGTTCATCATCATCTACCTGGTCTGCTGCCTGCTGCTCTCGCTGCCGATTTTCCTGGCGGAAGCCATCATCGGCCACCGTACGCAGGCGGGCACCTTCGGGGCCATGGAGCAGCTCGCGCCCGGCACGAAGTGGAAGTGGCTGGGCTTGCTGACGGTCGTCTCTCCGCTGATTATCCTTTCCTACTACAGCGTTGTGGGCGGCTGGTCCATCGGCTATCTCTGGCAGTCGCTGACCAGCGGTTTCCACGCGTCCGAGCTGGGCTCGGTGAGCTCGGCCTTCGGCAATTTCATCGCCAGCCCCGGCCGCGCGCTCTTCTGCCACACGCTCTTCCTGAGTGGCTGTGCGGCCATCGTCTCGGCGGGTGTCAAGTCCGGCATCGAGCGCTTCAACAAATTCTCCATGCCGCTGCTCTTCGTCCTGATCGTGGTCATCATGGTCTATTCCCTGATGCTGCCCGGCTCTTCCGCCGGCGTGGAGTATCTCGTGAAGCCGGACTTCAGCAAGATCACGCCTTCGGGCGTGGCGGCCGCCATGGGGCAGAGTTTCTTCTCGCTTTCGCTGGGCGTGGGGACCATCCTGACGTATAGTTCATACATTCACAGCAAAGAAAACATTCTTGTTATGGGCCTGGGGACGGTCGGATTCGATCTGCTCTTCGCCTTGATTGCCGGCTTCGCCATCATGCCGGCGGTCTTCGCCGCCGGAATCGAGCCGGGTGCGGGTCCGGGGCTCATTTTTGAGACCCTGCCGTACATTTTCGCCCACATGGGCGCCTCGGCCCCCTGGCTGAGCGCCGTGGTGGCCGTACTCTTCTTTGTAACAATTGTGTTTGCGGCCTTTACTTCCGCCATTTCGATGTTCGAGGTGGGGGTGGCCTATCTCGTCGAGCAGCGGGGCCTGACGCGCCACCGCGCCACGCTGCTGATTTTCCTCGGCACCTGGATTCTCGGCGCGCTGTGCTCGCTATCCTTCGGGCCGCTGTCTGACGTGAAACTCTTCGGCCTGTCCATCTTCAGCTTCTGCGACATGCTGACTTCCAACTTCCTGATGACCTTCGGCGGCCTGCTCTTCGTGCTCTTCGTGGGCTGGAAGATGGACCGCAAGGTCGTCCGCGACGAATTTACCTGCGGCGGCACCGCACGTTTCAACGGCGTCGTCTTTGACGCCTTCTGGTTCCTGCTGCGCTACATCGCCCCGCCTGCCATCGTCATCATCTTCCTGACGAATTTCTTTGTGTAAAGCCCTCCACAACGCCAACGCACAACCTGCGCAGGCAGTTTTTCCGACATCCTCCGTTATCTAAGTGAAGATTCTTCAAAACAATGTGCTGATGGACGAGAAGGACCTGGTGCGCCGGTGTCGGACCGGCGAGCCGGGCGCAAGGCAGGAAATGTACGAGACCTACGCAGGGCGGGTGCTGGCTGTGTGCCGGCGCTATTTCCGCGAGAGCGACCGCGCGCAGGATCTCCTGCATGACACCTTCCTGAAGGCCTGGGACTCCCTGGGATCTTTCCATCCGCGCCGGACGGGCTCGCTGGGCGCCTGGCTGTCGCAGATCGCCGCCCACCTGGCTGTGGACGAGCTGCGCCGCCGCAAGCTCCTGGTCCAGGAGGATACGTCCTTCGCGGGCCTGACCGAGGAGCCGCCCGTCGACGAGACCCGCCTGCGCCAGGTCCCCGTTGAGGAGCTGATCGAGCTGATCGCCGCGCTGCCGGAAGGCTACCGGGCGGTGTTCAACCTCTTCTGCCTCGACGGCCTGTCCCACCGGGAGATCGCCCGGCTGCTCGGCATCACGGAGAAGACTTCGCAGACCCAATACCTCAAAGCGAGGCATAAACTAGCCGCGATGATCGCGGCGAAATACGGTAACGATGAAAAGGAATAAGAATCAGGATTGGACGCGCGTCCTGCAGGAGCGGCTGCAGGATGCCCAGCTGCCGGCACCGGACGACTTCGGGTCCTGGGCCGGCCAGACATTCCCGGAATACAGCGGCCGTTCCTGGCCGGTGGCCTGGTGGCCGTGGGCCCTGGGCGGCGTAGCCGTGGCCGCCCTAGCCGGCATCCTCTTCCTCCGGACGCCGGACAATCATGCCCGGCTCAACCCCTCGATCCCGCCCGTCGTCATCGAAACGCCTATCCCCGAAACCGTCTCTCCCGCCGTCCCCGCCGAGTCTGCCCCGATAGTCATTCCGGCCGAAGAGCCGGAATCTCCCGCCCCCGCTTCGTCCTCAGCGACCCCCGCCCCGTCATTCGCCGGCTCGACCGGCGAATCTCCCGCCGCATCCTCAAATCCGGCCCAAATTGAGGATGAGACCATAGTCATTCCGGCCGAAGAGCCGGAATCCCACGCGCCATCCTCAAAACCGGCCCCTGTTGAGGACAAGCAGCAGAAAATCGACGTTCCGTCCTCAAATCAAGCCATTTTTGAGGACGCTCCCGCCCGCCGCCGCAAACCCCGCCTCTCCCTGCGCGTCCACGCCGCGTCCGTAAGCTCCGTGAACACGGCATCGATCATCAACTCGCCCTCCTACAGTGTCGACGTGAACCCGAATGCAGTCTTGTCCCAAGACGCCCCGGAGTTCTTTTTCGGCAATAACGCCAGCGACGGAGCGATTTCCTCTTCGATCTTGGACAACGGCCAGTTATTCCCCGTGAAGGCGCAGAATTCGGGATTGTTCCCGAATTATATGACCGATTTTGCTGCCAATATCATCAATCCTGTCCCTGTACCGCGTGCCCCGACCATCCCGGTTTCCTTCGGCGTGAGCGCGGAGCTGTCCCTGTCGCGCCACTGGTCCCTGGTGGCCGGCCTGGACTACACGCAGCGCAGCGGCTATCGCGTGTATGACAACGCGCCCCAGTCGCTCACGCTCCACTACCTGGGCATTCCGCTGGAGACCCACTATATCTTCTGGCCGGACGGCCGCTTCCGCGTGTACCTGGGTGCCGGCGTGAAGGCCGAGAAGAGCTTCCTCGTCACGGGCGGGGAGCCGCTGAAGGACCCGTTCCTGTTCTCCGTGAACGTCCAGGCGGGCGCGGACGTACGTCTCTTCCCGGGCGTCCGGCTCTATTTCTCGCCGGTCCTTTCCGGCTACCTGACCCACAGCGCCTACGCCAACACCTGGGACAGCCGGCCGCAGTTCTCCCTCCGCGCCGGCCTCTCCTTTGACCTTTAATCCCGAAATTCGCCAGTCGTGCATTGGCGTTGTGGAGGGCGGAGCAGAAATTGGTTTTTCGAGCTACTGCACGAAAAATAATTTCTGTCCGCCCGCGGGGAAAGACCGGCGAATCTGTATAATCCGGGCAGTTTTTCCGGCAGAGTTCGTTATATTTGCAGATAACAAAACAAGACCATGAAACAAAGATTCCTGTTTATAGTGTGTACGGCCCTCTGTCTGACCGCCTGCAACCTCTTCCCGACGCTGGATCCGGAGCCGATTGTCGACCCCACGGAGCCGATGACCGTGGAGGCCGCCTACGAAATAGTCCAGGCGAAACTGGCGCCTTTCTCCCGCCGCGGCATCAGTCGATGCACGGAACTCATCCCCGCGCAGACGATGCTGTACTACATGCTACCCGGCTCATCCCAGGTGGAAAGCACCGTCCTGGTGAAGTCGCCGACCTGGGCGTTCTTCGTCGGCCCGGACGCCAACGCGAACGGGGTCGACGAGTGGCTGTACGTGTACGTGAATGCCCTCAACGGCGAATGGGGCGGCGAGATCCTGAAAGGGGAGTTGGTGGGCCTGACCTGGGAGACCATCCAGGAAAGGACCGCGCTGCCGGACAACTTCACCCTCTTCCGCGCGGAAACGCTGATAGACCCCACCTATTCACGCTGGATTGAAATTGCCGAGGGGTCGGGTGAAATCCAAAAGGAAGGGCAGCACGTCTGGTTGCGGCGCTTCGACAGCGAGGCGGAATTGCGGAAAGCATACAGCATGGCCATCCCGGCTTTCGAGGAATACCAATCCCTCGATTGGGATACCAAGACGCTGCTGCTGGTGGCCGGTTATGAAACGTATCAGAACCAGCCGTACGACCTGACATTCGACAAACAGGAAGACGGGAGCTACCAGGTCAAGGTTTATCGTACGGAAAGCATTGCGACTTCCGCCCTTTGGTGGACGCGCGCGATTATCGTGGACAAATTGGCGGCTGACGCCGTCGTGTCCGTCAAGCCGCTTTACCTCGGCCAGTAAGCGCGGCGCCCAGGATGGCGCCGAGGGCGGCGAGGATGAGCAGGATGGAGGTGGCGCGCGAGACGCCCTCGCCGATCCGGTAGGACGGCGGGTCGAAGCGCATCACCAGCGTGTGCTCGCCGGCCGGCACGTCCGCCGCGCGCAGCAGGGTGCCTTCCAGTTCGATGGGCAGTTCTTCGCCCGTATCTTCCACCGTTAACTTCCACCCCACCGGGTAATAGACCTCGCTGAAGACCATTCGCGCGGCCTCGGGGCTGTTGTAGCGGTAGCGCAGCTCGTTGGGGGCGTAGGAGGTCAGCTGGACGTCCGAAGCGCCGGATTCTCCCGCAAACCAGGCATTTCCTTTCGCATACGGATAGCGCAGCGGCGCCAGCTCGCCGTCGAGGATGATGTAGCGGCAGTTGAGGGCGGCCAGGCCCGGCAGCTCCGGCAGGGCGGCCTCCGCTTCGGCGAGCGTCTGGACGTCGCCGAGGGCCTTGTAAATCTGGTTGATCTCGCCCGTCAGGGTGCTCTCAATGAATTCCTGGTAGCGCTGCAGCTTGGCCGGCGAATAGCCGCCGATGTTCTTGTGCCAGTAGGACGGGTGCGAGTCGTTGAACACGTTCACCGTCAGGTCCAGCACGCGGAACGAAGGGTCGGTGTCGGAGAGGATGAGCTCGTCCACCGGCCGCTTGTCGAACTGGCTCTGGAAGGCGCGCGGCGAGACGAAGTCGTCGTCATTGAGATAGCGCTTGCCCACGACGCCGAGGTCGAAGAGCACCAGCGCGGAAATCACTGCGCACGCACCCAGCATACGGCCGGAGGCCTTCTGCGAAGGCTGGCCGAACGCCCACCAGAGGACGCCGAAGGCCGCTGCGATCAGCAGCAACGAGCGCAGCGCGTCCATCACCAGCAGGTAGCGGCGGTCGGACGCGAGCGCGTCCACCAGCACGTCCGGCTGGCCGGCGTCGACCGCGCCGCTGAAGCTTCCGGCGATGCCGGGGAACAGCACGCAGAGGGCGCAGAAGCCGCCCGTGATGGCCGCGGCGATCCAGCCCTTCTGGCGGAAGAGCGCCGCCGTTTCCGGGTCCTTGACCAGGCGGTCGAGCACCAGGAAGCCCAGCATCGGGAGCGTGAACTGGAGCACGGTCAGCGCCATGGAGACCGTGCGGAACTTGTTGTAGAGCGGCGCGACGTTGTAGAAGAATTTCGTGAAAGCGAGGAAATGGCTGCCCAGCGCGAGCAGCACGGCGAGGATGGTCCCCGCCACGAGCCACCATTTCTCCTTCCCCTTGTACAGGAACAGGCCCAGCACGAAGAGGAAGACCGTGATGGCGCCGAGGTACATCGGCCCCGCCGTGAACGGCTGCGGGCCCCAGTAGAGCGGCAGGTTCTTGGCCGTCTCCCGCAGGTTCGGCTGGCCGGCCCGCTTGAGCAGGTCGTAGGTCTCCGAGTGCTTCGGGTTGACCGCGCCGGCGGACGAGCCGCCGTTGAAGTTGGGAATCAGCAGGTTGGGCAGCTCCTCCCAGCCGTAGGACCAGGCGGTGGCGTAGTCGAGGTCGAGGCCCTTAGCGCCTTCCCCGCTCTCGGAGGCCGCCGTGCTGCCGCCGCGCATGGAATACGGGGTGTACTCCATCGTGGGGAGGAGCTTGGTGGCGTTGGTGGCGATGCCGGCGACGCCGAGCACCAGCAGGAGCGCGGAAGCCGCAAAGAAGCGGCCCCAGAGGCCCTTGCGCCAGATGGAAACGACCAGGACGATGACGTAAATGAGGATCAGTAGGGCCAGGTAGTAGGTGATCTGCGGGTGGTTCGCCTTGACCTGGAAACTCAGCGCCAGGCCGAAGAGCGCCGCCCCCAGGACGGCTCCCGGCAGCCAGCGGTCCTTCTTGATCTGATTATAGGTGTAAACCAGCGCGGCCAGCACCCAGGGGAGGAAGGCGAGCGCCTGCATCTTGGTGTTGTGGCCGACCTGGATGATCTGCAGGTTGTAGGAGCAGAAAGTCACGGCGATGGCGCCGCCGACAGCGAGCAGCGGGTGGATGCCGAGGGCGAGCATCAGCAGCCAGGCGCCCAGCAGCGAGATGAAAAGGTAGGTCGCCGGGCGGCGGCCCGTCAGGAGAAAGTCGTAGATCTGCTGCGTCCAGTCGCCGCGCGTGGAGGCGTGGATGGTGGCCGTCGGCATGCCGCCGAACATCGACTCCGTCCAGGCGGTCGGGTCGTCGGGGTGGGCGGCGTTCCATTCCATCATCTCGTGGGACATGCCCTGCCAGCCGGAGATGTCGCTCTGGTTGACGATTTTGCCGCTCAGGACCTGCGGCACATAGGCGTAGGAAAGCACAAGCAGGCCGACGACGATGCCGGCATACAGCAGGAGTTTCTTCTTCATTTACAGCACTTCAGCTAGCCGCTCCGTGAGGGCGCGGCGGGTGTATCTCTCTATGCCGGCCGCCTGCGGATGCTCCGCGTCGAGGAAGGCCAGCAGTTCTTCTTTCTTGTTCCAGTCGAACATCTCGCCGGCGGCGGCGTCGCGCAGCACGGAGGCCGCTGCGCCGTCTTCCTGACCGATGCCCAACACGGGTCGACGTGCTGCCAGGTATTCAAAAATCTTGCCGGGGAGCACCTTCGCGTACTCGGGTTCGCGGCGCAGCGGCAGCAACAAAAAGTCGGCCTCAAGCTGCTCACGGACGGTCTCGTCGTGGGGCAGGTAGCCCAGCTCGACGAGGTTGTCGCCCAGGCCGCGGGCGCGGATGGCGTCCGTGACGGCGGCGTCCACCTTGCCGGCGAGACGGATCTGCAGGCGCGCGCGGAAGTCCGGATCGGCCTTGCAGCGCTCCGCCAGAGCGTCCCAGAGGTTCAGCGGGTTGCCGTCCGCCGCAAATAAGCCGGTATGTACGAGGCGAATCTCTGTGCGAGGGCGTTGTGGAGTGTTGACCCCAGGCGCGAATGACGAAGTACGAAAATCGTCTTCATCGAATCCATTGGTGATGAGGATGACGGGGGTCTTCGTCCTGGCCTGGAAATCGGCGGCGACGGGCGGACTGACGCTGATGATCTTGTCCGCGCCGTCCAGCACGGCCTGCTCGAGCCGGCGGTGCCGGCGGTCGGCGGCGGCCGAAAGGCCGAGGTGCTTGTAGTAGAACATCTCCGTCCACGGATCGCGGAAATCCGCAATCCAGCGCAGCCCAAGTTCCTTCTTCAGCCGCAGGCCGATCAGGTGCACCGACTGCGGCGGCCCCGTGGTGACCACGGCGTCGACGGGATGCTCGCGGAGATACTTCTTCAGGAAACGGACCGAAGGGCGCACCCAGCCGACCCGCGGGTCGGGGATGAAACAGTTGCCTCGGACCCACAGCGAAAGGCGCTGCTTCCAGGATTTCTTCTGCGCGTTGACGGGATTGACTTCCTGCCCCGCCTTGCCGCCGGTCAGGCGGCGGTAGATGGCGTAGGGCTCGGAAATATGCGTCTTGATGACCTCGGCGCAGGCGGGAATATCCTTGAGGAGGCTCTCGTCGCGCGCGAGCTGCTCGGGATTCTCCGGCGTATAGACCACCGGCTGCCAGCCGAACTCAGGCAGATACTTGCTGAACTTCACCCAACGCTGAACCCCCGAACCACCGGTCGGGGGCCAGTAATATGTGATGATCAGCAGTCGCTTCAGCATTAACGTTTATAACCCTCAAGGTTGGCCTTGACGGTCTCCCAGTCGTAGTAGGGACCTACGACCGGCTCCAGTCCGCGGAGCTTGCGCTCCTGCTCCTGGTAGAGGAATTTCACGAGCACGTGGCCAGCCTTGTTTTTGTAGAAAATCAGCTGCAAATTGCTTGCCATGCAGATATTCCAGAAGCCAAACCACTTCTCGCAGATCTCGTCCACCTCCAGGCGGTCGCCCACTCCCTCGACGCCGAGGTAACTCGCCAGGGCCATCAGCGGATAGTCGTGGCCGAAACGCAGGTCGGCGGCGTAGTTGCCGGTCGCGAGGGCCTCGTCGGCCTTCGCCACGATATCCTCCACGCAGGACTTCGCCATCGGGACGCGCTGGTCGCCAACCTCGACGGAGTTGCAGTGGCCCAGGTAGAGGAACATATTGTTCTGCGCCCAGCGGCGATAGATCGCATCGAAGGGCAGCACGCTGTAGAGATTCTCCTCGATATCGAAATCCTCCGCCACGACGGCCGTGTCATACACGTCCTGCGTGAACTGGCGGGCGTTCTTGACGATCTTGCGGGCCGCCACCGGGTCGTTGAAGACGCGGGTGATCACGCCGAGCGTGTCGTCCGGCACGTCCTTGAGCAGCTCGAAGCTCTTGCGCATCGCGGGCATCGTCAGGCGCTCCCAGCCCTTCTCGTTGTCGAGATAGTCCATGAACTTCTCGCCGGTGTCCAGGCGGATCTGCAGTTTGGGGTTCTGGCGGATCAGGGAGTTGGTGAAGGAGTTCATGCTGATGATGCAGCGCTGCACGGTGCTGGAGAAGGCGCGGACGTTCTTCTCGCCCTTGAACACGCCGGGATAGCGGTTGAACATGCGCTCGGCAATGGCGGCGTGCTCGCGCGCACCGCGCTGCGACAGGCGGCCGTCCATGCCGTCCCAGCCGGCCAGGACGTCGCGGGCGCCCTGGAGCAGCATCTCGCCGTCCGGGGTGAGCAGGCCCTCATGCTGGGCCGCCTCGAGGACGCCGATCACGCCGAGGTAGGCCTTGCCGCCCCAGTTGGAGCGGGAGCCGTGGCGGCCGTAGTGGCTGATATAGACAGGTTTGTATCCCTTCGGGGCCGGGGTGTCCTGGAGCGGACGGAATTCGTAGGAATTCAGGTTGTTGCCGGCGCGGGAGTTTTCTTCCATCAGGGCGCGGACGGCGATTTCCGACCGCTTGGGCTGTGCGAAGGCGACCGCGACGCTGAGCGTCAGGAGGGCCGCCAGGGCCATCATCGATTTTCTCATCTTCAGTGTTATTTTCGTTTGAAGCAAAGATAAATCTTTTATCGGCTCCCCCTCCGGCCCCCTCCGGGAATTGCTTTCGATTTCACGGCATTTTTTTGTACATTTGTATCTCCTTTAAAAATCATGTCAAAAAAAGGTGAAGATACTCCGATGCTGAAACAATACTTCAGCATCAAGGCGCAACACCCCGAAGCAGTCCTGCTCTACCGCGTCGGCGACTTCTACGAGACCTACTCCGACGACGCCGTCCTGGTGAGCAAGGTGCTCGGCCTGGTGCTCACGCGCCGCTCCAACGGCGAGAAGGGCGACACCCCGATGGCCGGCTTCCCGCACCACGCCATCGAAGGCTACCTGCAGAAGCTTGTGCGCAACGGATACAAGGTGGCCATCTGCGACCAGCTGGAGGACCCCGCGCTTGTCAAGAACAAGCTCGTCAAGCGCGGCATCACGGAGATCCTCACCCCCGGCATCGCCTTCGGAGAAGGCATGCTGGACCAGAAGGAACACAACTACCTCGCGGGCCTGACCTTCGAGGGGCAGAGCTGCGGTGCCGCCTTCCTGGACGTGTCCACGGGCACCTTCCAGGTGGCCCAGGGCTCGCTTGACTACATCGGTACACTGCTGGCCTCGCTCCAGCCGCGCGAGCTGGTGGTCCAGCGCGAGCTGCTGCGCGCCGTCAAGGAGCGTTACGGCGACTTCTACGCCACCGGTCTCGATGAGTGGGCTTTCGTGCAGGACGCCGCCGTGGAGCGGCTCTGCAAGCAGCTCAAGGTGCAGAGCCTGAAAGGCTTTGCCATCGACGGCTTCCCGCTCGCCGTCTGCTCGGCCGGCGCCTTGCTGGTCTACCTCGAGCAGACGCAGCACGCGGGCCTCGGGAACATCTGCTCGATCGGCCGCATCGACGAGGAGAAGTTCGTCTGGATGGACAAGTTCACCTTCCGCAATCTCGAGATCTTCCAGAGCAACGCCGGACGCGAAGGCGTGAGCCTCGTGGACGTGATCGACCGCTGCTGCACCCCGATGGGCGCGCGCCTGCTGCGCCAGTGGCTCGCTATGCCGGTCATGGATCTGGGCGAGCTGAACGCGCGCTACGATGTGGTGCAGCTGCTCCACGACAACGAGGAGCTGCTCGCCGAGCTCCAGGGCGACCTGGGCGAGGTGGGCGACCTGGAGCGCATCATCGCCCGGGCCGCCACGGGCAAGATCCTCCCGCGTGAAGTGCGCCAGCTCGGCCGCTCGCTGAGCCGCATGACCCCCATCCGGGAGCGCTGCGCCGACACGGGCTGCATGGCCCTCGACAAGCTCGTCAAGGGCTTGCACGACACCGACAAGCTGCTCGGCCGTATAACGGCCACCCTCGCGGAGGACGCCTCCCAGCTGGGCAAGGGCGACGTGATCGCCGCCGGCGTGGACAAACAGCTGGACGAGCTGCGCGACATCTCGCGCGGCGGCAAGGACTACCTCCTCCAGATGCAGGCGCGCGAGAGCGAGCGCACGGGCATCGCTTCGCTGAAAATCAGCTACAACAACGTCTTCGGCTACTACATTGAGGTGCGCAACACCTTCCGTGACAAGGTCCCGCCGGAGTGGATCCGCAAGCAGACCCTGGTCAACGCCGAGCGCTACATCACCCCTGAGCTGAAGGAATACGAAGAGAAGATTCTCGGCGCGGAGGCTGCCATCTACGAGATCGAGAGCCGCCTGTACGGGGCGCTCGTCGCCGAGATCCAGAAGGCCATCCGCCACATCCAGGAGAACTGCCGTATCCTCTCCCGCCTCGACGTCCTGCAAAGCTTCGCGCAGCAGGCCATCGACCGCAACTACTGCCGGCCGGAGATGGACAAGGGCAACGTGCTGGACATCACGGCCGGGCGGCATCCCGTCATCGAGACGCTGATGCCCGCGGGCGAAGAATATGTCCCCAACGACATCAAGATGGACAGCAAGGGCGAGCAGATCATCATCCTGACCGGCCCCAACATGGCCGGTAAATCGGCCCTGCTGCGCCAGACCGCGCTCATCGTGCTGATGGCGCAGATCGGCTCCTTTGTGCCCGCCACGGCGGCGCACATCGGCTATTTCGACAAAATTTTCACGCGCGTCGGCGCGACGGACAACATCTCCCGCGGCGAGTCCACCTTCATGGTGGAGATGCTGGAGACCGCGATGATCATGCACAACCTCAGCGCCCGTTCGCTGGTGCTGCTGGACGAGATCGGGCGCGGCACCTCCACCTACGACGGCATGTCCATCGCCCGCGCCCTCGTGGAATACATCCACCAGAACGGCAAGGGCGCCAAGACCCTCTTCGCCACGCATTACCACGAGCTGAACGACCTGGAGGAGCAGTATCCCCGCGTCAAGAACTACCACATCGCCGTGAAGGAGGAGGGCAAGAACGTCATCTTCCTGCGGAAACTGCAGCCCGGCGGCGTGGCGCACAGTTTCGGTATCCACGTGGCGCGCCTCGCGGGCATGCCGCGCGAGGTCATCGAGTCCGCCGAGCGGACCCTGCGCGACCTGGAGCGGCGTGAGAAGCACGCCAGCGCCATGGCGATGGAGGACGACGGCTCCGTCCAGCTGTCCTTTTTCCAGCTCGACGACCCTACCCTCTCGGCCATCAAGGACAAGCTCGCCGCCGCCGACCTCAACAATTTAACGCCCTTGCAGGCCTTCGACCTGCTCAGGGCGTTAAAGGGGGAGCTGGGCATCTAAACCCTAGTACCTGTATTCCTCAAACAGCGGACATCTCAGATAGCCGTCGGTCACGTATTCTCCTAAGGAACAGTTGAAGCGAAGCGCTTCAAACCGGAGAATCACATAGTCGCTTCCTTTTTCGGCCAGCGTAATCTTTCCATCACAGTCGTGGGGGTAGGCGTTGCTGTCGCTGGAATAAAAGAACGAAAACAGCACATCGTTGAGATTCAACGCGTCTCCGACCTTCATGTTGTCAACGGAATTAAAATACAGACTGAGCATGAAGGCATCATAAACCATTTTGCCGCCGCTGAA
>JAGCDF010000077.1 GCA_017651225.1 Bacteroidales bacterium
ATCCGGATCGCTTCGAGCAGCTGCGCGGCGACTATCCCGTGCGGCGCGAGCCGGCCGCCTTCACCCTGCGGCTGCGGGGCGGCGATTCCGCGCTCGCGGCGCCGCTCGCCGCGCTGGGCTTCCAACTCAAATGATATACACACACCATGAAAAAACTGATAAGCACCTTGCTCTTTGCCTGTACCTTCGCGCTGGGCGCGCAGGCGCAAATCCTGGAGAGCGCCAACCCGCAGGCCGATTCCGCGGCCTTCGCCCGGGTCCGCGAGCGGATGGATTCCATCCGTCAGTACCGTCCCACCGTGGGGCTCGTGCTCGCGGGCGGCGGAGCGCGCGGCCTGGCGCACCTCGGCGTGATCAAGTACCTGGAAGAACTGGGCATCCCAGTCGACGTCGTCACGGGTACCAGCATGGGCGGCCTCGTGGGCGGCCTGTACGCCATGGGTTACACGCACGACCAGCTGGATTCGCTGGTGCGCGCCATCGAGTGGCCGGTCATGATGTCGGACAACATCCCGAACAACAATATCTCCTACCGGCTGCGCAAGTACCGCGACCGTTTCGTCGTCCGCATCCCGTTCCACTACGACGACGAGGATCTGGAGGAGCGGTTCCGCCGGGAGCAGATCGTGGAGCGCCTGGGGCAGGAAGCCGGCCACGGCTCCGCCGACATGCTCAAGGAGGCCGTCACCAAGATGGGCATCGGCATGCCCGACGGCTATCTTTTCGGCCTGAACGTCCGCAACATGCTCAGCTCCGTGAGCGTGGGCTATCAGGACAGCCTGAGTTTCGCGGAACTGCCCATCCCGTACGCCTGCGTGGCGACGGACATGTACACGATGACGCCGAAATACTGGACCTCCGGCAACCTCACGGACGCGATGCGCTCCACGATGGCCATTCCTTTCTACTTCCGCGCCGTGCGCACGGAGGGGGCGGTGCTGCTGGACGGCGGCATGCGCAACAACTTCCCGGTGGACCTGGCGAAAGAGATGGGCGCCGACATCATCATCGGTTCGGAGATGTCCGTGCCGCGCCAGCTGGACGAACTGAATTCTCCGGTGGACCTGCTCTTCCAGACCATCACCCTCCTGTCCAAGGAGACGGCCGGCCCGGCTCGGCAAATGGTTGATTTTGAAGTGAATCACGAGCTGAAAGGCTACAACATGCTCTCGTTCGACGATAAGAGCGTGGACGATATCATCAACCAGGGCTACCAGAACGCCCTGGCGAACAAGGAGTCCTTCGAGGCCGTGGCGGCGCTGGTGGCCGGCAAGGCCGTCCCGACCGTGCGGCGGTCGGCTCCGGCCGTGAACCTGGCCCAGAAGAAGGTCCGGGTCGGCTCCATTCGTTTCGAAGGGATTACGCAACAGGAGTTGCGCGCGGTCCTGCATCCGAAGGACTATCCGAAGGACATGGAGTTTGACCGCGAGAAGGTGGAGCGCCTGCTCAACAAGATCTACGGTTCCAACGCGTTCGAATCCGTGACCTACCACCTGGAGGGCCGCGAAGAGCCGTACGTGCTGGTCTTCGACTGCCAGAAGGGGCAGGTGAACGATTTCGCCATCGGCGTGCGTGCCGACACGGACGAGACCGTGGCGCTCGCGCTGCACCTGGGCCTTGGCACCCGCCGGCTCATGGGGCCGCGCTTCACGGCGGACCTCAAACTGGGCACCAACCCGGCCCTGACGCTGGACTTTTCCCGCAAATTCGCCAAAGGCATCCCTACGATCGGGGTGGATTTCCGCACGCGTCTGATGCGGACGAACATCGGCTGGGACAACTCCGTCGAAGAACGGCTCTGGAGCATAGCCGCCGATGTCTATCTGGAGGATTCGCGGATGACCCGCGGTACGTTCCGGGTGGGCCTCACGGCGGAAATGGATCCCTACGAGCAGTATCTGTCCTACGGGGAAACGTGGAAGGACTGGGATTGGAAGAGCTACTGGCTGTCCGCCTTTGCGAACTTCAAGTTCGACACCTTCGACGACGGTTATTTCCCGACGCGCGGCGTCCGGTTGACCCTGAAGGGCCGTTATAATTTCGCGGGATACAGCATTGACCTGGATAAAAACTACGCCGTACTCGAAGAAGATCCCGCCTTGACGGAAGGGGGGCGCGTTCCGCGTTACATCTCGACCCTGGCGAGTGTCGAAGCGGCTTTCTCCATCGGTAATCATTTCACCATCCTGCCCAAGTTGTATGCTGCCTGGTACCAGCCGTTCGGCGTGAATACCATAACGTACCTTGCCCGGGATTTCATGAATATGAAGCATACCACCATGCTCGGAGGATTCATGCCGGACCGTTATACGGAGTTCCAGATTCCGTTCTTCCTCTGGCCTGCCAATACCCGGAACTCCAGTCCTTACACGGCCATGGCCCAGCTGGACCTGCGCTACTGCTTCGCGCGCAAGAATTACGTCAGCGTCCGGAGCGGTGTGCTGGTCCGGGGCGATGAGCTGCGGGATTTTGCGGAGAACTATAAGTATTGGGCCTTCGGCGCGGAATACGCCCGCCAGACGCCGGTCGGTCCGCTCAGGCTTGTCGCCCAGTGGGGCCGGATCGGCGGCTTCAGCGTGTATGCTTCCATTGGTTTTGACTTTTAACGGCTTATGATGAATCATTCCCGTCTTTTCCTGTCCTTTGCCGCCATGCTGGCGGCCTTCCTGCTGGCCGTCCCGGCCCGGGCCGATGAGGAACCGCTGCAGGACGAACTCCGCGCCACGCTTACCGACCTGCTGCCCGAGTTGAGGCAGTCGTATGGCCAGGCCGTCGATCTGGATTCCCTGTTGCTGGAGAACAATGCCCGGCGACAACAGCTTTCCGACATGATCCGTGCCGCCGACGAAGTGACGATCATGCTCTATACCCAGCGGCCCGATTTCGCCTTCGACATGGCGTTCGCGCTGGAGCGGGTGTCGGCGGTCTATGATTCTTTCCACGAACAGAGCCGCCTTTCCGACACGTACCTGACGCGCTCGCGCTCGGGGCTTCGTCGCTACGTCTTGCTGAAAGAGACGTTGCAGGATCTGTCGAACAGCCACCAGATAGATTCGCTGGCTGTGTCGGATTCACTGCTGCTGCAGGATTCCTCCCTTCAGCTGGAGCCCCTGGTGAAGATGGACGGGACGGAGAAGGCCATGCTGGACAGCTGCCTGAATTATCTCGACTCCCTGACCGTCCTGTACGGGAAATCCCTGATGCTAGCCTTGCAGGACAGCGTCAGTTTCGCGGAGACGGAGGTGAAGCTCCGGCAGGCGTATGATTATGCGCGGTCGAACTACGCCGCCACGCAGAAGAGCATCTTCATCGGGGGGAACGTGAACGTCGTCTCCCTGTTCAAGGACTGGGACTTCTATGTGGAGATCGCCAAGGGGGACTTGCAGACGCGGTTCGGCCAGCGCATCGGGATGGAACAGCGGCGTCAGTACTGGCGCATGGCCGGCAGGTTGCTGAACCAGTTCTTCTGGCTCATCCTGGCCATCATTATTTCGCTGCTGATCCGCGTGGGAAAGCGGCGGCTGGGGAATTCCCTGGGGTTGTATCTGCCCACGCTGGTGCTGGACTTCCTGGTCATCCTGCTCCGGGCGATCTTCCTGCCCGCGAGCCTGGTGCCGTTCGTGCTGCCCGTGACCATGCTCGTTTTCATCGGCTGGCAGGTGGCGGTGAATCTCCGCCTGCGGAAGTTTGCGGAGCGGGTCGACCTGATGTATACGCGGATCTCCGTGGGGGTGATGGCCACTTCGGGTGTCCTTTCCCTGATCGGGTATTCGATGGTCGGTGTCCTGCTGCTCACGTTCTGGACCTTCCAGTTGGCCTTGCTGCATACCATCGCGACGCTGTTCTACCTGATCCGGCGCTATAACGAGAGCCGCGTGACCCGGCGCAAAGCCCGGTATCACGAGGAGAATCCCTTTATTCCGTTCGATGACAAGGACTCCTTTATCGAGGTGACGTGGTTCTACGACCTGCTCCACATGGTGGTGAGCCCGATCGTGACGGTGTTTTCCCTGCTGCTCAGCATGCAGTTCACCTCGCGCGCCTACCAGTTGTCCCTGACCGGGACCGACTTCCTGCACCAGCCATTCTTCCATGGAGAGGGGCTGGAGAGCCTGGAGAGCATCACCCTGCTCAATCTGCTGATGGTGATCGTGCTCTTCTTCGTGTTCCGTTACCTGATCTATGTGGTCAAGGCGATGGCGCGGATGATCAAGCTGCGCGAGGTGCTGAAGAAGACCGGCGAGAAGAAGGCGATCAAGGAGTCGGACGTGAACCTCTCCCTGCCGCACGCACTCTTCACGCTGCTGGGCTGGATGCTCTATGTGATCATTGTGTTCGGGATCCTGCATGTGTCGACGAAGGCCATGACTACCATCACGACAGGTCTGGCGGCCGGTATCGGTTTCGCCTTGAAGGACCTGATCAACAACTTCTTCTACGGGGTGCAGCTGATGGCCGGGCGCATCCGCGTGGGCGACAAGATCTGCTGCGACGGCGTGCGCGGCATCGTGCGGCGGGTGAGTTACCAGACCACGCAGGTGGAGGACGAGGACGGTTCCATCATCGCCTTTACCAATACCGATCTCTTCGCCGGGAAGTTCCGCAACCTGAACAGCGGCCGGAATTATGAGATTCTCAAGCTGCCGGTGGGTGTGCGCTATGGGACGGATACGGACAAGGCCCGCAAGGTGATCCTGGAGGCCATCGAGCCGCTGAAGACCAAGGACAAGTACGGACGGGACATCCTGGATCCGAAGCGTCCCATCGAGGTACGTTTCGACGGCTTCGGCGACAATTCCGTGAATCTGCTCATCGTCCTCTATTCGACGGTGGAGACGCACTACACCTTTGCCTCACAGGTGATGGAGGCGGTCTACAACGCGTTCGCGAAGAACGGCATCGAGATCCCGTTCCCGCAGCGCGATGTCTATATCAAGACTATTCCTGAGCAGAAGTGATGACGACCTCGGCGCCGACGGCGCCGGAGATGCGCTTGACCAGGCCCTGGAGCACCGCTCCGGGGCCTATTTCGCGGAATTCGGTCGCGCCGTCCGCGAGCATGTTCTTTACCGACTGGGTCCAGCGGACCGGGGAGGTGAGCTGCTGCAGGAGGTTGTCCTTGATGCGCTTCGGGTCCGTTTCCGGCTGGGCGGTGACGTTCTGGTAGATGGGGCAGCGCGGGGTGCGGACTTCCGTGCGCTCGATGGCTTTCGCGAGCTCTACGCGGGCGGGCTCCATGAGCGGGGAGTGGAAGGCGCCGCTGACGCTCAGCGGGAGGGCGCGCTTGGCGCCGGCCGCCTTCATCGCCTCGCAGGCCTTCGCCACGGCTTCTTTCTCGCCGGAGATGACCACCTGGCCGTCGCAGTTGTAGTTGGCGGGGATGACGATGCCGTCGATGCTTTTGCAGACTGCTTCGACCTGTTCGTTGCTCAGGGCGATCACAGCCGCCATCGTGCCGGGTACTTTTTCGCAGCATTTCTGCATCTCGCTGGCGCGGACGGCCACGAGGCGCAGGGCGTCTTCGAAGTTCACGGCGCCGGCGGCGACGAGGGCGGAGAATTCGCCCAGGGAGTGGCCGCCGACCATGTCGGGGGCGGGGAGGCCTTCGGTGCAGAGGGCCGTGACCACGGAGTGGAGGAAGATGGCCGGCTGCGTCACTTTCGTGGCGCGCAGGTCCTCGTCGCTGCCTTCAAACATGATGTCGGTGAGGCGGAATCCGAGGATTTCGTTGGCTTTCTCCATCAGCTCGCGGGCCTTGGCGTTGCTCTCGTACAGTTGTTTTCCCATACCCGGGAACTGGGACCCCTGTCCGGGGAAAACGTATGCTCTTTTCATTTTCGAAATTCGTTTTGTTTGGCGCTGCAAAATTACAAATTTTAAGTATATTTGCAGTCCCTATCGGGCACGCCCCTGTAGTTTAATGGATAAAATTTCGGATTCCGGTTCCGACGATAGGCGTTCGATTCGCCTCGGGGGTACAAGAAAAAGACAGCAGAAACGCTGTCTTTTTTCTTTTGTCCGCCACCCCCGATCCTGGGCTAACAGACCCCAATCCTACCCCGTCTGCCCAATCCTTCCCTGTCCTGCCCGGCTCCGACCGGGCATCTCCTTCCTCCGGGGAAGGTCTCATTTCAACCCCGACACCTTCCCCATGGAAACCTGCTTGGTTCGCCGTAAATCGCATATTCCGCGGGGAAGGTCCGTCACTTAAAAGCGGACCTTCCCCACTATCGCCCGGCAGTTTACCCATCCCCGGGCAACGGCAGGCGCGGAGCGGGCCCACCCCAAGGCCCGCTGACCGCCGGGAACGCTGGAGGCCTTTTCCGCCTCTGGCAGCCGATAAACCACATTCCCCAGGGGCGAAAAGGGGCAGTTTTGCTACCGGAAACTGAATAATTGCGGTTGAGCCAAGAAATGTGTATTTTTGTGAGAATCAACTGTAGACATGATGAAACGTTTTATTATTCTAGTTGCAACGCTTATGGCTTTTGGTTTTGGACTCCGTGCTCAGACTCCCGATGAAGAGGAACTCGATGCGAAATATGCAGTCACCCTGCTTAAGCCGGGGACGGCCGCACCCGACTTCACGTTGAATGACCTGTCCGACAAGTCGGTCAAGCTCAGTGACTTCCGGGGAAAGACCGTGGTGCTGGTCTTCTGGGCCTCCTGGTGTCCGGATTGCCGGGCCGAGATACCGCAGCTTAAATCCATGTGGGCATCCTCCGACCCGGCGAAGGTCAAGTTTGTCTCCGTGTCCTTTGACCGCGAATACGAAACATTCAGGAACTTTGTCTCTGATCAGGAGCTTCCTGGCGTCCAGCTTTTCGATCCGGCCGGGAAGAAAGACTCCGCCATCGGCGCCGCCTATGGCGTTCAGTGGATCCCGTCGCTGTATGTCATTGATCCGGAAGGGAAAGTGGTTCTCTCCACCGTCATTGCGGGCAAAGTCGCATCCGTGCTGGCCGGTAAAACCGTTTCCGGTGCAGTCCTTCCCCGAAACCTCTGCACGGACGAGAGTTGTGCCCTCTGAAATACCGGCATAATCTCCACCCGTCTTCCGCATCCGGTCGCCGTCGCAGAAGCATCCCACATCACTTCGCAAGGTATTAGTTCGCAAAAAGATGAATAAGAGACAAAAAATGCAAGTTGCCCTCGGGGTTTTGTTTGCTGTCCTCCTTGTATTCTGGTTGTTCCTTCCGGGTAGTATTTATACCAGGATTCTCGGGGTGATATCCAGTGTCCTGGGAATACTCAGCATGGCCCTTTCCTATCGGGCTGAAGAAAAGAACAAAAAGAAATCCGAATAAACCCAATGCGGCCGGCGATGATACGGATCCAATACACCGGGAACAACTACGCCGAACTCAAGCAGTTCCTTGGCGACCGCCTCCTTGCCCCCTATGACTGCATGGGCTTCTCGATGCTCTCCCTGATGACCGACGAAGGTCCCGTCTCCATCCACGAGGGCAACTACGTCACCCTCCACCCCGACGGCTCCGTCGTGATAGACTGATTTTAAAAATCCAGTACGCTCGATGCGATGATCCTGTAGTGCGGATGATAGGCCCGGGACCGAAACGATCCTGGAAGAACGATTTGTACAGGTCCTGCAGCCGAGATTCCGGGTATGTCTCCAATTGCGTCGATGCGGCAGCCTTGACGGCGGCCGAGTCCACCATTCCCTGTTTGCAAGATGCAAGACAGAGGATACAGGAGAGAAGAATAAAGAACCTTTTCATATGACTTATTCCTCCGACCAGGTCATCCGGATATGCGGAATCCTGTCCATGATGAAGGCCTCCGAGGACTGCCGGAAGCCCACCTGCTCGTAAAAACCCTTTGCGTATTCCTGCGCTTCGATGTCGATCCGCTTCGTGCAGAAATGTTCCTTGGCGACTGCAATTCCTTCCAGCATGATCCGCTTGCCGTATCCCTTACCCCGCTCGGTCGTGATGACGCGACCGATGGAGACCTCCTCCATATGTGTGCCAGCCGGACAGACGCGGCAGAGCGCCACAATGTGATCGCCTTCAGTCAGCCAGAGGTGAATGGCCGCCTGGTCGTCGTAATCCATATCCTGATAGACACAGTCCTGCTCCACGACGAAGACCTCGCTGCGAATCCGCAGCAAGTCATACAACTCCGCCGTCGTCAGTTCCGGGAATGTCTTTTTATGCAGTTTGAGCATAGTCGGGGCTTTCAATGCTATTCTGCGATGGCCTTTCCGGCTCCCCAGGCTTTGCCGACGACATCGCCGAGGGCGCGGTAGCACATTCCGGCGGCATCGAAGACAATGGGCTTGAGTTTGGCAAGATCCACCTTGCCGTCGGTGAGGATGCACTCATCGGCGCTCTGGTTGATGATTTCTCCGATCAGCATGCCGTCCTCGAAACTGACCACCTTGCACTCGAGCGTCAGCGGATACTCATTGATAATGGGCGCGTTGACGTTGGGGCTGGGGGTAACCGTAAAGCCGGCCTTGGCCACTTTGTCGGGCACATTGTTGCCGCTCACCAGGCCGAAGTAATCAGATTCGACCACAGTACGCTCGTCGGCGAAGCTGATGGTGAAGGCGCCGGTCTTTTCAAGGTTGTCGGTGGTCTTGTGCTTGGAAAGGCTGATGACGATCTGGTTAGCGTCGAGCTGTCCGGCCCAGGCGGCCATCATCACGTCGGGAGTCTTGTTCTCGTCCCAGGTGGCGATCATCACGCACGGCTGGGGCGTGGTGACGAGGGCGTGGCTGGCGCCGAAGTTCTTGCGGCCCGTCACTTCCTGGAGGGTTTCGTTGGTTGTCATATCTTGGGTGTTGTTATTGTTGGTATTACAGCCTGCAAGCATTGCCAATGCCGCCAGGCAAACAGTGTAGATCTTTTTCATACGCCTAGAACTGCACGGTTTCTACGGGCTCCATCATCTTGAAGAAGGTCGCGGTCGCGTCGGCGAGGTAGTACATAACACCGTTCTCGCCGTTCTCGCCCAGGGCGGGCTTCAGCACGGGCATCTTCTCGATGAGGGCCTTCTGGGTCTCGGGACGGTTGTCTTCGACCAGTCGGCACGCGATGCGGAGCGTCATCCCCTTGAAGGCGCAGAGCTCGGCCTTGGGATTGGCGGCAATCTGCCTGGTGGCGTTGGTCTGGCCGAAGGCCATGATGTAGATCTTGTCCTCGAAGAGCATCATGGCTCCGTAAGGACGCACGCGGGGCTGGTCTCCCTCGACGGTGGCCAGATAGAAGGTCCCTGCGTTCTGCAGGAAATCGAATACTTTGTTAACGGGTTCCATAAGCGTTTTATTTGTTTTTGATGAATAATCCTTTACATGCCTTCCACCAGGTCTTGAGGGTGGCCCAGCCACCGGTGGTCCACAGGGCGAGGCAGATGAGTACCGGCTGGAAGAAGAGACGGATCAGACGGGCCTGGTCCGTGTCGAGACCGAAGGCGTTGATGTGCTCAACATATTGGTTGATGTTACCGGGGAAGATGAGTACGTAGAAGATGGCCAGGGCGGCTCCGGCCCAGCCGGAACGCTCTTTCCAGAGAAGGAGCATGGACAGGCCCAGCAGGATCTCCACGACGCCGGAGGCGAGTACCACAAAGTCCGTGAAGCCGGGGGAGAACTGAATCCAGACAGGCACCTGGGCCACGAATTCTTCGCGGGCCACGGTGATGTGACTGAATCCCGCAAAGACCATAAACAGTCCCAGAAGGACTTTACCGATTGCTTTGAAAATTTTGATAATCATATGTTTTCTGTGTTTTTATATCGTTCACGATACAAATATAGGGCTTATTTTTGAAACTGCAAAAAAAACTTATCCCCGACATTCCGCAACTGCCTGTTCTGCCGGCGTGTCTGCGGCCGGAATGGAAGATAATAGGTCCGGTGGCCGATATCCGTTCCGCTTCCGCGGCCATCCGGTCGTATCCCGATTTGGACTTGATCTTTGCCGATAAATGGGAATATATCTACAAACTCTTCCGGTACTCCCTGGGGGTAACGCCTTTCATCCGGAAGAAGAAGCGGCCGAAGGTGGTCGAGTCGGCATAGTTGATTCTTTCTGCGATTTCGTCGATGCTCAAGGTGGTGTTTTCCAGCAGCCAGATGGCCTCCATCAGCAACAATCGGTTGATATACTCCACGACGGTTCTCCCGGAGACCTGCCGGACAACCCGGGAGAGATAGGTGGGCGTAACGTTGAGCGCGTCTGCATAGAATTCAATGCCGTGTTCGTGAACGTAATGTTGCGGAAGCAGGTGTATGAAGTCCATGAACAGTTCTTCCGCTCTTTTTCCGAACTTACCATGCTGCGTCCTCTGGGAAAGAATGGACGAGAGGTCCATCAGGAAGAGTGCATATAGATTCTTGATCATTTCCTCGCGCAAGGGATTCTCAGAGACGAGATAATCCCCGGCCATGCGAATCAAGGAGTTGAGTCGTGCACTTTCTTCTGGCGAAATATCCACAACGGGTTGACGCATCTCAAAGATGGGAAGCAGCGCCGAGCGGACGGCATTTCGGATGGATGGCGTCCCTGCGGTAAAGGCTTCGTCGGCTACAAGACAGAGGCAGGCAAAATCTTCGGACACATCCTTCACGCTGATAGGGAAACCGGGCATATAGATAAATAAGTGGTTTCTTTCTGTCGTTATCTCCCGTCCACTGTAGAGAAGGGTGGAACGGCCTCTCAGGACAATGATAAAAGCATATGTGGCTACCGTCCCGGGCAGCGTATTCGTGCGCATATACGTTTCCTTGTCAGCCTCAAAGCTTAAGAACTGCCCGTTCCAGTCCCTGTAATGGGCCTTTCCGTATGCCCCCATCCAGGTGTCCGAGATTGTGTACATATCGTCTTTGTGCTCTACGATGCATTGCAAAGATACATACAAAAATGAAAAAGTTTCGTTTCGGTCGGTTATTGTTCCGTCTTGCTCGCATATTCTATTGCTGAAAGACATAACTTTGCATTATTCACTAAAACCCAATAACGTTATGACAAAAGAAGAAGCATTGAAACAGTTCGCCTATCTTGGCGCAGTATGGTTCGGCAACAGCAAACAGCATTTCGCCTTCTCGGCCTACGACCGTCTTCAGGGCTGGAATAAGCTGGCCGATAAGTGGAAGGAAGAAGCAGAAGAGGAGTGGGACGAAGCGGAAGAGGTTCTGAACCGCCTGGTGGAACTCGGCTGCAAGCCCGCCGAACTGCAGGAGTTGATGAAGACCATCGAATTCCCGTTCTACGATGACCCGAAGCAGCAGATCGAGACGGATTACGAACCCGAAGCCGTAAAGATGCTGAGCGAACTGGCGGCCGCCTTCGCCGACGACTATCCCACCCAGAAGCTCATCCAAAAATGGATTGACGGAGAGGTTGAACACATGGCCTGGGAGGCACAGTATCTCTATCACATTGAGAAACTCGGTTACGAGAACTTCTTAATCGCAATGATGTAAGCCATGAAAGAACAAGTATTGAAAGCCATGCGCGAATTCGGCGCACCTGTGAACGCCGGCAAGATTGCAGAAATCACCGGCCTGGACCGCAAGGACGTGGACAAAGTCTTCGCCGAACTCAAGAAGGAAGGCGCCATCGTCTCTCCCGTCCGCTGCAAGTGGGAGCCCGCCCAGAAGTAAGTATTCCAAGGCATATTACAACAATCCCGACTATCTCAAAAAGATGGCCGGGATTGTTTATTATTTCTTCTTTGCCCAGGTGTTGGCCAGGATGACCAGAATGGCCGCAACAATAATCAGTACAATCATATTAATCCGAATTTACTTTGCCGCCTCCAGGTCGCTTCGCTCATAGCGGTGGCTTCCCGGTTGCAATTTCTTCCAGTGCCAACACTTGATTGCATCGTCCAGAGATGCGCCTTCGTTGTCCGCAAAGAAGTCGCGGACATATTGGTTGTATTCAAACTGGGGCCAGATTTCGGTGGGATGCTCCAGCGTCTTGTAGGCTTCCACGGCATCTCCGTAAGTCTTTCCGGCATTCTCATGCAGCCATTTCTGGAACTCTACTTTGAAGTGGAATCCCTTGCCCAGGTGCTGCTGAAAGAAAGCCCTGAGTTCTTGTGAGCAGACAACGCCGTGTGGAATAAGCTCATCCAGCGAGGCCGGAACATGCTTTTTCGTTTCAAGCATCGGATTCTTCTTCGCTTTCGGCTTCGGCAGGGCGGGTAGCGTCGTCTTGATGATGGCTGTCAGGTAGTCCCGATCATCCACGTCGTCGATCTGGAAATGTTCCTTGGCTCCGGGATACGGAGAACGCATCACCACTTCCTTCAATTGCGCTGCGCCTTGATAGGTGGGCTTGATAAACAGGTTATTGTCGCAGATAAGGCCGAAGAGGATACCATCACAATAGATGCAATAGTCTCCCATCATCTTCTTTGCGGCTATCTCCCCAGCGCCCGAGCACTGATCAACGATATACTGTACGAAATCTGCGTTACTTGCCATACAAAACCCGATAGTCTTAACAAATATAACTATTATTCTGCTTCGACCAAACGGTCTACAAACGCCCGACGCACCAGGCGAATGCGCGGGCCAGGCGGCCTTCGTTGTCGGTGAAATGATTGCCGGGCTCCCAGACCAGCGTGCAGCGCTCCGGCCCCAGTTGCTGCTGTAGCAAAGCATGCTGCGCGCGGATGCCGTCGCCGACCCGGGCGATGGCCTGGTTCCGCACATGCTCCTCCCGCTCGCCGAGGCTCAGATAGACCGCCTCGGCCAGCGTCGGATGTTGCTCGCTGAAGGCCTGCCAGTCCCGGATCCATACCGACGGGGAGGCCGCCGCCACGGCGCGGAAGCTGTCCGTCTGGGCTGCCGCCCACAGGGAGAAGAGCCCGCCCAGCGAATAGCCGCCGATCACGGCGGTGAGGTCTCCGAACCGCTCCCGCAAGGTGGGAAATAGGGACAGCAGCACGTACTGCAGCGTCTCCTGGCCGTGCCCGCCAGCTTCTGCCTCGCGGGAAATGTTCCCGTCCGGCCAGGGCATCAGGTCGACAATCCAGTCTTCGACCTCAAATGCCGCCAGCACAAAAGAGGAAGGGGAGAGCGCAGCGATCTGCGCGGCCTCGGCTTCCAGCGTCGCGGTCTCGTGCCGCGCCGACGGCTGAACCAGCAGGCACGCCGGGCGTTCCGACCCGAAAAGCCGGCACGGCCGTCCGCCTATTTCCTGCTCCTCGATCACTTCCCGCTCACTTCTTTCCGCAGGCTCCTCGGCAAAGCATTCCGATTCAGGAACAGGTAGGTCGTGTTCAAGGCCATATAATCGCGCGACATATACCAGATGCCATGATAGGCTCCGTAGTCGCCCCAGGAGTTCTTTACCAGATAGTAGGGCTTGCCCTGCTCATCAAGGGCCTTCCCATAAATGAGCATCACGTGGTCGTACGTGAAATCCCAGTTGTCCCACTGCTGCTGCCGTAGCTCCTGGGTGGGCACGACGCCGTCCGGCAGCATCGCCAGGCCTTCCTTCCGCAGGAAATCGCCCGACACATCGCCGCCCCAGGCTACCGTATACCCCGCATCCAGGGCCTTGTCCAACACCGCCATCAACTGCTCAATTGGGATGTTGTAACTGGGCCTCAGCCGCCATTTGTAGGGGGCCTCGATCACGAACCACTGGTTGAAAGGATGATGCAAATAACTGGTCAGGCTCACATAGTCGTCCGGATTAATCCCCAGGCTCTCGGCAAAAGAAAGGGGCGTGTAGGTCTTTCCTTCGAAGACGAAAGAATCCGGGCACTTCCCGAGATACTTGTCGATCACATCCTGCACGTCTTTCTGCCAGTTCGCTCTCGGTGCTTCGACTCTTAACGGGGCGTGCTCTTCGGTCGTATACCGGTTCAGCTCCGGCTTGCCTTCCGCCCAGACGATGCCGCTCACCAGGCGCTCCAACTCAGGGAAGAATACATTGAAATTGGCCAGCGAATCGCCCGTCATCGACCCAGGGGCGGGCATGGCGTCCTCCGGACAAATCCCGTGCTTGCGGATCACCTCAAGCACGTCATCGCAGGAACCGCCCTCGGAGATCTGGCTGTAGCCATGCATGCGGACATAGTGCGTGGCATTGTCCATATAATCCTTGCTCACCACAAACATTTCGCAAAGATCATAGGTCTTGCCCGTCTTCCGCAGAATCTCGCTCTCCAGGTAGCCCAGCGTGCCATAGTCCCAGCAAGTGCCGCTGCGGTACTGATTCTTTATGCTGGTAATCGGAAGCTCCTTGACGGTCGTGAACGTTTTCGTGCTCTGTGCTGACGCGCCCACGGCAATCAGCACGAATGTGATCATGGTTATCAGTTTCTTCATAAATCGCATGGATTAATCTCGATTTGTCGAATCAAAGATAAGCAATTTGCTCAGTCGTTGTCATCCAGCTGGAAGATGACATCGACCGGCTTGCCGAAGTGCGAATCTACTTGCCGGAGTCCTTCCTTTTTTGGTAGAAATAATTCCAACCCTCAAAGGCGAAACCGAAGAGCGTGCCGGAGATCAGGTATTTCCAGACGCTGCCTATTTCGTTGAAGATGGCATCGAAGGCCAGGGTCAGGCCCATGAAGATGAGGGCCGACACGATGGATTTGATGAGATACTCTTTCATATTACTTTGTTAATTCCGGGAATCAGTCGCAGCAGCCAGGTCAGCGTGAAGGCCAGCACCGTCGTGACGGCACCGATGAAGAAGAATTTGCCGAAGGCGCCCATCCAGACGGTGTCCGTGGCGAACTGGAGGACCAGCATCAGCGGCATGTGGAAGATGTAGGCGCCGTACGACTGGGCGGCGCACCATTGCTTGAAGCCGCTGGTGCCGTTGTCGCAGCGGCGGAACAGCCAGAGCAGGCCGGCGCAGAGGAAGACGCACAGCAGGGATTCGTAGAAGCCGAACCAGCGCCAGACGAAGGCGCTCCATGCACCGTCGCCGCGCAGGTAGATGCCCAGGGCGAAGAGGACGCCGAGGCCGAGCGACGCGGCGCCGAGGCGGTCGCTCATCCGTTCCAGCCAGTTGAAGCGCCGGGCCAGGATGCCCAGCACGAACAGCATCACGTATTGCAGGTAATGGGCGGGCTCCATCGGCAGGGGAATGATGCCGAAAGGCCAGATCCAGTGGTCCTGCGGGCTCACCTGGCGGATGAAGAAGCTGCCGGTGCCCATCACCAACCCAATCAGGAGTAGTGCCCACCAGGTCGGTTGCTGCTCGCGGCTGCGGACCGGCGGGAAGAAGCGCCGGTACAGTGCGTAGAGCAGGCAGAACACGAGCAGGCTCTCGACGAACCACATGTGCCCGGTCTCGAACTTACCCGAAAGGACGGACAGGATCGTGCCCATCACCAGCCAGGGGATGCCCAACCGGATCAGCTTCTTGCGGACGAAGGTCTTGCCGCCGTTCTTGTCGTAGCTGGTCGGAACGAAATAGCCGGAAATCAGGAAATATAGCCCCATGAAGAAGCCGGCGTTCACGCTGAAGAAATTTCCCAGCCAGGGGAGGAACTCCGCCGGATTGCTCGGCGTATACGCCCAACCCCCGCCGGTGCCATAGGCCTGCCCGGCGTGGTGGAAGATCACGAGGACGGTCAACCAGACCTTCAGGTTGTCGAGATAGTATTGTCTGCTGCTTGTCATTTCGCAAGCCAAGTTAACAATTATCCCCGATTATTCGCTGGTAGGCCAGCCTTTCGTCCCCGGAGGCCAGATAGATGATGCCGCAGTAGCGGAATCCGTATTTCAGGATGTTGTGCTGCATGATCCGGTTGTCCCGGTGCGTGTCGATACGGATGTTCGCGTCCCGGGCGAAGCACCAGTCCATGATGGCGCGGAAGACCCCGTGAACCTCCGGATAGCTGCCGATGCGGTGCACGACGTGGTAGGGCAGGGAATCATCCAGCCAGGCACCGTCGTAGATCTTTGCATAAGTCGGCTCCGGGGAGGGGATGAATGCGAAATAGCCCGCAATCCGTCCGTCCGCCACGACCACCTGGCCGTGCCCCCGGTCGATATCCTGCAGAATGGTTTCCTCCGAAGGATAGCCGCCCGTCCATTGTTTGGCATTGCCCGACGCGCGCATGATGCCCTTGGCCGCCTCCAGGACGGCCATGATATCCGATAAATCGGTCGCCTGCGCGGCCCGGATGGACAGCGTCGGGATTCCCAGCCAGAACCCAGGCCTATTTGTGTGCTGTAAGGTCATAATTATCCTATCCTCTTGCCAAAGATTTTGCAGAGCTGGAACTTCTCGCCGTTCTCTTTGATCCGGACGTTTTCCCAGCGGAAACTGTCCGGGGTGATGTCGGAGAAGATCCAGTAGGCGTTCTCTTCCGAGAGCACCTTGCCGACCAGCCGGTCGCCCTGCTTGGTGAAGCAGAGCCGCTTCATCGCGTGGTCGCAGGTGTAGACGACATCGTAGCAATGTTCCACCTTGTTGAACATGCGGAAGATCCATTCACACTTGACGTGGCGTTTGCGACCCGGTTCGGGCTCGTCGTAGTAGTCGCAGTCCCAGTCGCCGAGCAGCGGGGCGAACCAGTCATATCCGTCAGGGATCCTGTCGGTCTTCCCGCTCAGTAATGCATCAATAAAAGTATCCATTATCTTCTGATTATTCCAAACAAATAGAACGATTATTCCGGCAGCGTCATCTTCTTCAGACGCTTACGATCGTAGACTTTCTTCGATTTGTGGATGGCCCGGCGGAAGGAAACAGGTTTGCCGTGCTCGGCAATCTCTTCGAGCCGGGCGGCTCTGCGGTTTGGCCAGCATGAAGTCGGCCTCCGTGATCCGCAGTTTCTTTTGCCTTCTCTTCATCGTTACCTTCATCCCTTCGGGCGTGGCGGCCTGGTTGATGCGGCGTAATTCTCTGAATTTCATGCTTTCTTTTATACGTTCTTTAACTCCGCGTATCAAAGGTAACGAAAAAGATTCTTATTTTTGCACCCATGAAGAAGATCCTTTTTATTCTGGCTGCCATTTGCGCCATCAGTTGTTCGAACGACACGAACACCATCTACCAGTTCAGCGCCGAGTCCAATTCGGGCGATACCGTGAACTTCTCCGACTACAAGGGCAAGGTCCTGCTCATCGTCAACACCGCCTCCAAATGCGGCTTCACGCCGCAGTATGACGGACTGGAAGCCCTGTACCAGAAGTACAAGTTCGATGGCTTTACGGTCATCGGATTCCCCTGCGACCAGTTCGGCCATCAGGAGCCCGGCAGCAACGAGGAGATCGAGGAATTCTGCCGCCTCAACCATGGCGTTACCTTCCCGCTGATGGCGAAGTCCGACGTCAACGGCGAGAACGCCAATGAGGTTTTCAAATGGCTCTATTCCGAGAAGCCTTTTGCCGGCTGGGGCGACAGCGAAACCGGGAAATTCATGGACGGAATGCTCTCCAGGAACGATCCGGACTATGCGTCCAATCCCGATATCAAGTGGAATTTCACCAAATTCCTCATTGACCGGAACGGCAAGGTCGTGGCCCGTTTCGAGCCGGTCGTGACCCCGGAAGAGATTGATTCGGCGATTCAGGCTCTCCTTTAACAGCAGGGGCGTGCAATGACGGTGGTCGTTTACTATCTCATTGGCATCAATTTCCTGGCCTTTCTGGCCTACGGCCTCGACAAGTGGAAGGCCCGGCGGGACAAGTGGCGCATCCCGGAGGCGACGCTGCTCCTGCTCGCCGTGCTCGGCGGCAGCGTTGGCGCCCTGCTGGGCATGTGCGTCTTCCATCACAAGACCAAGCACGTGAAGTTCGCCTTCGGCCTGCCGCTCATCCTCCTGGCCCAGCTGGCCCTCGCATACTTCATCTACACGAAGTTACAATAACCGAATATGAAGACCTTTCTGAAGATACTGACCCTTTTCATCTCCGTCGGCGCCATCGGCGGCGCCGTGATGATGTGGATGGACCCCACCGGCGTGAGCTGGGGCGGGGAGGCGATGCTGGACCTCCTGCGCGCCAAACTGCCCTGGCCGGACATCTTCTTCCAGGATTTCTTCCCCTCCGGCTGCGTCCTGCTGGCCGTGAACGGCCTGCCGCAGCTCCTTGCGGCCGTGATGCTCTTCAAGAAGCATCCGCTTGCCTGTTGGGTAACCTTCGCCTGCGGCATCATCCTGATGCTCTGGATTGCCCTGGAGTGGTATGTGTGGGGATTCGTGGCCATCAGCAACATCTATTTCGTGCTGGGCCTGGTCGAGGCCGTCGTCGCCTGGCGTTGCCAGAAGAAGGCTTAAGGCAGGACAATCTTCTCGATTCGTTGGGCCACTTCGTCCGGGTGGTCCACCAGCAGTTGTCCGTGGTTGGATCCGGGAAATACCGCTACGTGCAGTTCCGGACAGAGCTTCTGCAGATGCTCCATCTGCGGCTTGGCCACGAAGGCTTCCTTCGTCCCGTACCAGAAGTGGATGTCGGCGCCGTGGATGGACTCCAATTTGTTGGTATAGACTGATTTATAGCCGTCCAGCACGGCGCGCCTCCCGCCATAGGGGAAGGTCTTCCGGCATTCGTCCAGCAGCACGTCGAAGTAGTGCGAGTGGAATACCCAGCGCCAGAAACCTGTCCAATGGTAGCAGGTCCACACATTGTAGCTTTGATAATAGCGCAGCGGGCCCACCAGCCATTTGGGCAGCGGCAGCAGGGGAGCGGCGTCCAGGATGGCGTGGTCAATCGTGACCTCGTCACGCTCCAGGATGCGGGACAGGATTTTGCCGCCCAGGGACAAGCCGTATGCGCCGTCCAGGTGGCCGTCGAAGCGATTCCGGATGAAGGCGATCGTCTGGGCCGCCTGGTCGTCGACGGAGGTGAAACAGGTCTGCTCGCCCAGCGTGAAGCCGTCCACCTGGACGGCGATGATCTGGAACTTGTCCTTTAGCAGCTCCACCAGGGGCAGGAAGATCTCGTAGGAGACCCCAAGCCCCGGGATGAGCATCAGCGAGGGAGCGCCCTCTTTCCCCAGTAATTCAAACCTCATCGGACCGGACTGATGACGATGGTCCGCTCATAGGTCTGGGGATAGGCACGATAGCCGGGCAGCGCGCCGCGTGCCGTGTCGCCGACACCGGTGTCGGCGTAGTTGAGGTTGACGGTGATGTCGCCGGACCGCTCCAGCTGATACTGGTAAACGGCCTTCGTCAGGTTGTCCGTCGTGAAAGGATAGGCGTTGAATCCGAAGGGCTCGTCCATCCGGAACATCAGTCCCTTGCCGGATCCGTCGGTGAAGCAGACCCTGCGGCAATCCATGCGCAGACCGTAATCCTGAGGGATCAGGTACGGCTCATACATCTCGTCGACGGTCGAGGACCATTCACCCATCCGGTAGCCGCTCTTCCTGTCGGGATAGGATGCCTGCGGGCCGCGGCCGTACCATTGGACATGGTCCAGGGTGCCGTCCAGCGAGAGCGTGACGCCGACGCGCGGCAGCCAGGCCGGCATGTCGCCTTCCGGGAAGAGCCGGTGCTTCACGGTCACGGTCCCGTCTGCGTCCACCCGCCAGGAGAAGAGGCTCTCCATGCCGATCGCGCGGCGTCCCATGATGTAGAGGTCCAGCTGGGTGATCCCCTGGGCGCCGCCGAAGAGGACCAGCTCGCGGACATCGATATACACGGCGCCGTCCTCCTCGCGCGATTGGACCGAAACGGGGATCCAGTTCAGCTTGTCCAGCCCGGCGGCGTAGTAGATGGCGGCAATGGTGGAACTGGCGCCGATGGTGCCGTAGCCTTGCTGGGAATTGTTCAGCAGTGAACGGACGGTGCCGGCGTTCCAGCCGTCAATCTCATTGGCCACGGGCGCTCTCCAGAGGTTTACCTTGAGCGGAGACGAGAGCATCTCCTTCCCGTCCACCAGCATGGAAGACAGGGCGCCGCTCCGGGCGTCGAAGGCATACGAGAATCCGGCGCCGGAAGCGATCAGCTTCCCTTCGGACTGGGTCAGATCGACATGGCCGGCGGGTTTCGGGGCCGGGGCTGCCGGGAGGTTCCAGCCGTCCAGCTCGAACTGCTCCCAGGCCACTTCGTGTCCGGCGGGGGCCCAGATTTCGTCCTTGCGCAGGCAGGAACTCAGCGTGAGGCGGTATTCCTTGCCGGGAACGATTTCCGGCCGGGTATAAGGCACGTGAACGGCCACGCTGCCCTGCGGCTCGATGTCCAGGTCCAGCGTGCCGGAGGCGACGGTCTCACCGTCCGCGGTCACTTCCCAGCGGGTCGCATAGACGGAGGCATTGGCGAAGTAGCTGCGGTTGCGGATTTCCACCAGGCCGGTGCGGCTGTCCAGCATGCGGTAGTTCAGCGGCTGCTGGCTCTTTTTCATCTGCCACATCTCGGGCTGGGGGACACGGTCCGGCCAGATACTGCCGTAGGTGCGCGCGCCGATGCCGTATGTATAGAAACTGCCTTCCGCGATCTCCTCTTCGAAGTCGAGCCACAGCGCGGCGTCCGCGGGACGGAATCCGTCGGAAGGACGGACGGCGGACGCGAAGACACCTACGTTGTCGACCAGTGCGTCGATGATGAACTCGTTGGTGTCCTGGCCGTTGCGCTCTTCGTTACGGCCGACGCACAGCGACAGCGGAAGATTGCGGATCCTGCCCGAGGCTTCGCCCGAAGCCACATCCGCGCCGTCGATATAGACTTTCATGGCGGAGCCGTCATAGACGGCGGTCACATTGTGCCAGTGGCCCTCCCAGTCGGCGGGGAGATCTCCGCTGATGGTTCTCACCTGGCCGTTGTCGATGTAGAATTCGATCTTGTCGTTATTCTGCCGGAGGCCGAACTGGCGGCTTCCCTTGGTGATCATATACCCGCCGCCGCGGTTGAAATGCCGCGGCATGATGTCCAGGGTCAGGGTGAGCTGGTCTCCGCTGATCTCGACATTGTCTGCGCGGTACACCTGGACCCACTGCTCCATCGGTCCGAGGTCGAGGGCCTTGCCGCTGGGGCCGGCCACGAGCCGGGCGCGTCCCATGATGTCCGCCCGCGTCCCGTAGGGCGATTTGTCCACCAGCCGGCGGACCGGTGCGGTGAGTCCGGGGCTTACGAAGTCCCACAGGGCACCGCCCATCAGGGACGGATGCTCATCGATTTCGCGCCAGAAATCGTCGAGGTTCCCGCCGCCGTTGCCGGCTACGGAGACGTATTCATCCATGAAGGACGGACGCTTGTCGGCCTCGTCCATTCCGTAGGAGATTTCGTGCTCCATGGGGATCGGATAGCGCGGTCCGACGATGTCTTCCGCATCGTGCTTGGCTGCGTTGCCTCCGTACATCCAGAAGCGGGTGGGGTCGTATTTCCGGCCTTCTTTCACCACTTCGGTAATATTGGGACCCTCGCCGCTCTCGTTGCCTGCGCTCCAGAAAAGCACGCAGGCGTGGTTGCGGTCGCGAAGGACCATCTGGCGCACCCGCTCCTGATACATGGGGATGAAATCCGGAACGGAAGACACGTATTCCGTCGCGTGGGCCTCGTCGCCGGTCTCGTCGATAATATACAGGCCATACTCGTCCGCGAGGTCCAGGTACTCGTTGACGGGCGGGTAGTGGGATGTGCGTACTGCGTTGAAATTGAACTGCTTGAGGATCTCCATGTCCTTGCGGACGGTGGCCTCGTCCATCGCATGGCCCAGTTCGGGATGCTGCATGTGGGAGCACTGGGCGATCACCTTGAGCGGCTGTCCGTTCAGATAGAAGACGCCGTCGATGATTTCGGTTTTCTTGAAGCCGATGCGTTTGGTGATCTCGTCCACGACGCGGCCGGACGCATCATGAAGCGTCATGGTGAGGTCGTAGAGGTCGGGCGTCTCGGCCGTCCACTTCTTCGGAGAAGGGACGCGGGAGCGCAGCGTAACGGTCTGGCTCCCGTTGGCGGGGATGGAAACGTCGTCCCGCTGCATCCGGGCTACCTGTTTGCCGTCCCGGGAAAGCCTGGCGGTCAGGCTGTACCCGGAAGCGGCTGTGTCGTACGCCTTCAGGTCCAGGGTCAGGCTCAGGTCGGCGTCCGTGTAGGTCTTGTCGAAGTCCGTGATGACCTGCCAGTCGCGGATGCGTGCCTGCGGCGTGGCAAAGACGGTGACGTCGTCAAAGATGCCGGCGAGGCGCCAGTAATCCTGGCCCTCCAGATAAAAGCCGTCGCTGTATTTCAGCACCAGCACGGCCACCGTGTTGCGGCCCGGCTTGACATATTGGGTGATGTCGTATTCCGAAGGCTCCTGCGCGCCCTCGTTGTAGCCCACTTCCTGCCCGTTGATCCAGACGAAAGAAGCGGACGCCACCTTTTCGAAGCGGATGAAGATCCGGTCGCCCTTCCAGGAGGCAGGGAGCGTGAAAGTCGTCCGGTAGGCCCCCGTAGGATTATAATCCATCGGAACGTCCGGCACGGTCACGCTGAACGGGGCGGGAGGCAGGGGAGCCCCCGTCTGCGGGCGGCGCCACGGCATATATTGGGCCGCAGAAGGCATCATGTTCGTCTTGAAAGGCGCGCTGACATTGCGGAAAAGCGGCTCTCCGTAGCCCATCATCTCCCAATTGGACGGCACCTCGATGAGGTCCCACTTCCGGTCGTTGAAGCCTGCGTTGAAAAAACCGTCCGGAATTCCGGCCGGGTTCTCGCTGTAGAAGAACTTCCATTTCCCGTCCAGCGAAATGTGCTTGGAGGGAATGTGGAAGGCCCGGCCTTCTTCCTGGTTGAGTCCATACACGGAAAGGTTCTCGACATAATAGGAAAGGTCTTGCATGAAGGGCTTGTTCTGCGCCGGGAGTAGCGCCGGGGCCAATACGGCCAGGAAGAAGAATAAACGTTTCATTGGATTTCGGTTAACTGAAGCAAATATACATTTTTTTCAGAAGGATTTGTATTTTTGCAGCCGCAAAACGATTGGATATGGGAACGAAAGAGAACAGGACGCTGATCATCCTCCACATAGCTGTCCTCCTGGCGGGTTGGACGGGCATTTTCGGCCGTTTGATCTCGCTGGGCGGCCTGCCGCTGGTGTGGTACCGGATGATGGTGAGCGTCGTGGTGCTCTCGCTGGTGATGGCCGTAATGGGCCGCCTGCACAGGATGCCCTGGAAGCCTTTCGTCAAGATCGCCGCCTGCGGCTTCCTGCTGTCCCTCCACTGGGTCGCCTTCTACGCCAGTATCCAGGCCTCCAACGTCTCTATTGGCGTGGCGTGCATCGCGACCTCCTGTTTCTTCACGACGCTCCTGGATCCGCTCATCAACCGGAAGCGGATCTCCTGGGTGGAGGTGCTGATCAGTTTCATTGCTATCGCGGGCGTGTTGCTCATCTTCAGCCTGGATGTCCGCTACCGGCTGGGCATCATCCTCGGCTTGCTCTCGGCGGCCATTTATTCGCTGTTTGCACTGGTGAACATCAACGTGGCCCGACAGACCGGGGAGGACAGCGCCACGATGCTCCTGTACGAGATCGTCGGCGGCATCTTCCTGCTGTCGCTGCTGATTCCGTTCTATACGTGGATCTTCCCCGGAGCCAGCCTGGCTCCGCAGGGGAGGGATGTCTGGTGGCTGCTCCTGCTGGGGTCCGTCTTCACCGTTCTCCCGTTCCTGTTCCAGCTGCAGGCACTGCAGGTGTTGTCGGCCTTCACGGTCAACCTGACCTACAACCTGGAGCCCGTGTACAGCATCGCCTTCGCCGCCCTGATGTTCGGCGAATACCGGGAAGTCGGATTCTCCTTCTGGCTGGGCATCGTCCTGATCGTCCTGTCGGTCCTCATCCAGAGCCGCCGGATCCTCCGCAGAAAATCCTAGAAAACGCCCGGGCGGGGAGCCCGGGCGCGTCTTTTTATTGTTCGGAGAAATCGTCTTTCCCTACGCCGCACAGGGGGCAAACCCAATCTGCGGGAAGGTCTTCAAAGGCGGTTCCGGGGGCGATTCCGTTGTCCGGGTCGCCGGCCTGCGGGTCATACTCGTACCCGCAAACGTTGCAAACATACTTTTTCATACGGATGTGGAATTAGTTCGTGTTATTGTACAAAGATAGCAAAACTACTGAAATACCCGCCGGCCCAGCGCCTGGTTGATGTGCGTCTCGAGGATGTGGAAGCTGGGACCGACCATGGTGTTGTGGCCGTGGCCGTCCAACTCGTACAGGTAGGTCTTCTCGTGGCCGACCAGCTTCATCATGCGGGCGAGGTACTGGTTCTCGTCGTAGCGGCCGTAGAGTTCCAGCTCGCGGTCGCCGCAGATGAGCACCAGCGGCGGGCAGTCCGGGCGCACCCAGAAGATGGGCGCGAACTCGTCGATGGTGACCTGCAGCGGCTGCAGGCCCTGCATCTTGCGGACGTTGTAGTGTGTGACGGCCTGCCCGCTGAACGGGATGTACATCCACACTTTGTCCGCGTCGGCGCCGTAGGCGGCCAGCCAGGCCTTGTTGAGGCAGAGCATCATGCCGATGTAACCGCCGGCGGAATGGCCGGTGACGACGATTTTGGCGGGGTCACCGCCATACTCCGCGGCGTGGCGGAACACCCAGGCCACGGCCTCGGCGGCATCGTCCAGCGTCTCGCGGACCGTCACCTTCGGCAGCAGCCGGTAGTTCACGCCGACGACGACCCAGCCCTTTTTCTGCAGCTGGGCCGGAATCTCCTTGTTGCCTCCTTCCAGGCCGCCGCCGTGGAACCAGACGATGACGGGGCAGTCTTGCTGCCCCTCCGGGTAATAGACGTCGAGCTTCAGCCGCTCCTGCGCGTACGCGTCGGTCTTGCCGGTGTAGCTGATGTCGTTGATTTGCTTGTAATTCTGTGCGTTGATGCTCAGTGCGGACAGGCACAGTGCGAGGGTAAACAGGATCTTTCGCATGGCGTTATCGGATAAAGTTCATGAAGGCCGGCTGCTCGTCGCGCTTCGGGGAGGCGTCGCCGCCGGCGTGGATCTTCTTCAGCAGCCAGGCCATGTTGTTGCCGAGCGTGCGCATGGTCTGCATGCCCTCTTTGTCGAGCTTCGCCTCGCCTTTGCCGGCGCCGTAGGCGATGTTCCAGTACTGGGAGGTGACCACGGGCATGTTCATCATCTCGAACATCATGTTCAGGGTCTGGAGCGCCGCCGTGGCGCCGCCGCGCCGGCAAATGACGACGGCGGCCGCAGGCTTGTTCTGGACCAGGTGGCCGGCGGAGTAGAACAGGCGCTGCATCACGGCCAGGATGCCGCCGTTGGGCTGCCCGTAATAGACGGGGGAGCCGACGACCACGGCATCCGCGCTGGCGAGTTTCCGGCCGATCTCGTTGCAGGGGTCATCGTCGAAGATGCAGCCCTTGCCGCCGTTGCGCCGGCAGCCGCCGCAGTTGATGCACATGCGGACCGGCCGCGTGCCGATCTGGAAAATCTCCGTCTCGATGCCTTGTTTTTTCAACTGGGTCTCAATCTCCTGCAGTGCACAGAAGGTGTTGCCGTCCGGACGTGGACTGCCGTTGATCAGTAATACTTTCATCCGGGAGTCTGAATTTGTCAGTGTAGCGGAAAGCGGGGAGGCGTAGGCTGCCGTGCCGACAGCAGCGAGGGCCGCTTTCTTGAGAAACGTCCTTCTAATCATGTGGGGGGAGTAATCTATTTGATGGCTTCCAGCAGCTGGTCGCAGATGCTCTGCATACCGGCGATGGACGGGTGGCCGTTCTGCTTCTCGATGTCGTGCAGCTCGATGAGCTGGACGCCGTAGTGCTTGCACACCTCGCGCATGGATTCATTGATCTCTTCCTGCAGCTCGGAGTTGAGCAGGGAATAGATCTTGGCCTTGGGATAATGCTTCTGCAGGGTGTCCAGCAGGTAGGCGAGGGCCGGGCGGAAAGCCTTGCAGTCCTCCTTCGTCCAGTCGGCCCACTGGTACTCGCCGATCGGCGCACGCGACCAGGCGTCGTTCGTGCCGCCGAAGAGGAAGATGATGTCCGGATTGCCGAGCATGTCCACGCGGCTCATGAAGGATGACTCATAGACGTCGCGGCCGAAGTAGCCGGTGCCGCAGATGGTGGTGCCGCCCCAGGAGTTGTTCTCTTCCAGCTCATAGCCCTTGGCGTTGATGTACAGGCTCCACCAGGTCTGGTCCGGGCTGGTGACGTCATTGCGGTCGTTCGGGTAGAACGGATTGTAGCCTTCCGGATTGTAGCCTTCGTAGGTGGAGTAGGAGTCTCCCAGGATGGAGACCTTCTTGGGCTGAGAGCACGCCGTGAAGACGGAGGCGGTCAGCAGAATCAGGAACAAAATTCTCTTCATGATGTTTTCTTATGAAATCCCTCAAATGTAGCCATTATTTCTTAAATTTGTACCTCGAAACACTATAATTTGCCAATATGAAACTCAGATTCTTCGCACTTCTTGCCCTGGCCATGAGCCTGGGCGCATGCCATTGCTCTGAAAAAGTCAGCCCCGTCCTTGACATCGAAGGCGGACAGGTGCAGGGCATCGCCGCCGACCTCGACGGCGTATTCGTTTACAAAGGTATCCCTTACGCCGCTCCGCCCATCGGCGACCTGCGCTGGAAAGCGCCGCAGCCGGTGCAGCCCTGGGAGGGCGTCCTGCAGGCCGACGAATTCGGCCACCCGAGCTACCAGGCCGTCCACTATCCGGGCAACTATTTCACGGAATGGGGCTATGGCGAAGAGAAGCAGTGCAGCGAAGACTGCCTGTATCTGAATGTCTGGACCAAATATCCCGGCCAGGTGGACCGCAAGGCTCCCGTGGCCGTGTGGATCCACGGCGGCGGCTACCGCGAGGGCTGGGGCTCCGAGCCTGAGTTCGACGCGCAGGAGTGGGCCGCCAAGGATGTCGTCCTGGTGTCCATCAACTACCGCCTCGGCATCTTCGGCTTCATGGCGCACCCGGAGCTTTCCGCCGAGAGCCCGGACGGCGTGTCCGGCAACTACGGCATCCTGGATCAGATCGAGTCCCTGAAGTGGGTGAAGAAGAACATCGCCCAGTTCGGCGGCGACCCGGACAACGTGATGATCTTCGGCCAGAGTGCCGGCGGCGGCAGTGTCCGCACGCTCTGCGCCTCGCCGCTGGCCAAGCCTTACTTCCACAAGGCGGTGATCATGAGCGCCAACGGCCTGAACGTAGTCAAGAACCAGAACTTCACGCTGGCTGGCGGCGGTCCGGCTCTTCCGCCGTCCATGATCAAGATGATGTTCGGTGGCCAGACGCTTCAGGAGGCTGAAGCCGAAGGCAAGGCCGTCATGGACTGGGCCGGTCTGACCGATCTCAAGAAAATGCGCGCCGCGGCCACGGACGCCGTCCACGCCGCTTCCGCCCTTTATACTTCCGCCACGGGCAAGCCCGGCATCACCATCACCCCGATCATCGACGGACACGTGTCCGTCAAGATCTTTGACGATGCGGCCGCCGACGGCTCGCTGGCCGACGTGCCGTACATGATCGGCTACACGATGAACGACATGGGCGACATGTCCGCCGGCATCGCGGCCTTCTGCCAGGACCGTCAGGCCAAGGGCAACACCGCCTGGGCTTACGAGTTCGCCCGTCCGCTGCCGGACGACGGCTCCCACCCCGAGGACCGTCTGCAGGGCGCGTTCCACTCCTCCGACCTGTGGTTCGTGTTCAAGTCGCTCCAGCACTGCTGGCGCCCCTGGACCCAGGGCGACTGGGACCTCTCCGAGAAGATGCTGACCGCCTGGACCAACTTCGCCAAGTACAGCGATCCCAACGGCCCGGACGGCGGCGAGTGGACCCCCTGCACGCAGGAGAGCCCCAACTTCATGGTCTTCAAGCTGGACGCCTCCGACGCCGAGGCCTCCGAGCTGGGCCAGCCGGTGAAGTAGGCGACCCTTTCCCCGAAGGATCTTTGTGCAAAGCGTATGCTAAAATTGCTATCTTTGTACAAAGATCCTTCTGTTATGAACCGTAGCGCAGAAATCATCCGGACCAGCGTCGTGGGCATCGTCGCCAACGTGCTGCTGGCTGCGTTCAAGGCCCTGGTCGGCCTCCTGGCGAGCAGTATCGCCATCGTGATGGACGCCGTGAATAACCTCAGCGATGCGCTCTCCAGCGTCATCACCATCATCGGGACCAAGCTGTCGCAGAAGCCGGCCGACCGGGAGCATCCCTACGGCCACGGCCGGGTGGAGTATTTCAGCGCCATCATCATCGCCGTGATCGTGATTTCCGCGGGCGTGACCTCGCTCGCGGAGTCGGGCAAGAAGCTCTTCCATCCGGTGGAGCCGAGCTACACGACGACCACGCTGATCGTCATCATCGTGGCCATCGTGGTCAAGCTCCTGCTGGGCTGGTACGTGAAGAAGCAGGGCGAGAAGCTGAAGAGCGACGCGCTGATCGCCTCCGGCTCGGACGCGCTCTTCGACGCCATCATCACCGTGGCGACTTTGATTTCCGCCGGCGTGATGCTGCTTTGGAACGTGTCCCTGGACGGCATCCTGGGTGTGCTCATCTCCGCCTTCATCATCAAGGCCGGTATCGAGATGCTGTCCTCGCCGGTCGGCGAGCTGCTCGGCGCCCGGGTTTCCCCGGAGCTGGTCGCGGACATCAAGAAGGAAGTCCTCGCCTTCGACGAGGTGCACGGCGTGTACGACATCATCCTGCACAACTACGGGCCTGACGTGATGATCGGCTCCCTGCACGTGGCCGTGAACGACACGCTGACCGCGCAGGAGATCCACGGTCTGACCCGCAAGATCTCCATCGAAATGTACAGGAAGCACGGCATCGTGATGACCGTGGGCGTCTATGCCGTGGCCACGGGCGAGAACCAGCGGCGGGAGCTGCAGACCTTAGTCACGCGCACGCTCGCCGCGCACAAGGAGATCGTCCAGGTGCACGGATTCTATTGTTCTGAAAAGGAAAACCTGGTGTCGGTGGACGTCGTGCCGGATGTCTCGGTCCATGACAACCAGGCGCTCTGCCAAGAGCTGACGCAGGAGCTGTCCGCCCTGATCCCGGGCAAGACCGTCATGGTCGTGGTCGACCACAACTACAGCGAATAATACTCCCTTCTACAGGGTCAGGGGCCCTTTCCGGACCACGTTGTCAAGCATGCTGCCGGGGATGATGCTTTTGACGGCATCGACGACGGCGTTGATCTTGGCTTCGTGGATGTAGTCTGCGCGGACGACCAGGGAAATGGTCCTGCTGGGGACGGGATCCACGATGGGTCGGAGGCATGCCTGCTGGCTGAACATAATCAGCTTGCTGTGCGTCTCCGGGATGATGGTCAGGCCGCCGTTGTCGTTCACGACCTGGATCAGCGTGCCCACGCGGCCCCCCTCGAAGAAGCGTTCGTAAGTGACTTTTTCGCCACGCTCCAACTCCGCAGGGTCCAATTGCCGGAGACCGTCCCGGATGATCCAGACGGGCTGGTTGAACACCGTTTCGTAACGGATGCTTTCCTGGGCATAGGCCGGATTCTGCGGTGACACATAGGCCAGGAACCTTTCGTGGTAGAGCGGGATTTCCAGCAGGTCCGTGTCATCGACCGGCCCGGCCAGCAGGCCCATGTCGGCTTCGGCTCTCCGAAGCTTTTCCTTCACGGTGCTGGTGAGCATCTCCTCGGTTTGCAGGGAAATGGCCGGGAATTGCGTGCCGATGTGCTTGAAAAGACCGGGGATCAGCACCGTGGCGACCGTCGAGATGAGGGCGATGCGGAGCGGTCCGGACAGTATCTCTTTTTCTGAGCGTGTTATCTCTGCAATTTGGTCTGCGTTGAAAAGAACGACCCGCGCGCGTTCGATGATCTTGTGCCCGATCTCCGTCGGAGCGACGGGGTGGGTGTCGCGGTCAAAGATCCGTACGTCCAGCTCATCTTCCAATTTTTTGACCATCAGGCTCAGGGTGGATTGGGTCAGGCCGCAGGCTTCGGCTGCCTTGCCGAAATGCCTGTAATCGTCTATGGCAACGATATATCGCAGCTGCTGGAGTGTCATATTATTGATTTTATCAATGCAAAGATAAAAATTATTGTATTGATAAATGAATTTTGCGGAAATATCTTTGCGCCGTCAAAGTGACGAATGGACATGAATTGGAAAGTCATCACCTGGTTTATCGGCATCTCGCTCCTGTCTGTAGCGGCTTTGATGGCCGTTTCGGTCATGGTCGCCTGGTTGACACCCGGGGATGAAAGCCGGATGCCCCTGCTGCACGCGACCATCCTGACCATCCTGGTCGGTTCCTATCCGATGATCTTTGTCCGGAAGGGGTATCATCGGCTCAGCTTCCGGGAGGGGAACTGTATCGTGGTCGGTGCCTGGGCGCTGGCCTGTCTTTTCGGGATGCTGCCATTCCTGTTCTACGGACGGGAATTCACGCCGATCAACGCCATTTTCGAGAGCGTCTCCGGCTTCACGACGACCGGTGCCTCCATCTTGAACGATGTTGAGGCGCTCCCGCGCGGACTGCAGTTCTGGCGCATCTCGACGGCCTGGGTCGGCGGCGTGGGGATCGTCACGCTCTTTTCGATGATGACGGGCAGTGCGGATAAATCGACGCTGTCCGCTGCCGAGATTTCCGCCATGGCCCGGGAGCCCTTCTCGGGAGAAGGGACGGGACGTTTTGTCAACAGGACGCTGATCACCTACGTTGCGCTGACGCTTGTGACTTTCTTCCTGTTGCGCGTAACGGGCATGGGGTGGTTCGATGCCGCTGCCAACGCCATGTCGGCCTGCAGTACCTGCGGCTTCTCTCCCCGGAATGCCAGCATCGCATCCTATGACAATCCGGCGGCGGAAGTCGTGCTGACCGTCGCCATGCTCGCCGCCGGCGTCCACTTCGGCATCCTGTTCCTGGCTTTGCTCCGGGGCCGGACCCGTTATCTCTGGAAATCCGAGACCATCAAGGTCTTCGTCTCGCTGGTAGGTGTCGCTATCATCATCGTGACGGCGGACCTGCTGTCCCGGGGGAATTACAGTTCGTTCTGGTCGGCCTTCCGGGACGCCTCCTTCCAGGTGGTATCCATTTCCACGACCACGGGCTTCGCCACGGAGGACACCACGTTGTGGCCATCGCTCAGCGTGGCGGTGTTGATTGTCTGTTCGCTGATCTGCGGGTGCTCCGGGTCCACTTCCGGCGGTATCAAGATAGACCGGGCGATCCTGGCGATCAAGGGCATCCAGCGGAAGGTGACCCAGACCGTTTCGCCCCACGCCATCCATTTTGTCCGCGTTGACGGGCGAATCCGGCCGGACGAGCAGGTGAACGACGCCTACGGATACATCTTCTGCTACCTGCTGGTCGTGGTGCTCTTCGCGGCCGTCAACATCGCCTTCGGCCTGGATTTCACCACGGGCGTCACGGCTTCGGTGGCCTGTATCGGCAATGTGGGACCCGGTTTCGGCACGGTGGGATCCATGGCGAACTACGCGTCCTTCCCGGTCATTCTCAAAGCTTCCAGCATGCTCGAAATGCTGATCGGGCGTCTGGAGATCTTCCCGATCCTGTACCTGCTCCAGTCGGTCCGGGACCGCTAAGGCGCAGGTGCCGCTACAGCCCGAGCAGCTTGTGGAGACCCGGGCGGATCTCCATGTACGGGGCGCCGGTGAGGCGCTCGACGACGAGCACGCGCAGGAAGGCGTAGGGACGCAGCTGCGCCTGCACATCCTCCGGGGAGGCGTCGGGGCCGAAATAAGCGGGCACGAAGGCTTTCCAGAAGGCCTTCGACGTGTCGAGGCCGATGTGGTAGAGCTCCCGCTCCATCTCTTCCGGCAGCCAGCAGGTATGCAGCATCAGAACGCCCAGGTCGAAGAGCGGACTGCCCGTGCAGAAGTCGCTCAGGTCGATGAAATACTGCTTCCCGTCCTCCGTGAAGATGATGTTGCCCTGGTGCAGGTCGCCGTGCAGGGCGGTGTCGGCGTCGGGCAGGCCGTCGATGAAGCGCATCACGGCCTCTTTTTCTTTCTCGTTCAGGAAAGGATTGAGCCCGATGGCGGACTTGTACTGGTCCTTCACATTCGGGAAGGTTCCGGGCTCGGGCTTGACAGCATGCAGCTCCCGGACCATCCGCGCGAAGGACGCGGCGTATTCCTCCAGCCGCCCGGGGTCGTCGGCGAGCGCGCGGGCATAGGATTTCTTGCCTTCGATGCGCTTGTAGAGGATGCCCAGGCGCTTGTCTCCCGTGTGCACCAGTTCGCCCGGCTCGGGCGAGGGGACGCCGAGGTGGAAGACCCGGCAGGCGCGCTCGTACTCCTCCAGGCCCGTCTTTTCCAGGTTCTGCGGATACAGCTTGAGCAGGACGTCGGGCTTGGTCCGGTGGACGTAGCTCTCTCCCAGCTTGCCGCCGCCGGAAAGCGTATAGTCATTCAAATCAATGAGTTTGCCGTTCTTTTTTTTTGAAAAGAGACCACATGGTTGTATGAAGTTAGTTGGTTAGTCGCGCCGTTTGAGGGGATAGTAGAAGGGTTGGTTGAAGTGCCGCCGGGCGTAGTACGTGACGGACGGGTGCGTCAGGTCCATCACCACGGTCCAGGCCGTGCCGAGGAAGCCTTCCTGCGCGGGCTGGGAGACGGAGAAGATGGCATTCTCCAGCTGCCCCCAGTCCATCCGGTCGCCGCTTGCGGCGAGCTGCGCGCACAGCTGGTCGTAGCGGAGATCGCCGGGGACCAGGCCGACACCGCGCTTCTGCGCGCAGAGGTAGTGGTTGGTGACGGCCTGCGACTCGACGACGACCAGCTCGTTGTCGACGTATTCCACCACGACGCTCCGGCCGGAGGCGTCGGAGATCGCGTAGTGGTGCGCCGCGCCGATGTCGGAGTGCATGTCGATGTGGCGGAGCAACTCCAGCGCCTCGTCCACGGAGGCGGCGTTCTTCAGCAGGTAGCTGATGGCCGTGGTGGTGGTCAGCGCCATCTTGCCCGTGTCCTGGTGCGTTTCCGCGTTGTCGCCGGCCATCAGGTCGGCGATGGCGAGACCCTTCTCGTTGATGCCGTCCAGGGCGCAGAATAGGCAGCTCAGCGCCATGTACTGGTTGGCGAAGCCTTCCGGCAGCCAGCCTTCGCCGAAGCCGAAGAAGTCCGTGTTGAAGGTGGTGATCGTCTCGTAGCCGCGCTTGGGCCGGGTGTGCAGGATGACGCCCGTCGCGGACGGGAAATCGAAATTGCGGCCCATCAGCACGCTGCCCTCCGGCGTGAGCGCCGTGATGGCGGAGCAACCGTAGGCGGTCGAGTCGGGCGTCGCGGCCGGGGCGTGGGCAAAGCCCCGCGAGAGGAACGTCATGATGTGCGCCGCCAGCTCGCTTGCGTTACGCACGCCGCCGGCGGCCACCAACTCGTCAAAACCGTCGTCGCCTTGATATTCCATGTAATACAGGCCTTCGTCCAGTTTCTGGACGGACAGAGCCCCCAGAGCCAGCCGGCCGAACAGGAGGCCGCCGCCTACGCCAAGGACAACAAGCAGCCCCAGCAGGGTCAGGAGGACGATTTTGATAACTTTCTTCATATTCTGGAATACACTAACTAATTGGTTTAATATCTAGGGTTGGCTCTTCAGCATCGCTTCGCAGCCTTCCAGCAGGTCCTGGAAGGTGGTTTCAAAGTCGCCGGTGTACCACGGGTCGGCGACGTCGCGGTGTTTGCCCGCGTAGGACATCATCAGGTGGATCTTGCCCTCCGGGTCGTCCGGGATGATGCGCTGGATCCAGTGCAGGTTGGAGCGGTCCATGCAGATGATGCGGTCGAAGCGGCCGTAGTCCGCGGCGGTGACCTGACGGGCGCCCCGTGTGCTGTCGAAGGGCACACCATGCTGCGTCAGGCAGCGCTTGGCGGGGGGATAGATGCCGTTTCCGATCTCCTCGGTCGAGACGGCCGCCGATTCGATATAATACTGGTCTTCGATGCCGCGGGCCCGGACCAGGGCTTTCAGGATGAACTCCGCCATGGGACTGCGGCAGATGTTGCCGTGGCAGACAAAGAGGATTCTAAAAGGACGGACGGGCGTGTTCATGCGGGCAAATTTCCCACAAGTTAGGATTTTTTTTGTAAATTGCATCCAAAATTCTGGAGGAATGAACGCAACAGTTTTCTATGTTCTTCTCGGGGTGGCGGTGGTGATCATCGCCGTGCTCGTGATGGTCATCATCCGTAAGGATGCGGAAGTCCGTACGGCCCAGGCGCTTCGCCGCAGCGACGCCGAAGCGAACGAGAAAGCCATGCAGCTCCTGCGCGAGACGCAGGACGCCGCGCTCAAGCAGCAGATGGAGGGCATCCGCAGCCAGATGACGGCCGAGACGGAGAAGCTGCTCAAGCAGCGCGAGGAGGCCATCTCCAAGAAGGCGGAAGAGACCTTCCAAAACATCTCCGGCAGCCTCGGCAAGGACCTGAAGGCCATGCAGGAGGCGTTCGTCGCCCAGCGGAAGTCCCAGACCGAGGGAACGGCGCAGATGAAGGAGGCGATGGAGCAGGCTGTCAAGAACCTGCAGCACCAGACCTCGAGCATCGGCGCCAAAGCCGACAACCTCGCTTCCGCCCTCAAGGGCCAGAACAAGACGGCCGGCGGCTGGGGCGAGGTCATCCTCTATAACATGCTGGTGAACGAAGGCATGGTGGAGGGGCGCGACTTCGACCGGGAGGAGACGCTGCGCGACGCCCTCGGGCAGACGGTCCACAACGAGGACAGCAGCAAGCGCATGCGGCCCGACTACATCCTGCACTATCCCGACAAGACCGAGGTCATCATCGACGCCAAGGTGTCGCTGGACGCCTACTCCGACTGGTTCGCGGCGGAGGACCCGGCCGCGAAGGAGGAAGCCGCGCAGCGCAACCTGCAGGCCATCCGCACGCAGATCAAGGATCTCTCCGGCAAGCGTTACCCGCACTACATCCGCGAGGGTTACAAGTCCCTGGACTACGTGGTGATGTTCGTGCCGAACTACGGCTCGCTGCAGCTCGCGAAATCGCTGGCGCCGAACCTCTTCAACGAGGCGTACGCCCAGGGCGTGCTGATCGCCACGGAGGAGACGCTGATGCCCTTCCTGCGGATGATCCGCATCGCCTGGACCAACTACGACCAGGCGCGCAACCAGGAGAAGATCATCAAGGCGGCGCAGAACATGATCGACCGCGTGTACGACTTCTCCAAGGCCCATGCGACGATGGGGGAGAAGCTCCGCGACGCGATGAAGCAGTACGACGCCGTGTCGGCCAAGATCGACGAGTCCGGTCAGTCCATCCTGACCTCCGCCCGCCAGCTGATCAAGCTGGGCGTTCCGAAGAATCCCAAGAAGCCGCTCCCGGAGGGAGAGGCAGATAACTGATTGTATATGAAGAAATACGTAATACTGGCGGCGCTCTCCCTGGCGGCCGCTTTCCAGCCCCTGCGGGCTGACGAAGGGATGTGGCTGCCGGTGCTGATCACCCAGCGCATCGACGACATGCAGGCGCACGGTTTCCGCCTCACGGCGGAGGATGTGTACAGCGTCAACCAGGCGTCGCTCAAGGACGCCGTGGTGCTGTTCGGCTCCGGCTGCACCGGCGAGGTGGTCTCCCGGAACGGCCTGCTCTTCACCAACCACCATTGCGGTTACAGCCAGATTCAGCAGCACAGCAGCGTGGAGCACGACTACCTCAAGGACGGCTTCTGGGCATTGTCCCGCAGCGAGGAGCTGCCGAACCCGGGGCTGACGGTCAGTTTCCTGGAAAGGATGGAAGAGGTCACGGACGCGGTGCTGAAGGGCTACGTGCCGACGATGGACGAGGCGCAGCGCGACTCGCTGGTCAAGGTCAACGGCGACGCGATCGTGAAGCAGGTGGCGGATCCGTCCAAGGGGATCCGCGCCAGCGTGGAGGCGCTCTACTACGCCAACCAGTATTTCCTTTTCGTGTACAAGGTCTACCGTGATGTACGGCTGGTGGGCGCTCCGCCTTCGTCGATCGGCAAGTTCGGCGGCGACACCGACAACTGGATGTGGCCCCGCCACACGGGGGATTTCTCCATTTTCCGCATCTATGCGGACAAGAACAATGAACCGGCTGATTATTCGGAAGATAACGTTCCTTATACGCCAAAGCGCTTTTTCACCATCTCGCGCGCCGGCGTGCAAGAAGGTGACTTCACCTTCGTCTACGGCTGCCCGGGCAGCACGAAGGAATACGTGAGCTCCGACGAGGTGCGCTACGTGGGCGAGGTCTCCGATCCGGAGAAGATCGCCCTGCGCACGCTGCGCCTCGACATCCAGAAGAAATACATGGCGCAGGACCAGGCGGTCCGCATCCAGTATTCGTCCAAGAACGCCAACGTGGCCAACGCCTGGAAGAAGTGGCAGGGCGAGTCGAAGGGCATCGCCCGGCTGGGCACCGTCGCCGCCAAGGAAGACTACGAGCGCCGTTTCTCCGCCTGGGCGGCGGGGACGCCCTACGCCGGCCTGCCGGAGCGGCTGCATGCCCTGTATGCGCAGCGCAATCCGGTCTACCGGGCCTATGAGTACTACGTCGAGACGATCCGGACCGTGGAGCTGCTCCAGTTCGCGAGCAATGTCAAGTCCGCGCTGGATGCCGGGCGCCCGGTGGCGGGGATTGCCGACACCTTCTTCAAGGATTATTACCAGCCTATTGACGAAGAGATCTTCGTCGCGATGCTGGACGCCTTCGACAAGCACATGAATGCCGGCTACAAGCCGGAATACTTCCGCCGTCAGCTGGCCGCCTACGGCAGCCCGGAGGCGTGGCGCGATGCGCTCTACGCGCAGTCGCTCTTCACCGACCCGGCGCGTGTGCGTGCGCTGACGCCAGACGACCTGCCCGCCGTCACGGCCGATCCCGCCTTTGCGCTGTACGACGCATTCTATCAGTGGTACCGGCAGGAACTGCAGCCCGTAATCGCCCGGCTGGACCGGGAGATCCGCCTGGCCTACCGCGACTACATGCGCGGCCAGATGGCCTTCGAACCGGACAAGGCCTTCTATCCCGACGCCAACCTGACGCTCCGCGTCGCCTACGGCCACGTGGCGGGCTATTCGCCCTCCGACGCCGTTTACTATGCGCCCGTGTCCACGCTCAAGGGCATCATGGAGAAGGACAACCCGGAGATCTTCGACTACAACATCCCGCAGGTGCTGCGCGATATCTATGCTGAAGGGGGACATGACAGCCAGCCGGTCTGCTTCCTGGCCACCAACCACACTTCCGGCGGCAACTCCGGCAGCCCGGTGATCAATGCCGACGGCAACCTGATCGGCATCAACTTCGACCGGGTGTGGGAGGGGACGATGAGCGACATCGTCTTCGACCCGGACTACTGCCGCAACATCTCGCTGGACATCCGCTACCTGCTTTTCGTCGTCCGGGAGGTCGGCCATGCCGACTGGCTGTTCGACGAAATGGTTTTCGCAGATTGATGAAAACAAAAAAGTCTGGCGGTCTGCCAGACTTTTTTGTGGAGCATACGAGGATCGAACTCGTGACCTTTAGATTGCGAACCTAACGCTCTACCAACTGAGCTAATACCCCATCTCAATTTGCGGGTGCAAATGTAAGAAGATTTTTTAAATTGACAAAATGCTCAGGACATTGATGAGCTCCTTGTCAATCGGCTTGTCCATCTTGATGGCGCGCGAGAAGGGGACATAGACGATCTGGTCGTTCTTGATGCCCACCATGATGTTGCGCTGGCCCTCTTTGAGCGCCTCGATGGAGGCGACGCCGAGGCGGCTCGCCAGGATGCGGTCGTAGGCGGTGGGGGAGCCGCCGCGCTGCAGGTGGCCCAGGATGGAAACCTTCACGTTGTATTCGGGATACTCCTGGCGCACGCGCTCGGCGTAGTGCATGGCGCCGCCGTCTTTCTCCGACACGAGCACGATACTGCTGTTCTTGCTCTTGCGGATGCCGCGGCCGATGAAGTCGGCCAGCTGGTCGATGTCGGTCTGGTCCTCCGGGATGATGGCGGCCTCCGCACCGGCGGCGATGGCGCTGTTCTGCGTCAGGAAGCCGGCGTCGCGCCCCATCACCTCGACGAAGAAGATGCGGTCGTGGCTGTTGGCCGTGTCGCGGATCTTGTCCACGCACTCCATGATGGTGTTGAGGGCGGTGTCGTATCCGATGGTGGAGTCGGTGCCGTACAGGTCGTTGTCGATGGTGCCCGGCAGGCCGATGACGGGGATGTCGTACTCGCTGGCGAGAATCTGCGCCCCGGCGAGGGAGCCGTTGCCGCCGATGACCACCAGGGCGTCGAGGCCGAATTTCTTGATATTCTCAAAAGCCTTGGCGCGGCCTTCCGGCTTGCGGAACTCCTCGCTGCGCGCGGTCTTGAGGATGGTGCCGCCGCGCTGGATGGTGTTGCTGACGCTGGAGCTGGTGAACTCCTTGATGTCGCCCATGATGAGGCCCTCCCAGCCGCGGTAGATGCCGAAGACCCGCCAGCCTTCGTAGATGGCGGCGCGGGTGACGGCCCGGATGGCGGCGTTCATGCCGGGAGCGTCGCCACCGGAGGTAAGTACACCTATAGATTTGATTTTCATATCGTTTACTATTTGAAGAATTTCCCGGGAACGGTGACCGCGTTCTCCTTCTTGAAGGCCAGGATCTCTTTAATGACGTCCTCGGGTTCGTCGGAGATGGAGAGCAGCAGGTCGTGGTATTTGCCGCGGGCCATCATGTCCGTAAGGAAGGGGTAGACGGGGAGGTCCTTCGTGAAGAAGTCCACGCCCATGAAGGCCATGGGGCTGGCCACCTCGCAGGTCTTGTAGTGGTCCTGGGCCGCCTCCTGGAAGATTTCCTGAATCGTGCCGGCGGAGCCGGGGGTGAAGATGATGCCGCCGACGGCGACGGTGAGGATGGTGTCTTCGCGGATGCTGTTGTCGAAGTACTTGGCGATCTGCGTAGCGAAAGGCGAGGAGGGCTCGTGGCCGTACAGCCAGGTCGGGATGCCCAGGCTCTTGTATTTCGTCTGCGGGAAGCGATCCATCACGCGGAATGCGGAGGAGAGCCAGCCCTTGTCGTTGAACGTCTCCGCGACGCGGAGCATCTTCAGGGCCTCGTCGAACTCCTTGTCCGTGCGCCCGGCCATCCAGGCGCCGAAGTGCGTGGCTTCCATGGCGCCGGGACCGCCGCCCGAAACCATGAGTTTGCCGTGCTCGGTGAGTTTCTTGCTGATGATGGCGACCTTGCGGTAGAAATCTTCGCTGCGTTTCATTGCGTGGCCTCCCATTACACCCACGATGTTGAACGGATCGTAACCGCCGAGGAAGCGGTAGAGCGCGTCACTGATGGAGTGGTCGTGCAGGGTGCGGGGCAAAGTGACGGCGAGGTCACGGCTGCGCTTGCCGCTGGCAATGAAGTCCGCATAGACGTGGCCGTCGTAGCAGTTGGCATAGCTGTTTTCGTCGGAGGGGTCGAAGCCGGCATAGAGGGATGCGGCATCGTAGAGTTCTTTTCTAATCTGATAATTGTCCATCGCAGAATGCTTTTTTCTGATGCAAAGCTACAAAAAAATCATGGGATGGGGTGTAAGTGATTCAATTATTTGCTATATTTGTGCAACGACACTTTCAAACACTTTAAAACAATACAACCATGGGTAAATTTGTTGTTACGGTTCGCAAGAACGGCGAATTCCAGTTCAACCTGAAGGCCACCAACGGCCAGGTCATCCTCACCAGCGAGGGCTACAACACGAAGGCTGCCTGCCTGAACGGCATCGAGTCCGTCAAGAAGAACGGCCCCATCGCCGAGCGTTATGAAGTCAAGGAAGCCAAGAACGGCAAGCCTTTCTTCAATCTGAAGGCTTCCAATGGCCAGGTTATCGGCTCCAGCCAGATGTATGCCTCCGCGCGTACGATGAAGGCCGGCATCGCCTCGGTGATGCGCAACGCCGCCTCCCCGGTTGTCGAGGAAATTTAATTGCATATTTCCCGCATATAAAAACCGGATTCGTCGCGGATCCGGTTTTTTAATATAATTTAATGACGATTACACAGGCAGAAATCAAACAGATCCGCTCGCTTCGCGAAAAGAAATTCCGCGACGCGTACGGCTTGTTTGTCGTGGAAGGGGAGAAGATGGTGCAGGAAGCGCTCCTGTCCGATTTCGAGGTGGTGCGCGTCTGGCGCCGCGACGAGATCGGCGAAGCCGTCATGGCACGGATCAGCCAGCTCTCCACCCCGTCCCCCGTGCTGGCCGTGGTCGCCCGTCCCGAGCCGGCCGGCATCGTGCTGCAGCGCAGCCTCTGCCTGGGCCTGGACGGCATCCGTGACCCCGGCAACCTGGGAACGATCCTGCGTATCGCCGACTGGTTCGGCGTGGAGACGGTCTTCGCCTCCGACGACTGCGTGGACCTGTTCAATCCCAAAGTGATCCAGGCCTCCATGGGCTCCGTGTTCCGCGTCCGCGTGGTCACGGCCGACCTCGTGGACATCTCCCGCCGCTTCCGCGAAGCGGGCATGCGCGTGTACGGGACCTTCCTGGACGGGAAGAACCTGTATCAAGAAACCCTGGCGCCCGAAGGGCTTGTGCTCATGGGCAACGAGGCGAACGGAATCCGTCCCGAAGTCGCCGCCGAAGCGGACGCCCGCCTGCTGATCCCGTCGTTCGGGCGCTCCGCCCGGGAAACGGGCGCCGGCACCGGCGCCGAGTCGCTCAACGTGGCGGTTGCCACGGCCATCACCCTCTCCGAATTCAGAAGAAGATGAAACGTAGCCTGTTGCTGATCATATCGTTGTTGAGCCTCGTCTCGTGCAGCACCACCAAGCTGGTGCCCGAGGGGAGCTACCGCCTTTTGTCCAACAAGGTGGTCTTCGAGGGGGAGAAGCTCTCGCCCAACGATGTGACGCCCTACATCCGGCAGCAGGCCAAGAAGGGCCTCATCCTGGGCTGGAGCCCGGGCATGAGCATCTACAACTGGTCGAACGGCAGCGGCCAGGGCATCAACCGGGTCTGGGAAACGATCGGCACGCCGCCGGTCATCTTCGACCCGTCGCAGATCGAGGGCTCCTGCGTCAACATCGCCAAGCACCTGGAGACCCTGGGCTACTACGGCTCCAAGGTCACCGGGGAAGTGGATTTTAGCGGGCGCCTGGCCAAGGTGAAATACCATGTCATGCCCGGCAAGCGGATCCCCATCGACCAGATTGTCTATGAAGTCCCCGGCGGCAGCTTCGGCGAGCATTTCCGCGCGGACAGCAGCAACATCACGGTCCACGTGGGGGATTTCCTCTCCGAGAAAGCCCTGGAGGCGGAGACGGTGCGCGGCGCCGGCGTGTTCCGCAACCTGGGCTACTACGAATTCAACAAGAACTTTTACACGTTCGAGGCGGACACGCTGTCGGACGTGACGACCTTATACTACCGGATCCGGGAGGAACCGCGGGTGTTCCATATCGGTCAGGTCAATATCAGCCATCCCGCCGGTATCCCGTTCCGCGAGTCGCTGCTGCGCAAATTCAACGTCATCCAGCCCGGCGCGCTCTACAACGAGCAGATCGTCAATACGACTTATGCCCGCCTGGCCGCGCTCAAGGTGTTCAACAGCGTCAGCGTGGAGATGAGCCCGGCCGACAGCGTGACCGTGGACTGCGACATCCGCCTGTCCGGCCTGGACCAGCTGGGCTTCAAGATCAACCTCGAGGCCTCCACCAACGCTTCCGACCTGCTGGGCTTCTCGCCCAAGCTGAACCTCTACCACAAGAACCTCTTCCACGGCGGCGAATGGTTGGACCTCGGCTTCACGGGCAACTGGCAGTGGGTGCCGAAGACCCAGATTTCCTCGTCGGAACTCGGTGTGACGGCCTCGCTGAGTTTCCCGCGCCTGCTGGGCGTCTCGCCGCGGCGCATGCGCGGCGAGAACATCCCACGCACGGAGTTCAAGGCTTCGTTCAACTATCAGAACCGCCCGGAATACAAGCGTATCCTGACCTCGTTCAACTTCGGCTACAACGGCCAGATCGGCCGGGAGTACTTCTACCAGCTCTATCCGCTGCAGGTCAGCACCGTCAAGCTGTACGAGGTGGACGAGACCTTCCTGGACAGGTTGCTTACGTACCCGTATCTCTGGGACACGTTCGAGGACCAGATCAATGCGGGCGTGGGGGCCATGCTCTACCACACGACCAATTCGGACGTGGTACCGAAGACCGCCTACCACTACGAACGCCTCAGCCTGGAGGCGTCCGGCAACGTAATCTCCCTGTTCAACCCCATCCTGCCGACGTATGAGGGCATCATGAAGCAGCACCTGCTCTTCGGCCTTCCGTACAAACAGTATGTGCGGGCGGAGCTGAACCTGGGCCGGGTATTCCGCTTCGGCTGGGGCGACATGCAGTCCCTGGCCCTGCACATGGTGGCCGGCGTCGGCCTGGCGTACGGCAACTCCGTGTCCCTCCCGTTCGAGAAACAGTTCTACTGCGGCGGCGCCAACGGCATGCGCGGCTGGCAGGCGCGTACCCTGGGACCGGGCTTTGCGCCCCTGAGCGATTACTTCAAGATCCCCAGCCAGACCGGCGACCTCAAGTTCGAGGCGGATATTGAATACCGCTTCCCGTCCTTCTGGAAGCTGGAATGGGCGGTCTTCGCCGAAGCCGGCAACGTCTGGACCCTGCCCTTGCTGCGGAAGGATCTCGTGGACGGACTTGGCGGAGATGTTGACGAATCGGAGCGATTCTCGCTGCGCAGCATCGCCGCCGACTGGGGCATCGGCCTGCGCGTGAATCTCGACTTTATCCTGATCCGCCTGGACGTCGGCTTCCGGCTCCACGATCCGGCCCGGGCCGAGGGCGACCGCTGGGTGAGACCCCGCGACTGGTTCCACGGCAGTTCCGCCATCCACTTCGGCGTCGGTTATCCGTTCTAGTATGGCCAAGCGAATCATCTACCAGACGCTGCCCCGCCTGTGGGGGAAAGGGAAGTTCTCCGATTGGGACGACGCTTCCCTGAACTACCTGCGCTCGCTGGGCGTCGATTACGTGTGGTACACGGGCGTGCCGCGCCACGCCACGGGCAAAGACTTCGTCAAAGGCGACCCCGGATCACCCTACGCCATCACCGACTGGCGGGACGTCAACCTGTACCTGGCGGACGACCCGGCGCGTCGCCTCGAAGAATTCGACGCGCTGCTCGCGCGGACGCACGCCGCCGGCATGCGCGTGCTGATTGACTATATCCCCAACCACGTGGCGCCCGACTACGAAGGACGCATCTGCCGCTATGACTGGTGCGACGGCGACTGGACCGACACGCGCAAGAACGACTGGTCCTCGCCCGACACGCGGGCGGAAATGCTCGAAATCCTGCGCTTCTGGGCTGCCCGGGGCGTCGACGGCTTCCGCTGCGACATGGTGGAACTGGTGCCGCCCGACGCGCTGAGAGACCTGATCACGGCCGTGAAGGCCGATTACCCCAGCCTCCTCTTCGTCGCGGAAGTCTACCAGAAAGACAACTACCGCCGTTACCTGGACGACGTGGGCTTCGACCTTCTCTACGACAAATCCGGCCTCTACGACACCCTGCGCGCCATCTGCTGCCACGGCGCCTCGACCCGCGGCATCACCTGGAACTGGCAGTGGCTCGGCGACCTGCAGCCGCGCGTGCTGAACTTCCTGGAGAACCACGACGAACAGCGGCTCGCCGCGCCGGAATTCCTCGGCGCCGCCGCGAAAGGCTACGCCGCCCTGGCCTGCTCGCTGCTCTTCAACACGGCCCCCTTCATGCTCTACTTCGGCCAGGAAGTGGGGGAGGACGGCATCGAAGGCGCCGACGGCCGCACCTCCATCTTCAACTGGAGCGACCCGCCCGAACTCCGCGAACTCTACCGCAGCCTGCACGGCGAATCGGAACTCGCACCTGACGAAGCCGCCGTCCTGGCCCGCTATCGCGAACTGCTGGCCTTCGCCAAACGCCCCGCCTTCGCCGAAGGCGGCACCTGGGACCTGATGTACTGCAACGAAAACGCCCCCGGCTTCCGCCCGCACCGGCATTTCGCCTTCGTCCGCTACGCCGCCGACGAAGCCTGGCTCGTCGTCTGCAACTTCTCCGACGACCCCGCCACGGTCCGCATCTCCCTCCCGCCCGAACTCCGCCGCGCCTGCCCCATCCTCCCGGACTTCACCACTGCCTACGCCTCCGCCACCCTCGCCCCCTGGGACGCCTCCATCATCAAACTCGCTTAATCCTCACACCTCAAAGAAAAGATCCTGCTTTTGGCCGGATAATGATTCCCCAGCTTGCATACTGCGAGCCGGATAAGGGAAGGTGCTGCTCCCTGGAGGGCATTTTTTTTGCCCGACAGGGAGCAGCCACCTTCCCTCCGGCGAGATAAGCAAAAAGGAAAAATAACAGGAAACAGGAAAACCAGATAAGGAAGAAAAGAAAAAAGCGGAACGCTTTTGTTGCGTTCCGCTTTTTTCGGATAAGGGGAAACCCTAATGCGCCATAATAGCACCAACAAGGCCAAGGATGGCGTAGAACTCAGGAAGAGCCGCGTAGATCAGCGTATTGGTGACCACATCGTGACCCTGCGACACGCCGATAATACCGTTCGCGCAAACCTGCCCCTGGCGAATGCCGGAAATCATACACGCCACACCGACAGACAACCCAACACCAAAGCAAAGAAGCCCGCTGATGGTGCCGGACGTAAAGCGGCCGAGCATGATGAAGAAAGCGACGAAACCGTAGATACCCTGCGTAGAAGGAAGCGCGGAAAGCAGCAGATAGCTACCGGAAGCCTCCGGTTTACGCTTCAGAGCGCCCTCAGCGGCGTTGCCCGCCGTGGTGGTGCCGATCGAGGAGCCGATACCGGCAAGCGCCAGCACGAGTCCGAGTCCGAGATAACCGAGAATTTGTTCCATAATCGATTGTGTTTTTATTGTTTATTCATTATTAGTCAAAGGATTGAACTTGCGTCCGCCAGCCTCGTACCCCGCATTCTTGAAAAACTCGAGGAAATTGAGACGCAGCGGATGCACGAACGCGCCCAGGGCGCACATGGCGATATTGAGCGTATGCCCGACCAGCACCAGCAGGATGAAGAAAACCCACAGGACCGGATTCGAGCCGTCGCCGAGAACCATCTTGCCCATATCGTTGAAAGCCATACCGAGCATCGAGCCGGCGAGGCCGAGCGCATAAAGACGCAGGTAGCTGAGCACATCGCCCATCAGGCCGGTGATCATGTTGTAGGTATCCCAAAGCCCCATACCCACATTGGCGAGCTTGTTGCGCTTCGGATCGTTGAACACGAAAATACCAAGGGCAGAGACGACACCCAGCACGATGACGACCCACTTGGTGGCCGTGGCGTTGAGCACGCCCGCGAACGACACCGCCGCGACGATGACACCGCCGACGATCAGCAGCGTCCAGCCCCAGGTCCCGAGACTGGCGGCGAAGCCCTTCGTGCGCGTCGCGTGGATGGTCTTCACCACCATGGCGATGCAGATATGCAGGATACCCACGGCCAGGGCCAGGATCATCGAAGCGTCGTTGCCGGCAATCTGGGCCGGAATGAAGACCCCCTTGATCGGCGCGAAAAGCGGCCACTGGGAAATATCCATCGAGAAGAAATTGTGGAAGAGGAACCCGATCACGACCGTGCCGACGCCCAGGGTGACCACGAGCGGCGCCATGTCCTTGAAGGACGGGACCTTCTTCAACAGCAGACCGGCGATGACGAGCACGAGGCCGTAGCCGGCGTCCCCCATACAGAAAGCGAAGAACAACAGGAAGAAGACGGAAATGAACGGCGTCGGATCGAAACCGTCGTAAGACGGGCGCCCGTACATATCCGTCAGTGTCTCGAACATGCGGACGAACTTGTTGTTCTTGAACTGGATCGGCGGATTCTCCTCGAGCGTCGCCTCGTCCTTGATATAGAGGACGTCGGCCTGGTCGAGGAAAGCGGTCACCGCCTCGTCGCACTCCGCCGGGGCGAAGCCCACGAGCGTGTCGATCGTATCCTCGGCGGCGGGCACGGCGGCCGTGCCGGCGAGATAGCGGTCGAGCTCGGCCTGCAGCTTGCGGAGATGGTGCTGCAGCTCCGGAATATCGTCCTTGCGGCCTTCGAGGACCTTGCGGTGATTCTCGATCTTGAGATCCTGCTCGTCCAGCAGGGCCTGCAGCTCGGAGAGCGTCTTCTGCGGGGTGGGGAGGGGCTTGAGCGGGAAGCCGGCCGTATCGCCCACGATGACGAACCACACGGTCTTCTCGTTCTGCTCCGCCACCTGGATGGCATACTGCTCCTCCCAGGCGGGATCAAATCTCTTGGCGGGCACGCTGAAGAAGCGGATGCCGCCGAAGGGCTCCAGCTTCGCGGGGTCGTACTCGCCCCAGGGCCGCGCCTCCTCCAGCTCGCGGACGATCGTCTCGCGCACGGCCTGGAGGCCCAGCAGGGTGTCGTCCATGCCTTTCTTCGCGTAGTCGATGTCCAGCTTGAGGGTGTTGATATTGTCGAGCAGCGACTGCGAATAGCTGTCCACGGGCTTGGCGGAACGCGTGATGTCCACGACGCCCAACTGCTGCAACTGGCTCAGGAACTGCTCCTTGTCCCCCTGCAGGAGGATGAAGGAGTATTGGGTCATCTTCGCAATCATAGGCCTGCCTCCTCTTCTTCTGCGTGACGGGTCTTGACAATCTTGGACGAAGCCTTGGAGAGGTTCTCCTCGTCCTCCATGTAGCGCTTGATCTTGCGGATGGCCTCCTTGTATCCGGGAATCTGGACCTTTTCGTAGAGGTTGACCTTCTGGGTCGTCTTCTTGCGGTTGTATTCGAGGATCTGGCGGCGCTGCTCGTAGATCTCGGACTCGATGCCCAGGCGGGAGAGCTCCTTGAGGATCTCGACGCCGTCGGCGTACCAGGCGGGTTTGACGAAGGCGTTGAACGGCTGGATCTCAAACTGGATGTTGTCCAGTCGCGGCGTCTTCACGCCCGCCACCTTGGTGATGCCCAGGTCCACGTCCGCGATGCGGATCAGGCCGGGTTCGAATTCGTTCCAGAGAGCGGCCAGGTGGTCATAGCGCTGCAGGGAGGCTTCCAATTCGTCGAAGAGGCGCTCGGATTCGGCTTTGGCTTCCAGCACGCTCGAACGCAGGGCCGACTCCTTGTTCTTGAGGGTCGGCAGGGCGTTCTGGCGCACCTTGAGCTGTTTGCCAAGATTCGTCAGCGAGGTCTTGTTGTATTGGAACTTAATTGCCATTATTTTGCGTCAGCTTTCCAGTATTTGTCGACCAGGGCTTGCTTGATGCCGGTCTCGGCCGGCGAGAAATGCTTGGCGAAAATCTCCCAGGCGGTGTCCAGCATCTGGTCGATCGTGATATTGACGTCGATGGACAGGATGCGGGTGGCGTATTCCTTGGCGTAGTCCAGGCAGCGGAGGTCGTAGTCGGACAGGTCGAAACCGTTCTCGAGCTTGGTCTTCGCGTTCTGGGCGTCGGCATACAGGCGCACGCCGGCGTTCATGATCTGGGAGTGGTCCTCGCGGGTCTTCTTGCCCTGCACGAGCTGCTTGAGTCGGGACAGGGAACGGAACGGGTCCACGATGACCTTGCCGGTGTCGGCGTCCGCGCGCAGGAACAACTGGCCCTCGGTGATGTAGCCCGTGTTGTCCGGGATGGCGTGGGTGATGTCGCCGTCGTTCAGGGTCGTGACCGCGATGATGGTGATGGAGCCGCCGTCCGGCAGCTGGACCGCCTTCTCGTAGATCTTGGCGAGGTCGGAGTAGAGCGAGCCCGGCATGGAGTCCTTGGACGGGATCTGGTCCATACGGTTGGACACGATGGAGAGGGCGTCGGCGTACAGGGTCATGTCCGTCAGCAGGACGAGCACCTTCTCATTCTTGTCCACGGCGAAGTACTCGGCGGCGCAGAGGGCCATGTCCGGGATGAGCAGGCGCTCCACCGGCGGCTCCTCGGTCGTGTTGACGAAGGAGACGATCTTGCCCAGGGCGCCCGCCGCCTCGAATTCGTGGCGGAAGAAGAGGTAGTCGTCGTTGGTCAGGCCCATGCCGCCGAGGATGATCTTGTCGACGTCGGCGCGCAGGGCCACGTCGGCCATCACCTTGTTGTACGGCTGGTCCGGGTCGGCGAAGAACGGAATCTTCTGGCCGGAGACGAGGGTGTTGTTGAGGTCGATGCCGGCGATGCCGGTCGGAATCAGCTCAGAGGGCTGGCGGCGCTTGTAGGGGTTGACGGACGGGCCGCCCACCTCGCGCTCCTCGCCTTCAATCTCGGGGCCGCCGTCGATCGGCTGGCCGTAGGCGTTGAAGAATCGGCCGGCCAGCTGGTCGCTCACGCGCAGGGTCGGCGGCGCTCCGTGGAAGGACACCTCGGCGTTGGTCGGCACGCCTTCCGTGCCGGAGAAAACCTGCAGGGTGACGCTGTCGCCCTTGGTCTTCACGACCTGGGCGAGCTTGCCGTTCACGGTGGCCAGCTCGTCGTTGGACACATCCTTGGCGTTCAGCGTGACCGTGGCCTTGGTGATGGCCTGGAGCTGCGTATAGGTGCGTTGGAATGCTTTCGTTGCCATAATCTATGCGAGGTGTTTGCGGAGCTGCTGCTCGTATTCTTTGAATTCAGCGCTCTGGAACTTGGTGTAGTTCATCTGGCGCAGGGTGTTGATCAGGTCCTTGAAATAGACGCGGCACTCGTCGAAGTTCTCGAACTCGAAGGGGCGGTCGCACAGGGCGAGGATGAGGTCGAGCATGAACTTCTGCCGCTCCAGCGGGCAGAGGGCGTCGATGGCGTCGAACGCATCCTGCTGCAGGAAGGCGAAGTCGATGAGCTCGGACTTCCAGAAGGCCTCGTGGTAGGACATCGGCACGCCGTCGTCGCCGAGGATGTTGATCTGGTCGGCCATCTCGCGGCCGCGGCGGACGTAGTTCTTGGCGCGGAGCACCTTCTCCGTCCAGCCGGGCTGGATGGTGGTGTCGAGGTATTCCTTGATCTCAGGATACTCCAGATACTTGGAATAGGAGTCGATCGGGTTGACGGCCGGGTAGCGCTTCTGGTCGGCGCGGCTCTGCTCGAGGGCGTAGAAGCAGCGGGCGGCCTTCTTGGTGGACTCGGTCACCGGCTCCTTGAGGTTGCCGCCGGCGGGGGAGACCGTGCCGATGAAGGTCACGGCGCCCGTCTGGCCGTTGTTCAGCACGACCTGGCCCGCGCGGGCGTAGAAGTTGGAGATGATGGCGGACAGGTCCACCGGGAAGGCGTCCTGGCCCGGCAACTCCTCCATGCGGTTGGACATCTCGCGGAGCGCCTGGGCCCAGCGGGAGGTGGAGTCGGCCAGCAGCAGGCATTTCAGGCCCATGGCCCGGTAGTACTCGCAGATGGTCATCGCCGTATAGACGGAGGCCTCGCGGGCCGCCACCGGCATGTTGGAGGTGTTGCAGATGATGGTGGTGCGCTCCATCAGCTTGCGGCCGGTGTGCGGGTCGACGAGCTCCGGGAATTCCGTGAAGATCTCCACGACCTCGTTGGCGCGCTCGCCGCAGGCGGCCATCACGATCACGTCGGCGTCGCCCTGCTTGGCGATGGCGTGCTGGAGGACCGTCTTGCCGCAGCCGAACGGGCCGGGGATGAAGCCGGTACCGCCCTCGGCGATGGGGTTGAAGGTGTCGATGCAGCGCACGCCCGTTTCCATGATCTTGGAGGGGCGCGGTTTCTCGCGGTAGGCCCGGACGGCCAGCTTGACCGGCCAGCGCTGGGTCATGGTCACGTTCACGTCCTCGCCGTCAGCTCCGGTGAGGACGGCGATGGTCTGATCGACGGTGTATTCACCCGCCGGAGCGACGCTCTTGACGGTGTATTCGCCCTGGAAGGCGAAGGGAACCATGATCTTGTGGGGCAGCCAGCCTTCCTTGACTTCGCCGAGCCAGTCGGCCGCGATGACGCGGTCGCCGGGCTTCGCGATGGGCGTGAAGGCCCAGAGGGCTTTCCGGTCGAGCGGGTCGGTGTATTCGCCGCGCTTGAGGAAAACGCCCGTCATGGTCTGCAGGTTATTCTGCAGTCCGTCGTAGATGCCGGACAGCAGGCCGGGGCCGAGGGTGACCTCGAGCATCTTTCCGAGGAATTCGACATCGTTGCCGTTCTTGAGTCCGCGGGTGCTTTCGAACACCTGGACCGAGGCTTTCTCACCGTTCACCTTGATGACCTCGGCCAGCAGCTTCTCGCCGCCGACGGAGATGTAGCAGAGTTCATTCTCCGCCACCGGCCCGTCCACGGCCACGGTCACGAGGTTCGAGACGATGCCCGTTACCTTTCCTTTTGTACTCATATCGTAAGATTCTGTTTTTTGTTATCGTAGGTGGAGCGGACCTCTTCGACCAGCCGGCGGAAGAGTGCCCGGCCGGAGTCGGGGTCGAGCTGGAGCCAGCGGTCGATGATCTTGAGCTTGGCCACGAAGCCGAGGATGACTTCGAGGTCCAGGCTGTCCAGGATGGTCAGATCGTCGATCTTCTTCCAGCGGAGCTCGTCCAGTCCGCGTTCGCGCGCCAGGATGTCGCCGCAGTTCAGGACTTCGCGCGCGGCCGCCGCTTCGGGGAACTCCTCCGTTTCATCTCCTTCCAGCTTCACCTGGTCCTGGCCTTCCTGGCGGCCCAGGGAGTCGTTGATGTAGGACACGGTGAGGTTGCGCAGGTTGAGGTCGAAGCGGAACCAGTCCCGGATGAACCGGTTGCGGTGCTGCAGGGCTTTCCGATAGAATTCCGCGTCCAGCTTCTCGGGATCGTATCCCTCCAGCAGCTGGTCGAGCACCGCCGCGTCGCGCGCGGACAGCTGCTCGCGGATCTCGTCGAGGAGATCCTGGGCGACCAGGTTGTCCGCCTTTTCCTGATCCGGTTGCAAAACCGGCAGGCTGGCGATGATATACGCGTAATTGTCCATAAGAAATTAACCGAAGAGGAGCTTGCGGGTCACGGGACGCAGGTACTCCGCGATCAGCGCGCGGAAGGTCTCGTCCGTCAGGCTGACAAACCAGCTGCCGTCCTTGGGGCCAATCGAGAAGCCTCCAGCCACTTTCTTGCTAAACTCGGCTTTCGGGGCGCTGCCCAGGGTCTTGGCCAGGGCGCCGGCGACCCAGGGCTCCAGCTCCTGCTGCAGGGAGGCGGGCAGGACCAGGGCGAGGTCGGCCGATTCGCTCGCGCTGAAGCGCTCGGCAACGGTCGTGATGATCTTCTTGAGGAAGTCGGGGTCGGCGAGGGATTTGTTGACGCTGTCGGCGCTGATGGCGCCCACGAGCAGGTTCTCGATATCCTTCTTGGTGGCCTGCAGGCACTGGGCGGAAGCCATCTTGATGTCGGAGGATGTCTTCTCGCGAAGGTCGTCGGCCTGCCTGTTCGCGGCGGTGACGATTTCTTCGGCCTGTTTGCGTGCGTCGGCGACGATGCTTTCGGCCTCGGCGCGCGCACGCGCAAGCAGTTGCTCACCTTCTTCTTTGCCTTTGGAGAGACCCTCGTTGTAGAGTTTCTCCGTGAGTTCCTGTAATTTGTTGGACATATCCTATGCTAGTTATTAGTCGTTTTTCGCCTTGAGGGCGTTCACAAATCTATAAAATTTTCCGGCAAAGCGCAAAGAAAAACCGGCTTTTCGGAGGAAAAAGCCGGTTTTTAATAGTTTCTGACTCGTTCGTGCTAGCCGAGGAATCCGAGCAGGATACCCGCCGCAACGGCGGAACCGATAACACCTGCGACATTCGGCGCCATGGCGTGGGTGAGCAGGTGGTTGGAGGGATCCGCCTCGAGGCCGACCTGTTCGGACACGCGGGCCGCATCCGGCACGGCGGACACGCCGGCGTTGCCGATGAGCGGGTTGATCTTCTTGCCTTCCTTGAGGAAGAGGTTCATGAACTTGGTGAAGAGCACGCCGAAGGTGGTGGCGATCACGAAGGATGCGAGACCGAGGCCGAAGATGAGGACGGAACGGCTGTTCAGGAAGACGTCCGCTTGCGTGGAGGCACCCACGGTCACGCCGATGAGCGTCGTCACGACATCGATCAGCGGACCGCTGGCCGTGGCGGCGAGGCGCTTGGTCACGCCGCTTTCCTTCAGCAGGTTGCCGAAGAAGAGCATGCCGAGCAGCGGCAGGCCGGAGGGGACGATGAAAGCGGTGCAGAGGAAGCCGACGATCGGGAAGATGATCTTCTCGCGCTGGCTCACGACGCGCGGCTTGTTCATGCGGATCACGCGCTCCTTCTTGGTGGTCAGGAGCAGCATGATGGGCTTCTGGATCACGGGCACGAGGGCCATGTAGGAGTAGGCCGACACGGCGATGGCGCCCATCAGTTCCGGGGCGAGCTTGGAGCTCAGGAAGATGGCCGTCGGGCCGTCCGCGCCGCCGATGATGCCGATGGCACCCGCCTCATTGGGGGCGAAACCGAGCAGCAGCGAAAGCAGGTAGGCGCCGAAGATACCCATCTGCGCGGCGGCGCCGATCAGGATCAGGCGCGGCTGCGAGATCAGCGCGCTGAAGTCCGTCATGGCTCCGATGCCCAGGAAGATGAGCGGCGGATACCAGCCGTTCTTCACGCCGTGGTAGAGGATGTTCAGCACGGAGTTCTCTTCGTAGATGCCGATCTTGAGGCCTATGCCGGTCTCGGGATCGAAGAAGAGCGGAATATTGCCGATGATGATACCGAATCCGATCGGCACGAGCAGCAGCGGTTCCCAGTGCTTGACAATACCCAGCGTGATGAAGACCAGACCGATGACGATCATGATCAGGTGCGCCGGGGTACAGTTCGCGAAGCCCGTGAACTGCCAGAACTGCTGGAGGCTGTCTAAAACGTTTTCCATTAACCGATCGTTACGATGTCAGCACCTTCGAGGACGGAGTCGCCCTGTTTGACATGGACGGCGGTGATGGTGCCGTCGCACTCGGCGAGGATTTCGTTCTCCATCTTCATGGCCTCGATGACGGCGACCTTCTGGCCACGCTTGACGGCCTGGCCCTCCTTCACGTCGACGGAAATGATGACGCCCGGGAGCGGGCTGCCGATCTTCTTGCCACCAACTGCGTTGTTGGCAGTTGGCGCCTTCACCCCCTGCGCCCCCTCAAGGGGGATGGCCTGCGGACCGCTGACGCTCGCAGGCGCCAGCGCACTCGCTGCGGGGGAAACTTCATTTTCTAATTCGACCTGATAGTTGACGCCGTTGACGGTCACATCGGCGAGTTTGCCTTCAATACCGTTGACGGTCACATCGTACTGGTTGCCGCCAATCTTGAACTTGTATGCTTTCATTTGCGAGGTGTTTTTCTGAAATTGAACTGTCTGTCGTCCCAGGCGGACGGCGTGTGCTTGAGGGTGATGAAGCCCGGCTCGAAGTCGTGCACGCTCTCCGAGAGGTACAGGTGCAGGGCCGTGGCGATGGCCGCCTCGGTCTCGCCGCCCGCCTCGGCGTTCAGCGCCATGGCGATGGCGGCCGCCACTTCACCGGACGGAGCGCCCTTCGCGGCCTTGGGGGCCTTCGGCTTGCGCTTGTACTTGCCGGAGAAGAGGTTGCCGGAGAAATTGTAGATGAAGTAGAGGACGATGAGCGCGGAGAAGACGACGCCCACGCTGATGAGCGTGAGGGTCCATCCGTGCGGATCGATCTCGGCCATCCGGTCTCCGCCGGCGGTGAGGGGGAGGAGACTATAAAGGAAGGTTGTCATGCTTCTTCGCGGGGATTTCCTGTCGTTTGCCTTCGAGGGTGGCGAGGGCGCGGATCACGCGGAAACGCGTGTTGCGCGGCTCGATGACGTCCTCGATATAGCCCTTCTGCGCGGCCTGGTAGGGGTTGCAGAAGAGGTCGTTGTATTCCTGCTTGCGGGCCTCGGCGATCTCGGCCTGCTTGGCGGGATCGGTCTCGGCCTTCAGCTCTTTGCCATAGAGGATGCCCACGGCGCCCTCGGCGCCCATCACGGCGATGTTGGCCGTCGGCCAGGCGTAGTTGACGTCGCCGCGGAGCTGCTTGCAGCTCATCACGATGTGCGCGCCGCCGTAGCTCTTGCGCAGGGTGACGGTGACCTTGGGGACCGTGGCCTCGCCATAGGCGAAGAGGAGCTTGGCGCCGTTGGTGATGATGGCGCCGTATTCCTGCTGCGTGCCGGGCAGGAAGCCCGGGACGTCCACGAGGGTCACGAGGGGGATGTTGAACGCGTCGCAGAAGCGCACGAAGCGGGCGCCCTTGCGGGAAGCGTTGATGTCCAGCACGCCGGCGAGCACGCCGGGCTGGTTGGCCACGATGCCCACGCTGCGGCCGCCCATGTGGGCGAAGCCGACGATGATGTTCTTCGCGAATTCCTTGTGGACCTCGAAGAAGTCGCCGTCATCGACGATGCTGCGGATCACGCCGTACATGTCGTAGGCCTTGTTGGGGTTGTCGGGCACGATGTCGTTGAGTGCGTCGTCCACGCGGCCGACGGGGTCCTGGGTGGGACGCTCGGGCGCGACGGAGAGATTGTTCTGCGGGAGATAGGACAGCAGCTTCTTGATGGTGGCGATGCCTTCCTCCTCGGACGGGGCGCTGAAGTGCGCCACGCCGGACTTGGCGGCATGCACCGCGGCGCCGCCGAGGCTCTCCTGGTCCACGTCCTCGCCCGTGACGGACTTGACGACCGCGGGGCCGGTGAGGAACATATAGGAGGTGTTCTGCACCATCAGGGTAAAGTCGGTCAGGGCGGGGGAATACACCGCACCGCCTGCACAGGGGCCGAAGATGCCGCTGATCTGCGGCACCACGCCGCTGGCGAGGATGTTGCGCTCGAAGATCTCGCCGTAGCCGGCCAGGGCGTCGATGCCCTCCTGGATGCGGGCGCCGCCCGAATCGTTGAGACCGATCACCGGGGCGCCGGCGCGCACGGCCATGTCCATGACCTTGCAGATCTTCTCGGACATCGTCTTGCTCAGGGAACCGCCGTTGACGGTGAAATCCTGGGCGAACACGAAGACGAGGCGGCCGTCGATGGTGTCCTGTCCGGTCACGACGCCGTCGCCGTCCGGATGGGTCGCATCCATGCCGAAGTTGGTGCAGCGGTGCTGCACGAACATGTCGAAT
>JAGCDF010000011.1 GCA_017651225.1 Bacteroidales bacterium
TGCGCGCGAAGTTTTCGGCGGCGACGACGCGTTGATTAAAATCGATATGTCCGAATTCGGCGAGAAGCACAATGTTTCGCGCCTCGTCGGTGCGCCGGCTGGTTATGTTGGCTACGAAGATGGTGGTAAGCTCACCGAGCAAATTCGTCGTCATCCATATTCCGTCGTGTTGTTTGACGAGATTGAAAAAGCCCATCCGGACGTCTTCAATATCTTACTCCAAATTCTCGAAGACGGTTCTTTGACGGACGGCCAGGGCACGAAAGTAAAGTTCAACAACTCGATCGTTATCCTGACGTCAAACCTCGGCGCCGAAGATATGTATCGCGAATCCGAAATGGGCTTCGCCGTAAAGACTAAGCGCGATGCCAAGGCCCTGAAAGCTGAGCACGACGCGAACGAAGAAGCCGCAATGAAGGCTCTTCGCAAACTCATGCGTCCAGAACTCGTGAACCGCTTCGACGCGATTGTAACCTTCAATGCCTTGAGCCACAAAGACGTCGAAAAGATTTTTGATAACATGATTGCTGATCTCAAAAAGCGTCTGTCTAAAAAAGCAATTGGCCTTGAAATAACGCCTGCTGCAAAGAGACAGCTCATCGCCACCGGCTACGATCCAAAGAATGGCGCTCGTCCACTTCGCCGCACGATTGAAGACAATGTCGAAACGTTGCTCGCGGATAATATTCTCGCCGGCAAATTTGACAAGGGCGATATTGCAAAGCTTGACTACAAGAAGGGCGAGTACGTGCTCGTCAAGGCTCGAGAATAATCCCGGTTTATGCTAAAATAATAGAGAATTAGCATAACCGATTTATGAATAAAAACCCAGCCAAAGTCCGTCGCATTCATTACGCCATTCGCGCGATTTGTTGCTTCATTTTGGCGGTCTGTGCGTTTGTTGCGATTACGCAAATTGATTACCGCGCGTAGGAAACCCGCTCGGGGGACGCTTCCTGCAGAGCCTCCAGCAGCGTAGGGACGGAAACGGCCGTCAGGTCGGGCTCCTGGCGATGGAAGAAGATCTGCATGGACGGGAAGGTATAGTCGCCCAGCATGCTCCAGACGGAGTTGGCGTTCGGGCCGACGAGGGCGATCCGTTCGCTGCCCCGCAGCGGCAGGATGCCGTTGTTCTGGAGGAGGACGACGCTCTGCGCGGCGAGCTCGTAGGCGATGCGGCGGCCCTCCGGACTGTCGAGTTCCAGCTCGCCGTCAGCGCAGAAGACCGGGTCGGGCTCGAGCAGGCCCGCGCGGGCCTTGAGCATCAGGGCGCGCTTGACCGCCCGGTCGAGGACGGCCTCGGGGATGCGCCCCTCGCGGACGAGTTCGGGGATGTAGCGGTAGCTGGTGCTCCAGGCGAGTTCGAGGTCGTTGCCGGCCAGCAGCGCGTCCACGGCATATTGCTTGAGCGCCTCTTCGCTGCGGTCGCGGCCGGTCTGGACGGCGCCGTAGTCGCTGATGACCGCGCCGCTATACTTCAGGTAGCCGCGCAGGATGACGTTCAGCAGGGTGTCGCTGGCGACCGCATACTCCGAGCGGAAGCGGTCGTAGGAGGTCATCACGGATTCGCTGCCCTGCGTGCGGATCACGGCTTCGTGGGGGAGGAGAACCTCCTCATAGATTTCTTTCCAGGGGAGGGTGTTGGCGCCGCCGTAGCCCAGGAAGTGCTTGGTGGTGGCGGCCACGCCGTCGTGGAATCCCTGCTCCTGCAGGCCGCCGACGAAAGCGCAGCCGAGGCTGGCCGTCAGGAAGGCGTCCTCGCCGCAGGATTCCTCGATGCGGGGCCAGTGCGGCGTGCGGATGATGTCAAGCATGGGGGAGAGGGCGAACTGCTGGCCGACCGAGCGCATGTCGATGGCGGTGCGGGCGGTCTTGGCCCGGATCAGGGCCGGGTTCCAGCTGCACGCGGCGCCGATGGCCTGCGGGTAGATGGTCGCTCCCTTGGCGGTGAGTCCGGACAGGGCTTCCTCCTGGAAGATGGCGGGAATGCCCGCCGGGGTCTCTTCGACGAGGTAGGCCTGGATGTCCCGGACGATCCGGCGGATGCCGTCGGCATCCAGGGGCTGCGAACTGGTGGGCTGGCAGATGTGGCCCAGGCCGTAGGGGATGATCTCGCGGCATTTGTCGCGGTCCACTTCGCCGTCCGTCATCAGCTCGCCGGGGTAGATGCCGTAGAGCTGGGCGGCCTTCTCTTCGAGGGTCAGGTGGTCACACAGGGCGTCGACCTGCTTCTGGAGCGCCCGGTCGGCGCTTCCGCTGCAGGCGCCGGCGAGCACGAACCCCGCCAGCAGGCAAAACACAGTTGCAGTCCGTTTCATAGCTTCAAAGATAGCAAAAAAACGGAAACTGCTCTCCCTGTCGGGCCGCTTACGCGTTGCGGTGGCGCGGGGCGGGGGCGGGCTCGGAGGCGACGATCTGCGCGGCGCGCTCGAGGGCGATGCTGATGTGGCTGCAGATGTTCTCCTGGCCGACCTGCTCGTCCATGCCGGCGTCCTTGAGGACCTTCATCACGGTAGGGTTGACGCCGGAGAGGACCACGCGCACGCCCATCTGGGAGCACATACGGCACATGTTCGAAAGGTTGTGCACGCCGGTGGAGTCGATGAACGGGACCTTGCGCATGCGGATGATGCGGACCTTGGCGCGGCCGCCCATGTCGCCCATCATCTCCTCGAACTTGTTGCCGATGCCGAAGAAGTACGGGCCGTTGATCTCATAGACCTTCACGCCTTCCGGGATGGTCAGGTGCTCCAGGTTGCCGAGCACGTCGGAGTCGGCGTTCGGGTCGATCTCGTCGCTGAGCACCGAGACGTTAGTCGTCTCCGCCATACGCTTCATGCAGAGCAGGCAGGCGATCAGCACGCCCACTTCGATGGCGACCGTCAGGTCGAAGATGACGGTCAGGAAGAAGGTGACCAGCAGCACGATGATGTCAGACTTGGGGTTCTTGAGGATGGCCTTGAAGCTGCGCCACTCGCTCATGTTGTAGGACACGACCACCAGCACGCCGGCGAGGCAGGACATCGGGATGTACTGCACCAGCGGCATTAGGAAGAGGTAGATGAGCGCCAGCACGATGGCGTGCGCGATGCCCGCCACGGGCGTGCGGCCGCCGTTGTTGATGTTCGTCATGGTGCGGGCGATGGCGCCCGTGGCCGGGATGCCGCCGATCAGCGGCGAGACCATGTTGGCGATGCCCTGGGCCATGAGCTCCTGGTTGCTGTCGTGGCGGTCGCCGATCACACCGTCGGCAACGGCGGCGGAGAGCAGCGACTCGATGGCGCCCAGCATGGCGATGACCATGGCCGGCTGCGCCAGGCGCGTGATGGTCTCCCAGTTGATCTTGGGAACCTCCGGCTGGGGCAGGCTGCTGGAAATGGTGAAGCGGTCGCCGATGGTCTCGACGCCCACGACGCCCGCACGCTTGAGCAGGAGCGTGGCCACCGTCATCAGCACGATCGCGACGAGCGATCCGGGGATGCGGCGGCTGACCTTGGGCGTGAAGACGATGATGAGGATGCTGGCCACGCCGATGGCCAGCGACCACCAGCTCACGGTGTCGAAATGCTGCGCGTAGACGGCCCATTTATCGATAAAGCCGGCGGGGACGCTCTCGATCTGCAGGCCGAAGAGGTCCTTGATCTGGGTCGCGAAGATGGTCAGGGCGATACCGCTCGTGAAGCCGACGACGATCGGATAGGGGATGTACTTGATGATGGTGCCGAGGTGCAGCACGCCCATCAGGATGAGGAACGCGCCCGCCATGAAGGTGGCGATCATCAGGCCGTTCATGCCGTATTCCTGGATGATGCCGTAGACGATGACGATGAAGGCGCCCGTGGGGCCGCCGATCTGGACTTTGCTGCCGCCGAAGAAGGAAATGATGAAGCCGGCCACGATGGCCGTCAGGATGCCGGCCTCGGGGGTCGCGCCCGACGCGATGCCGAAGGCGATGGCCAGCGGAAGGGCTACGATGCCGACGATGACGCCCGCCAGAAGGTCCTGGACCAGCGTTTCCTTTTTGTAACCGTTCTTGATGGTGGAGAACAGTTTGGGACTGAACTTGAAACTGAAAATCCCTTTGATACTCATACTTTTCAAAAATAATACACCACGGTCCCGCCCGTCACGGGAAGGACACTCTACTAACTAATATATTCCGGGCCGGGGTTTACGCCTGGGCCAGGAAGGAAATGATGCCCCGGACATCGTCCCGGGGGAATGTTTTCTGTTCGCCGGAGGCGAGGTTCTTCAAATTCACGACGCCCTGCTCCATCTCGGACGCGCCCGTGATGGACAGGAACGGGATGGCCTTGCGGTCGGCGTAGTCGAACTGCTTCTTGAGCTTGGCGGCGTCGGGGTACAGCTCCACCGCCACGCCTTCCGCGCGGAGCGCCGCGGCGAGCGGGAGCAGGTACCGGACCTCGTCCGGGCCCATGTTCGCGAGCAGCAGGCGCGTGGCGCTGCACAGACCCTTCGGGAACTTGTCCAGGCCCTTGAGCACGTCGTAGATACGGTCGGCGCCGAAGCTCACGCCCACGCCCGACATGTCGGGCAGGCCGAAGATGCCGGTGAGGTTGTCGTAGCGGCCGCCGCCGCAGATGCTGCCGATCTGCCAGTCCTGCGCCTTCACCTCGAAGATCGCGCCCGTATAGTAATTAAGGCCGCGCGCGAGGGAGAGGTCGATCTCGGCCGGGGTCTTGATGCCCGCGGCCTCGATGAATCCGAACAGCTCCTCGAGCTCGTCCAGGCCCTTCAGGCCCGTCTCGGAGGCGCCCATGATGGCGCGCATCTGCGCGAGCTTCTCGGCGTTCGAGCCGCTCAGCGTCAGCACCGGCTCGAGCACGGCGATGGCGGCGTCGGTGAGGCCCTTCTCGCGCATCTCGTCTTTGACGGCGTCCAGGCCGATCTTGTCCAGTTTGTCGATGGCGACCGTGATGTCCACGACCTTGTCGGGGAAGCCGCAGATCTCCGCGAGGCCCGTCAGGACCTTGCGGTTGTTGATCTTGATGAGCACCCGCACGCCCAGCTGCTCGAAGACCTTGTCCACGATCTGGACCAGCTCCAGCTCGCACAGCTGGCTGCGGGAGCCGATGGCGTCCACGTCGCACTGGTAGAATTCGCGGTAGCGGCCTTTCTGCGGGCGGTCGGCGCGCCAGACCGGCTGGATCTGGAAGCGCTTGAAGGGGAAGGAGAGCTCATTCTGGTGCTGCACCACGAAGCGGGCGAACGGCACCGTGAGGTCGTAGCGAAGGCCCTTCTCGCACACCTGTGGGGTCAGCGGCCGGGACATGTCTACGTCCGCGAAGGCGTCGCCGGAGTTGAGGATCCGGTACAGGAGTTTGTCGCCCTCCTCGCCGTACTTGCCGAGCAGGGTGGACAGGTTCTCCATCGCGGGCGTCTCAATCTGGGCGTAGCCGAAAGTCTTGAAAACGGAGCGGATCGTGTCGAAGATGTAATTGCGCTCGGCGGTCTCCTGCGGGCCGAAGTCGCGGGTCCCCTTGGGTATGGAAGGTTTCTGTGCCATCAGTCTTTGAAATATTCTGCAAATTTACCTACTTTTGTGAAATTATCGATTTTTTGTCATGAAAGATTTTGTAAAAATGGTCCTGGCCGTGATTTGCGGCCTCTTCCTCATGGGAATCATCTGCTTCATCCTGACTTTCGGGATGATAGGCTCGATGGCCGCGGCCGGCAGCACCAAGCCTGTCCTGCCCAAGTCCGGTGTGCTCAAGATTGATCTGGGCGACCTCGTCATCGGCGAGCAGACGCAGGAAGGCAGCCCCTTCGGCAACATGGATCCGACGACCCTGATCATGGGCGGCAGCATGGAGACGCCCGACATCCTCGGCATCTGGGATGCCGTGCAGGCCGTCAACGCCGCCGCCACGGACCCTGCCGTCAAGTTCATCTACCTGCGCACCGACGGCAACGCCACCGGCGTGACCAACCTCGGCGAGCTGCGCGAAGCGCTGGCGCATTTCCGCGCCGCGAGCGGCAAGCCCGTCGTCGCTTTCATGGAGAATCCCGGCGCGGCCACCTACTACCTGGCGTCCGTGTCCGATAAAATCTATATGGCTCCTTATCTCGGGCTCACGCCTCAGTTCACGGGCGTCGGCACCCAGATGTACTTCCTGGGCGACCTGCTCAAGCGCGTGGGCGTGAACATGCAGCTCATCCGCCACGGCAAGTATAAGTCCGCCGGCGAGATGTACACCCGCGGCAGCGCCAGCCCCGAGAACCGCGAGCAGTACCAGCGCATGATCGATTCGATGTGGGAGACGCTCGGCAGCACCATCGCCGAGGCCCGCGGCATCAGCGTGGAGCAGCTGGACGAGACCATCTCCGGCCTCAAGCTCCGCCTGCCGGAGGACTTCCTGACCTACGGTCTTGCCGACGAGCTCCTGGACCAGGACGCCCTGGAGGAGAAGCTTGCCGCCCTCGCGGTCGTGGATAAATACAAAGATATCAAGTGGATGAGCCTGTCCGACTACGCCGCCGCCAAGCTGACCCCGTCCAAGGCCAAGCAGAAGATTGCCGTCATCTACGCCGACGGCGAAATCATCGACGGCAGCGGCAAGTCCGAGATCGCCGGCGACCGCTTCGCCAAGGTCATCAAGAAGGTGTGCGCCGACTCCACGGTCAAGGCCGTGGTGCTCCGCGTCAATTCCCCGGGCGGTTCCGTGACCGCTTCCGAGAAGATCAAGGCCGCCCTCGACAAACTCCAGGCCGAGAAGCCCGTCGTGGCCTCCTACGGCGCCTACGCTGCCTCCGGCGGCTACTGGATCTCCAACAACTGCAACAAGATCTTCACCGATGCCGCCACCCTCACGGGCTCCATCGGCGTGTTCGGTCTCATCCCCGACTTCTCCAAGGCGGTGAACGACATCGCCCACGTGGGCGTGGAAAGCGTCACCTCCCACAAGCACGGCGACATGCTGGGCCTGATGCGCCCGTTCGACAAGGACGAGTACGACTTCATGCTGACCGGCATCGAGGCCGTCTACGACCGCTTCACCTTGATCGTGTCCGAGGGCCGCGGCATCCCCAAGGAGACCGTGGACGCCATCGGCCAGGGCCGCGTGTGGACCGGCGCCGACGCCCTCAAGATCAACCTCGTCGATGAGATCGGCACCCTCGAGGACGCCATCCACTACGCCGCCGTCGCGGCCGGCGATGGCGACCTGGAGAAGTGGAATGTCAAGGGTTATCCCGCCCCGGCTTCCCCGATGGACCAGATCCTGGATCTGCTCGGCGGCGACAAGGGCAACGACAGCGCGCTGGTCAAGTCCCTGCGTCGCGTCTCCCAGCCGCAGGTCTACGCCCGCCTCGACACCGACATCGACGTCCGGTAATCTCCGTCATTCGCCGGCCCCGACCGGCGAATCTCAAAAGTTTGGAGATTTAAAAATAATTGCTACCTTTGCAGTCCCAAACATCGCGGGATAGAGCAGTTGGTAGCTCGTCGGGCTCATAACCCGGAGGTCGGTGGTTCGAGTCCGCCTCCCGCTACTACAGCCGGAAAGTCGAAAGATTTTCCGGTTTTTTCGTAAAATATCGTATCTTTGCGATAGTTATGGACTTGGACAAAGTCAAATATTGGACAGAGTTATCCGATTATGATCTGGATACTGCCGATGCGATGTTTCGTACCGGCAGGTGGTTATATGTTGGATATCGAAGCACGTTATCCGTCCTATAAGCATGCAATCGGAGAATCGTTATCCGCAGAGAAGTGTCAGGAGATTCTCTCTAAAACAAAGGAGGTGCAGCAATGGGTAAAAGAGATGTTATAGCGGCTGTACGGCAGTATAAGACACTTGTGCTGGAGCATTTCGGTTCTGCTACCGTTTACCTGTACGGCTCCTATAGTAAAGGCAAGGCCCGCCCCGACAGTGATATCGACGTGGCCGTGGTTGTCCCTGAGGTGAAAGACGATTTCCTAAAGGCATCCGCATTATTGTGGTCGCTTACCTGGAATGTTAACACGTTGATCGAGCCTGTTCTGATAGACCAGAGACATCCGTCTCCGTTGTACGAGGACGTGCTGCGAACCGGAGTTTGCATTTAAATTTGAGCGGTAGTAGGATACGAAGTGCTGAAAGAGACGGAGATAAAACAACCATGGACAAGGACGGACTCTTCCTGCAAGCTATCGGCAAGTTTCTGCTTGGGGTGATCGTTATCGGCCTGTTGCTTTTCCTGCCGGCGGGGTCGTTTCAGTATTGGCAGGCTTGGCTGCTGATGGGCATCCTGCTTGTGCCGATGTTCTGTGCCGGCCTGGTCATGATGGCGAAGAATCCGGAACTGCTCCGCAAGCGGCTGAATGCCAAAGAAGAAGAGAAGGAGCAGAAGACGGTCGTCAAACTCAGCGGCCTCCTGTTTGTCGCCGCGTTTGTCGTGGCGGGCTTAAATTGGCGTTTTGGCTGGTGCGTGCTGCCTGACTGGGCCGTTTGGGTATCGGCAGGTCTTTTCCTGATCTGCTATCTGCTCTACGCGGAAGTTTTGCGGGAGAACACCTACCTGTCCCGAACCATCGAAGTGCAGGAGAATCAGAAGGTCATCGACACGGGGCTTTATGGAGTCGTCCGGCATCCGATGTACATGGCGACGACCGTCCTTTTCCTGGCCATGCCGCTGGTGCTTGCTTCACCCCTCTCGTTCCTGATCATGTTGCTGTACATTCCGCTGATCGCCAA